>CAZGPS010000096.1:7440-9313 GCA_964527675.1 uncultured Brevundimonas sp. | reverse complement strand
TGGCGGCGGCCTCGGTCAGGGCCGGCGGACAGCCGGGATCGATCTCTGCGGCGACGAACAGGGTCGGGATGTCGGTGATCACGGGGGCGTTCTCGATCGGATCCGCCGACGAGATGTCGACGGCGGCGCAAACGTCGAACAGGCGGCTCAACGAGGGGACCAGCACCTCGGCCACCGGATCGCCGGCGGCGCCGGCGGCGAGACGCGCCCGGGATTCGAACGGCAGCTCCTCCTTGCAGATATAGGCCATGTGCTGGCCCTCGGAATAATAGGTGCGGTTCGCGGCGATGTTGGCGACGGGCGACAGGTCGCCGGCGATGATCTTCTCGAGGTCGGCCGGGAGACGGCGCACGCCGGTCCGGTCGTAGGTGGTCTCCATCAGGAAGGCCGAGAGGTCGTCGACCGTCCAGGTCTGGCCGTCCTTGCCGGTCCGGGGCCCGGCCAGCCAGCGGCGCGCCTCGGCCTCGAAGCGGGTCTGCAGGTCAGGATGACGGGCGGCGCAATCGGTCTGGGCGGCGCATTTCGACAGGATCAGGCGGACGGCGGTCGAGACCTGTTCGGGCGTGCCGACGGCCCAGTTGCCCTCGGGCGGCCACGGCGAATCCATCACCACGGCGCGCACGATCTGCGGCTGGTGGGTCATGACGGCCGCCTCGACGCGCGGGCCGTAAGACCCACCGCGCAGGTCGATCTTCGTCAGGTTCAGAACCTTGGCGAGATCGGCGACGTCGTCGGCGACGGCCTTAACATTATACTGGTTCAGGTCGACGCCCTGGGCCTCGTAGCCCTTGAGACAGGCGATCAGGGCGTCGCGGTCCTGATCCGACGGCGGGCCGGCGTCGGTCAGCTGGACGCCCGGGCAGTCCATGGACGGCGCGTTGCGCCCGCCGCCGCGCTGGTCGAACAGGATCAGGTCCTGGTCGACGGCCGCCAGATCAGGCGCCCGCTGCAGGCCCCGGAGCAGGTTCCCGGCGCCGGGGGTCAGGGCGCCGCCCGGGCCGCCGTGGAACATGACCACCGGCGGCAGCACCTGTCCCGAGGCGTCGGTATAGGGGCGGCTGGCCTTGAGGATGACCACGGCGATATCGATGCGGCGGTCACCCGGGGCGCCGTCGCGGGACTCGTCGACCGTCAGGGTCCCGCAGGTCGTCTCGCGCACATCGGCGGGCCAGTCGGCCGGGCAGGCGGCGGTCGTGAACTCAGGATCGGCCGCGGAGGCGGGTGCGGCCGCCCCGAAGGCGAGGACGGCGAAGGCGATAACGGGCAGGAGACGGATCGACATGGGCGGGCTCCGGGAACGGGCCGCCACTTGGCGCGCGCGGCGCCCGCGTGGCAAGGTTTCCGCGGGCCGTCGCACCCGGATTTTTCGCCCGTCCGCGTTGACTCGGACACCCCTCTGCGTCTATGTCGCCGCTCTTCGCCCGAGGGGGACCCCCGTCGGGCTTATTCTTTTTGCGTTTCGCTGAGGCTTCAACATGTACGCGGTGATCAAGACCGGCGGCAAGCAGTACCGGGTTCAACCGGGCGACGTCATCGTGGTCGAGAAGCTCGACGGCGAGGCCGGCTCCAATGTGTCGTTCGGCGACGTGTTGATGCTGGGTGGCGACAAGGGCATCACCCTCGGCGCCCCGATGATCGCCGGCGCGACCGTCGCGGCGACGCTGGTCGAGACCCGCAAGGGCGAGAAGATCAAGATCTTCAAGAAGATCCGTCGTCAGGGCTATCGCCGCACCAACGGCCATCGCCAGATGGAATCGGTTCTGCGCATCACCGGCATCGACGGCGCCGGCGAGAACGCCAAATGGGACGGCGAAGCGTCGCTGATGACCAAGGCGGAAATGAACCTGCGCGCCCGCGGCCTGGCCCCGCGCGT
>CAZGPS010000096.1:0-7340 GCA_964527675.1 uncultured Brevundimonas sp. | reverse complement strand
GGGAGCAGACCTATGGCTCACAAGAAATCCGGTGGTTCGTCGCGTAACGGTCGCGACTCCGAGTCGAAACGCCTCGGCGTGAAGAAGTTCGGCGGCGAGCGCGTGCTGGCCGGCAACATCCTCGTGCGTCAGCGCGGCACCACCTTCCACCCGGGTGAGAACGTCGGCCTCGGCCGCGACCACACGCTGTTCGCCACCGTGCACGGCGCCGTGAAATTCACCAAGAAGGCCAACGGCCGATGCTACGTGTCGATTCTTCCGGCCGCTGAACAGGCCATGGCCGCCGAGTAGCGCGAACGGAACATCTTCCGGATCGCGCAAGGCTCAAGAGCCGCGATCCGGACCAAGGGAAATATTCCGCGGGGAGTCTGGATCACCAGGCTCCCCGTTTTCGTTCCCCGCCTCGAAGAAGCCGTCCGAGCCCTCCAAGGAGGCGGCGTGAAGACCGAGGCCGCCCCATGTGCGTGATCGAACCCTCTCCTGTCGTCGAGACGCGGCGCCTGGCCCTGCGCGCGCCCGGCGCCCAGGACGTCAGCCGTCTGGCCGCGCTGGCCAATGACCCGGATATCGCGCGGATGACGCTGCGCATGCCGCACCCCTATTCGGTCGAGGACGCCGAAGCCTTCGTGCTGGCCGTGGCCGGACAGGACCCGGCCCGGGCGGCGACCTTCCTGATCGAGCACGAGGATCATGGCCCCGTCGGGGTCATCGGCCTGTTCGAGGACAGCGATCCGGCGCCCGAGGTCGGCTACTGGATCGGTCGTTCGTTCTGGGGACGGGGCTATGCGACGGAGGCGCTGGAAGGGGCGCTGGCCTGGGCGTCGCGCCGGTGGCGGCGGCGCGCCCTGGTCGCCGGGCATTTCACCGACAATCCGGCCTCGGGCCGGGTGCTGGAGAAGGCCGGATTTCTCTATACGGGCGAGGTGCGAGCCGGCTTCAGCAAGGCCCGGGGCGACGAGGCGCGGACGCGGCGGATGGTCTGGCTGGCATAGTTGAGGGCGCTACCGCTCGCCGCGCGGCGGCTCGCTGCTTGAGCGCGGGGATGGGGTCGGGCCCAGGCGGCGAGCGATCGCGCCGCGAGCGTTAGCCCCCTACCCGAACAGCGTCGGGCCGAAGACGGCGGCCAGGGCGATGGCGCCGCCGGCCACGGCCACGATCGCGCCGGCGATGAAGGCCATCCAGGTGCGCGCCGCACGCTGGCGGCGCAGGCCGCTGGTTTTCACCGACCTGACCATGACGCCGGGCTTGGGCCCAAAGACTTCCGAGCCTGAGATATTGTGCTGGGACATGAACGCGCTCCCTGATCCACCGCCCCTTGCGGGTGAGGGAGACCGAAGCGGTGCGGACAAGGCGAAACGATGGCGAACAGCGCTCACCCACCGATCCGTGATCGGATAAACACCGTTCGCGCCGAAGCTCAGCCGCAGAAAATCAGCCGGCCGCTGTACGCGCGGTAATATCCGCTGCGGGCGTCGTAGGAGCGATAGGCGGCGCGGCACCAGTCGATACGGCCCGGGTCCCGGGCGCCGCCGTAGGCCGCGCCGTATCCGCCACGCCCGCCCGCCGGATAGACGAGGTCAGGCCGCCCGTAGGCGCCGTGATAGGCGGCGCCCGGCTGACCGCCGCCGTAGCCGTAGCCATGGCCATACCCGCGCCGCCGGCTCGAGTACCGACCGTCATGGCCGGAGCCATAGGCATGTCCGTAGCGGCCATCGTTGCCGCCATAGCCGGCCAGGGCGCGATAGTCGCGACGGGCCTGGGCGCTGACGCGATGACGTTGGTCGCGCCAGCGGGCGTGGCAATCGGTGCGGCCGGCGTCCCAGAAGGCGTCGCACCGGTAGTCGCCCGGCCGGTCCAGCTGGCTGCGCCAGTCGAAGGCGGACGGGGCCCGGTTCGAGCCACCGCGATCATAGGCATGGCCGCTGTTGTGGCCCCACGACTGGGCGGCCAGCGGGCTGGCCCCCAGGATGCAGGCTGCGGCGAGCGGCAGGGCGGCGAGGAACGGGCGGCGCATGGTTAATCCTCCAGAGCGGCCCGATACGCGGCCTGAAAAGACATCGGACAAACGCTACAGGGTGACGGAGATCCGGCCGCCTCGGGTCTCGACGTGGCGCATCAGCACGACCCGCTCCTCGCCGTCGGCGCTGACGGGGGCGATGATGAACCAACCGCCGTCGGGCAGGCCGGAGAAGCTGAAGCGTCCGTTCTCGCAGGTCGTCGAGCGGACGAAGGAGCGATAGTCGGCATTGGGGTCGGCCACGGTCCGCGCGCGGACGATGGACTCGGGCACGGCGGCCCGGTCGGTCGAGCCATAGAGGGTGCGGAATCGGGCGCGGGTGTAGGGCGTATCGGGCGTCAGGCCGATGGAGCCGGTGCAGACGAACACCCGCCCGTTGCGCCGATAGTCGATCTGGCCGTCGATCGAGGCCCGCCCCATGCCGGTGGACCAGACGAAATCGTCGGCGCGGAAGACGCCCGAGGCGGGTCCCGGCCCATATCCCCCGCCGAAGCCGCCGCCCGCCGGCACAGTCTCGCAGGCCGCGAGCGACACGCCGAGCGCAGCCACCGCGATCAGAGGCAGGAAGGGCTTGCGGGGGGACATCTGGGCGGACATGGGCTCTCTCCGTCACGGACGCGGGTCGAACATCCGGATGAGACGCTCAACGCCGCGGCAAGGTCAAGGTTGCGAGCCCCCGGACGCTGGTCCAAAAGCTCGGGCAACCCGGCGCAGACCGGGTATAGGGAAGTCCCATGACAGTCACGTTTGACGACATTCTGGCGGCGCGGGATCGGATCGCCGGCCAGGTTGATCGCACCCCCGTGCGCCATTCCCGCAAGTTGTCGCAGCTGACCGGCGCCGAGGTCTGGATCAAGTACGACAACCTGCATTTCACCGGCAGCTTCAAGGAGCGGGGCGCCCTGAACCGCCTGCTGCAACTGACCCCGGACGAGCGCCGGCGCGGGGTGGTCGCCGCCTCGGCCGGCAATCACGCCCAGGCGCTGGCCTATCATGGGGTCCGGCTGGGCATACCGGTCACCATCGTCATGCCGGAGGGCACCCCTTTCGTGAAGGCCGACGGGACGCGGGCGCACGGCGCCACGGTGGTGATCAAGGGCCTGGATTTCACCGGCTCCACCGAGGAAGCCCACCGCCTGCGGGACGAGGAGGGCTTCGTCTTCATCTCCGCCTTCGACGATGCTGGCATCATCGCCGGCCAGGGCGTCTGCGGCCTGGAGTTCATGGAGGACGCGCCGGATCTTGACGTACTGATCATTCCCATCGGCGGCGGCGGCCTGATCGCGGGATCGGCCATAGCGGCCAAGGCGCTGAAGCCGTCGATTCGCATCTTCGGGGTCGAGGCGGCCATGTACCCCTCCTTCTCGGCGCGGCGTCGGGGCGAGACGGCGAAATGCAGCGGCCAGACCATCGCCGAAGGCATCGCCATCAAGGCCGTCGGGGAGATCCCCTTCGCCCTGGCCGATCCGCTGGTCGAGGAGGTCCTGGTCGTCGACGAGGCCGACTTCGAAAAGGGAGTCGCCTTCCTGGCCACGCTGGAGAAGACCGTCGCCGAGGGCGCGGGCGCCGGGGGTCTCGCCGCCATGCTGGCCTGGCCGGACAAGTTCCGTGGGCTGAAGGTCGGCATCGAACTGACCGGGGGCAATATCGATTCGCGGATGCTGGCCGTCGTGCTGAACCGTGAACTGGTGCGCGAGAAGCGGCTGGTGGTTTACCGCATTCTGGGCGATGACCGCCCGGGGATGCTGTCGAAGATGAGCGCCGTGATCGGCGGACTCGGCGGCAACATCATCGACGTGGTGCACAACCGACTGGCGCTGGACGTTCCGGCCAAGGGCGCGGAATTCGACATCATGGTCGAGACGCGGGGCGAGGCCCACGCGGATGAGATCAGACACGGACTGGAAGAGGCAGGCTATGCGCTACGGATGGGCTAGGACGGGGGCGGTGCTGGCCATGGCGACGGCGCTGGCCGCCTGCGGTCGGGGCGAGGCCCCGGGGACAGACGCACAGGCCGCGGAGAACCTGCGCCAGGCCACCTTCTTCATGACCTCGAACGCCAGGGCGGATGGCGTGAAGACCCTGCCGTCGGGGGTGCAGTACAAGGTGCTGCAGGCCGGGCCGCCGGGCGGCGAGCGCCCGGACGGCAACGATCTGGTGCGGGTCGACTATGAGGGCTCGCTGACCGATGGCACGGTGTTCGACAGCTCGTTCCAGCGCGGCCAGCCGGCGGTCTTCACCGTCGAGGACGGCATCTCCGGCTCGGTCATCACCGGCATGCGCGACGCCCTGCAGCACATGAGCGTCGGCGACGAATGGCTGGTCTACATCCCGCCGGCGCTCGGCTATGGCGAGGCCGCCTCGGGCAATATCCCGCCCAACAGCGTGCTGATCTTCCGCCTCAAGCTGCTCGACGTCGCGCAGACACCCGGCGGCGAGACCGCCCTGGCCACGGCCAACGGCTGACGGCCCCTAGTCCACCGCCGGCGGGGCCGGCATCAGGTCGCCAAACGGCGCCGCGTCCTCGAGCGCGCGGCCGAAGGACGGTCGCGCCGTCAGCCGGGCGTGCAGCGCCCTGAGCCGCGGCCGGTCGCCGAACGGGACCAGCCGCCGGGCATAGGTCAGGATCGGCGCGGCGGCGCAGTCCGCAAGGGTGAAGGTCTCACCCGCCGACCATGTCCGTCCGTCGCCGAGCCGCTCCTCCAGCCAGTCCCAAGCCCCCGCCAGGACGGCTTCGTCCTGGGCGTCGCCATAGGGGTCCTCATTTCCGGCCGGGCGGAATTTGCGCGGAATGATGCGGTTCATCGGCCCGCCGACATAGGTGTCCACGATCCGGTCGATCAGCCGGGCCTCCAGCGCCGCCTCGGGATCGACCGGGATCAACCGACCCCCGCCGGCGAGGCGGTCGAGGTATTCGATGACGACGGTGGATTCGATCACACGGCGGTCCCCGTCGACGACGACCGGCATCTTGCCGAAGGGCGAGACGGCGCGGAAGGCGGCCATGCCGGCCGCGTCCCCCGCATCGACCAGCCGGGGCTCGAACGGCAGGTCCAGCTCGTACAGGGCGACGGAGGCTTTTTGACCGTAGGCGGAATAGGGGTGGGACCAGAGGGTCAGGGGCATGGCGATTGATCCCTCAGGTAGCGGGCAAGCCCCTTAAGCATCTCGCGGCAGCCGTGTTCGCGCAGGGCGATGTGGTCGCCGCTCTCAAGGAACACCCCCTGCTCCGTATAGATCAGCCGTGTCCCGCCCCCGTCGGGGACGAACTCGGTGGTCGAGAGGGAGACGGAGTTCCGGATCGGGCCCTGCGGGGTCTCGCGCCCCATGACGTAGGAGAGGACGATCCGCTGCCCGGGAACGATGTCGAGGTGTTCGGTCTCGTTGAACCAGATGTCATTGCGTTCGTCGCCGTGGCGGAACCGGCCCCCGGAGCGGCCGCCGACACGGAAATCATGGGTCCATTCGTGGATGGTGAAGCCCTTGCCCTCGACGAACCAGCGGCGGAAGGCGACCGGATCGGAATAGGCGTGGAACACGCGCGCGGGCGAAGCCTCCAGGCGGCGCTCGACCGTAAAGGTCCCGTGCGCCACGCGGGACGGGTTGATGGCGGTCATGTCGATGTCTCCCCCCCGGGTCGGGTCTCGTCCAGCCAGGCCCCCAGCCGGTCGAGATCGCGCTCGACAGTCCGGCGGCGATCGTTGATCCAGCGCTCGGCGGCGCTGAGGGCCCGGGGCTCGACGCGGCAGGTGCGGACGCGGCCGGTCTTGTGCGACGTCACCAGCCCGGAGGCCTCGAGGATCTTCAGGTGCTGCATCACCGCCGACATCGACATCGGCAGCGGAGCGGCCAGGTCGCTGACCGTCACCGGCCCGGCGGCCAGCCGTTCCACCATCCGTCGCCGGGTGGGATCCGACAGGGCCTGGAAGGCGAGATCGAGCGGCTGTTGATGATGAAGCATTCACTTAAGTATCATGACGCGCCCGCTGCAGGCAAGCCCCGCGGATGCAACGGCTCGTTAATCGGCGCGGCGCACCCTTCCTCCCGACCACCTTCGGAGCGACGCGATGTCGACCATCCAGACCTCCACCTATCGCCGCCAGCGCGACCATTTCGAGCCGCAGGACGCTGACCCGCAGGAGCAGCGGCGTCTGCGCGGCCTGCTGGAGCAGATCGACTATTCGGCCTTCGTCGCCAACCGCGAGGTGATCGCCGCCGCCCTGCCCGGCCTCGACGCCGCCGTGTTCCAGAGGCTGGCGATCCAGACGGCGGCGGCGCGCGCCAAATGGGTCGGCGAAGCCCTGCGGCAGAGCGAGTCGGGGGCGCCGTCGACGCCCGACCAGATCGCCCGGCTGACCTCGGCCCGCACCGGCTACGAAGAGCTGGCCGAGGCCTATGAAGGCCTGCGCCGCATGGTCGAGCGCGGCTATCTGACGATCAAGGCCGCCTGATCAGTCCTGATCCAGGGGCTGGGGCCGCGTCGCGATCGGCGCGTCCGGATCGACCGGCGGCGGCTCGGCCGAGGTCGGGGGCGGTCCCACCGGCGCGACGGGCGTGATCTCGATCCGGGGTTCGGGGGCCGCGACCGCCGGGGCCGGCGCGGGCGTCACGACCTGGGGCGAGGTCCGGGCCGGCGTCGGGGCGGGCTCGGTTGCGGCCGGACGCGATGGCGCGGGCCGCGTTTCCTCTACAGTGGACCGGGTCGGTGGGGCGGCGGGCGGCTCAGGCTCGACAGCGGGCGACGGGGGCGTCTCGACGACCGGTGCAGCCGTGACCGGAGCAGCCTCGAGCGGGGCCGGAGCGGGGGCGGCCGGCGGCGTCGTCGCCACAGGCGACGGGGAGGCGGCCGGCTGTCGGATCAGCATCCAGCCGCCGAGCGCGATGACGCCGATCGCGGCCACCGCCACGCCGGCGTAGAGCGGCGTCCGGTTTCGGGCGCGCCGGCGAGCGCCGGACGCCGCCACGGGCGACGCCGCCAACACCGGTTCCACAGGGGCCGCGGGCCGTGCGGCCGTGGGGAGCGGCGCCGGCTCGACGGGCGGTTCTGCCGCCGGCAGCGGGCGCACTGTCAGATCCGGGCGGGGCGAAGGCGCGGGCGCGGGCGTCGGCGTCTCGGAGACAGCGGCCGCTGGGGCCTCGGGAGCCGCCACTGAGAGGGCGGGCTCCGGCGCGGGCGCGGGCCCCCGGGGGATCATCGAACCGCTGAGGATCGAGGCGGATGGCGCGACCGCGGGCGCGGGCCGGGGCGGCTCGGGAAGCGGCGGCAGGCGCTCGCCCTGCGGCAGGTTCCCGGCCCGGAATACGGTCGCCGGCGGACGGCCCA
>CAZGPS010000095.1:0-9355 GCA_964527675.1 uncultured Brevundimonas sp. | reverse complement strand
GATCCGTCGCTCTGGCCCCGGGCCATCGCAGCCATCTGTGAGACCCTGGGGTTCGCGACGGGGGTGATCAGCCTGATCAGCCTACCCGACGGCAAGGCCATGATCTCCCAAGCTGTGGGGTTTGATCCGGTCTGGCTCACGCGGTTCCCACAATATGAGCCTGAGCTGATCGATCTGTGGGGTGGCCATGAGATCGTCCATGCTCTCCCGCTCGACCAGCCAGCGGTGCTATCCAAGCTTAATCCACAGGCACTGGCTGAAGGCTCGACCAATCGCCTTCATCGCGAGTTCAACGAACCGCAGGGATTCATCGATGCGGTGGCGATCGGCCTCAGCCGCGACGACACCGCGATAGGCAATATCGGTTTCAACCGGCACAGGTCGGCCGGGCCGATCGGACCCCGCGAGGTCGAAGCCCTGCGTTTGCTTAGCCCCCACCTGCAGCGGGCCGCTCGGATCACCCGAATAATCGACGCCGAACGAATGCTGACGCATGACTTCGCCCGGGTGCTGGATGGGCTATCCACGCCTGTCTTTCTCGTGACCACAGACCTCGGACTGGTCTACGCGAACCATAAGGCCGAGCGTATTCTAGCGGACACAGACCTCGTCACCGTGGTTGGGGGCCAGTTGAATTTTGCGTCGGCTGCGGCTCAGAAGACGATGGGCTTGGCGCTTGTCGATAATTCGACCGCTTCTGCTTCTGGTGACCGCAAGGACGTCGTCATAACGATCGCAGTTGGGGACCATGGCGTGATTTTGGCGCGGGTCATTCCGATGCGCAGTGTCAGTCCGAACGGAATGACGTCGTCCGATATTGCCGGAGCGATCTTTCTCGCAGGTCACAGTGGGGACAGCGAGCCCAACCCGGGCTTTGCAGTTTCTGTCCTTGGTCTTTCTCCAGCCGAAGAACGGGTTTTTGCCCGCGTTGGGCGCGGACGAACGGTCGCTCAAACCGCTTCGGAACTTGGCCTGAATGTCAGCACAGTAAGGACGCATCTGCTGCGCATTTTCGAGAAGACGGGACTTCACCGCCAGGCGGAGCTGGTGCGCCTATACGCCAATCTGCAGGCGCCTGGCTGAACAGACGCGTCCGAAACCCGGCCAAGGAGTCCCACGCGAGGGTACATGTCGCCGGCCGCGTTCCAGCGCTTCAGGAACCAGTTTTAACGCATTCTCTTCGAGCTTCGTGGTTCCGGAGACCGAACTGCATGGGCGGCTCCCGGGGGCCATCTGGAAAGCGCCAGATGCGGACAATCTCTGGCCGCCCAGAAGCGGAACTTCCGACCCCGTCCGGCCGCAGGTCAGTTCTCGACCCATGGCGGTCTTTGAGCACGACCGCCGACATACTGGCGCAGGCCCGCGTCAACACGCGTTCCACCGCCCGAATGAAGACACGCACTTGGCATGTCCCTTGCGGCGATCCACTTGGGTCTTACGGCCCAGTGCCAAGTTGAGACGGGCGTTTAGCTCAGACGTGCAGAGCGGCGGTCACTTAAGCCGCAGGTCCGTGGTTCAAGTCCACGAACGCCCTCCAACGGCACCGTGATGGAGAGTAGAGCGTGCAGTCATCTGCGGTCGTGAGTGAGCCCGGTCGGAGCCCCCAAGAGCGCGGAGAGCACACCGAACCGGCGGAAATGGGCGCGTATTCGGCTGGTCGGGAAGGGAGTCATTTTCGCCATCCTCGTGGGGCGCCATCTCGCGCGTTGCAGCCTCTCCCTTCGCGGGCGGGAGTCGCGCCCGAGGTCGGGGAGGCGGCCGATGAACAGCTTGAGGATCTGATTTTCAGCTGGCGGCGGCTAACCGATCCCAAGATGAGAAAGCTGGCGGTCCAGATCGTCCGTTCGATGGCCACTTGAGCGTGCCAGTGTTGCGGTTAGTCCAGCCGAACGACTGGCAGGCTCTCAACGACCTACACCGATGGGCCTGGTTTCCCGAGCGTAGCGAACAGGGGTGGGCGTGGCTTCACCAGCTTGGCAGGGGCGCGCCGGGGTGGGTGTTGGAAGACGAACACGGCGTGTGTGGCTATCTTGGCAACATTCGCCAAGAGTACTCTGCCGATGGCGACAATCTCTCGGCGGCCACGGGATACTCGCTGATCGTATTGCCCAGAGCAAAGGGAGGGGCCAAGGCGTTGCTGGAAGCCTTCCGTCGTCAGCCGGGGGTCTTCGCGACGTCCATTCTAAATGGCAATGCGCGGTCCGCGCCGATCTACGCCCGAAACGGGTTTCTGCCATTCCCGCCGCACTGGGCCGACGCGAAGATCGTCTGGCCCCTCGCCCCGCTCACGATCCTTTCAGAGCGAGTCGCCCGCACGATTTACCGTCACCGGCGCCCGGCGCGCGAACTATTCGCAGGCTCTCTCTCCGGTGCTGTCAGTCACTGTCCGCAAGAGTTGGCGGCGCTGAATCCTTGGAGGGACGCCGAGGCTATCGATCGCTTCGACGAAGAACTGCGCGGCCCGGGCGCGCTCCTTGCAGCCAGATCCGCCAGAGCGTTCCAGGATCGGTTTTCAGACCCTGACGCCACGCTTCCTCCCGTGCTCCTTGGCTGGCGGCAGGGCGGTCATCTGGTGGCTCTCGCCTTCGCTCAGGTCGGTAAGATGTCCGAGTGCGAAGCACCGATCATCGACGTCATCGATCTGACTTGGTTGGACCCCGAGGGGCAAGGCCCTGCTGGTAGCCTTCTGTCTGAACTGCGTACTCATGGTCGCAGGATCGGAGCCTCTCGACTTAGGCTTTCGATCGTGAACCCCGCGACAGCGCTGATCGCCAAATCCGTCCCCGGCGGCCTCGTCAGACGAAATCACATCCACGCCCATGTCAGCCTGGCCCCGCACGCCGTCGACCGGTTGCTGTGGGCCCCGACGCCATACGATGGAGATCTCGGTTTCTTCCTTAGGCCCCCGCCTCCAGCCCTCGCTCCAGCGGCCGCGGCCGGGAAGATATCAGTTCAGGAGACCACCTTATCTCAGAACGTCTGCTAACCATCTGTGGACGCCCCCTTCAGCGCAAGGGGTGAATTCGGGATTGTCTGACACGTAGTCGGATGCTGCCATCTGTCCGGCCTGTGGTGCGACGGCGTACCGTTGCTGGCCTGTATGGGAGTTCGCGGATCCGGTCCAAATCACCCAAAGCGTGCTCGAGGCACGGTGGAAAGCCCTGGTTTTCCTGATCCCGTCTCGCCGACTGTTGCGCCATACGCTCCTTCGCTCATCCCTACGCTTCGACGTCTCGCGTTCGTGCTGGCTAGGCCGGCACGCCCGGAGCTCGGTAGACATCGCCCTTGGCCAGGAGCGCCCAGACGATGCGGGCGTTCTTGTTGGCCAGGGCGACGATGACCAGCATCTTCGGCTTTCTCGCCAGCATCTGGTCGAGCCATGATCCTGCCGGCGCGCCCCGGATGGCGGCCTGTTTTATGACGGCGCTGGCGCCGATGGTCAGCAGCCGTCGAAGCGTTCGCTCGCCCATCTTCGAGATCGCGCCCAGCTTCTGCTGACCTCCAGTAGATCGCTGCCGCGGCGTCAGCCCCAGCCAGGCGGCGAAGTGACGACCGCTCCTGAAGGCTTCGTGGGACGGCGCGAGAGCGATCAGGGCCGTCGCGGTGATCGGACCGATGCCGGGGATGGTCATCAGTCGACGTGCGACGGGGTCGTGCCGGGCGCGCGAAGCGATCTCCGCATCCAGCACGGCGATCTGCTGGTCCAGCGTTCGCAAGGTCGAGACGAGAACCAGCAGGATGGTTCGCGCGGCGGGCGGCAGCGCTTCGGCCGGATCCTCGACACGGGCGATCAGACGCTCGACGTGCGGCACGCCCTTGGGAACGATCCAGCCATACTCGGCCAAGTGACCGCGCAGGGCGTTGATCGTCTGGGTCCGCTGACGCACCAGAAGGTCGCGAGCGCGAAAGACGACGCCGCTGGCCTGTTGCGCTTCCTGCTTCAGGGGCACGAACCGCATGCTGGGCCGCTGCGCCGCCTCGCAGATCGCCTCCGCATCCGCCGCGTCGTTCTTCTGCCGCTTCACGAACGGCTTCACATAGATCGGCGGGATCAGCCGGATCGTGTGACCCAGCCGCGCCAGCTCGCGACCCCAGTAATGAGCCCCGGCGCAGGCCTCCATGGCCACGACGCAGGGCGGCAGGGTGGCGAAGAACGCCAACAGCCGGCTCCGCCCCAGCTTCTTGCGAAACACCACCTCGCCCCCAGCATCAGCGCCATGCGCCTGGACGATGCTCTTGGCGAGGTCCAAACCAACTGTGCTAACCTGTCCCACGGACGCCTCCTTCGAGTGTTGTTCAACACCTCACTCTGGCACGTCGATGCCGTCGGGGGGCGTCCACCCCATCACCCATCGCGGACATTCCCGTCGCCGAAAACCGCTAGGTCGGCGAAACGCCAACAGCAGACATTCAGCGCAAGCTTAAAAGCGGACTTTCTACATCGCGGACGCGTGAGACTAATTTCATCGGTCTGCCGACGTGCACGCATCAACGCCTAGTGAACCGAGTGAACCTCAGCGGCGGCTGCGCGGGCGGCCTGGGTCTCCCGCCTGGGCGGTGAACCGAACATGCGCGCATACTCGCGACTGAACTGGGAAACGCTTTCGTAGCCGACCGAGTGGGCGGCGGCGCCGGCCTTCTCTCCATCCGTCAACATCCGGCGGCGCGCTTCCAGGAGCCGCAGGTGCTTCTGATATTGAAGCGGCGCCATGGAGGTCATGGCCTTGAAGTGTTGATGGAAGGCCGAGGGACTCATCCCTGCCGTCCCTGCGAGTTGGGCGACGCTGAGCGGCGTTTCGAAATGATCGCGCATATGATGGATCGCGCGAACGATCTTCTGCGAAGGCCCGTCGGGCAGCACCATCCGGGCGATGTTTCGACCGGCCGGTCCGGTCAGCAGCCAGTATGCGATCTCCCTCATCACACCCGGATAGAGGATTTCGACGGCATCCGGCTGGTCCGCGATCTCCAGCAATCGGATCAGGGACGACGTGATCCGGTCGTCCAGGTCGGTGACGGTCATGCCGAAGTCGGAGGCCCCGCGCGCCGGCGTCTTCTCAAGGCGAGACGCGACGTCGAACAGGATGTCCGGATCCAGATTCAGCACACATCCCGCGAACGGCCGTTCGGGCGACGCCAGGACGATCTGGCTGAGCACAGGCGCCTCGATCGTCACGACAAGGCACTGCATCTCGCCATAGGTGACGGTAGTGTCGCCGACGAGCATTTCCTTCGCGCCCTGGGCGACAACGCAAAGAGACGGTCGATACCCCATGTGGCGCGGCGGCACCCCCGTGTGCGTCCTGAGAACGCGAAAACCCGGCACCGGAGTCTCGAACGCGCCGTCGACGATCTCCCGGTCGTCCAGCAGGGCGCAAATGGCGGTCGTCAGGCGGTTCGACATGGCAGCAGATCCTCGACGGGCGATGGCGGCAAGCTAGTCGAAGCTCCGGCAGGCGCCAACAGAAGTTGGAGGATCAGGCAAAAAACTTGAGGGTTCCGACATTCGCAAGCTGAGGCCGAGGCGACAGGCTTGGGGCGCTGACAGACGCCATACCAGGAGACCCAAAGCCATGACCCAGTGGACGACCCGTGACATTCCCCCCCAGAACGGGCGGACCGCGATCGTGACCGGCGCCGGCGGCCTGGGGTTCGAAGACGCGCTCGAGTTGGCGCGGGCCGGGGCTGACGTGATCCTCGCCAGCCGGAATCCGGACAAGGGCGCGATCAGCATCGAGCGGATACGTCGGGAGGTCCCGTCGGCCCGGGTTCGGTTCGAAGTCCTGGACCTGGCGGACCTGAAATCGGTCGAGACCTTCACGTCGCGGATGACGGACCAGCTCTCCAGACTGGACCTTTTGATCAACAACGCGGGCGTCATGCGGCCTGTCCGCCGCATGGAGACCGCTGATGGCTTCGAGCTCCAGCTCGGAACAAACCACCTCGGGCATTTCGCGCTCACCGGACGGCTGATGCCGCTCCTGAAGGCGACCGGCGGGTCACGCGTGGTGACGCTGTCCAGCGTCGCCGCCCGTGGAGGCTCGATTGATTTCGATGACCTGCAGGCGAGCCACAAGGCCTATGATTCGATGGCGGCTTACAGCCAGTCCAAACTGGCCTGCCTGATGTTCGCGCTTGAGCTACAGCGACGCAGCACGGCCCAAGGATGGGGCGTGGCCAGCCTGGGCGCCCACCCTGGCCTGTCCAGCACCGAACTGCTGGACAATGCGCCGGGCGCAGGCCGCCGCGTTCCACTGGTCTATCGCATCGTGCGCGCGGTGATGATGCAACCGCCTTCGCAGGGCGCCCTGCCGACCCTGTACGCGGCGACCGATCCCGGCGCGACGCCGGGCGGATACTATGGGCCGAACGGAATGGCCGAGACCCGGGGGCATCCCGGCGAGGCGCGCCTACCTCCCGCAGCCCTCGATGATGCCGCCGCCGGGCGATTGTGGACGGTGTCCGAAGACCTCACCGGCGTGCGCTTCCCATGAGCGCGGCCAGCGGAGAGATCGTGCGGGGTTCGCGCGCCTGGGTCCTGCTGGCCGCCCTGACCCTGGTCAGCATCTTCAGCCAGATCGACCGGATTTTGCCCTACATCCTGGCGGAGTCCATTCGCACCGAGCTGGGGCTGAGCGACACCCAGATCGGCCTGATCACCGGCTTGGCCTTCGCGGTCTGCTACACCCTGTTTTCCCTACCTTTGGCGCGGGCGGCGGATCGCGGATCGCCGCGGCTCGTGCTCTTGGCCTGTCTGCTCATCTGGAGCCTGATGACGGGACTGGGCGGACTGGCCGGCGGCTTCACCGTCCTGGCCCTGACCCGACTGGGCGTCGCCTTGGGGGAAGCGGGCGGCACGCCGTCCGCCCATGCCCTGATCGCCCGCCGGATCGAACCTGACAGGCGCGGGCTCGCCATCGGCCTGTTCGCCATGGGCATTCCGCTGGGCACCATGGTCGGATTCATCGGCGGCGGCCTGATCGACCAGGCCTTCGGCTGGCGCGCGGCCTTCCTCGGCGCCGGCGCGCTCGGCTTGACCGTGGCGCTACTGGCCTGGCTTGCGGCTGGACCGACGCCGCCGGTTCGGCGTCCTGTCGAACAGACCGAACCGTTCGTTCGCTCCGCGTTGCGCCTTCTGTCGGTTCCCGCCTTCCGTTGGCTGATGCTCGGGGCGCTGGCCGTCGGGTTCGCCACAGCGCCCTTCTATACCTTCACCACACCCTTCCTGATCCGCACCCACGGGTTCACGACGGCCCAGGTCGGCCTGTCCTTCGGCCTGCTCCAGGGCCTGACCGGCGTCATCGGCGCCTTGGTCGGGGGCCGGATGTTCGACCGCGCCGTGCGGCGCGGCAGCCGCCACCCTCTGCTGGCGCCGGCGGCCATGCTGATCGTCGGGGCAGTCTCCACCACGGCGGCACTGTTCGCGCCCGCCGGGGGGATGGCGATCGCCCTGTTCGTCCCCGCCATGCTCGGCTTTGCCTTCCTCCTGCCGTGGGTGTTCGGCGCGGGCCACCGGATCGCCGGCCCCGGCAAGGAGGCGCTCGCCTCCAGTCTCGGCCTGGTCGCTTCAGGATTGTTCGGCCCTGCCCTTGGGCCCGTGCTGGTCGGTCTGATCAGCGACGGCGCCGCAAACGCCGGTCTGTCCAACGGGCTGGGGCTGGGGCTGCTGATCGGTCCCGCATTCTCGGTCCTCACGGCGCTCGCGCTGATGGCCGCGGGCCGCCGCATGCGGCTGGCCCCACTGCTTCCCCCTCGCACATAAGGAGGTCTTCATGTCCGACACCAACCGCCGCAGCCTGCTGGCGATCACCGCCGCCGGAGCCGCTGCCCTGACCGCCGGCCCGGTTTTGTCCCAAAGCGCATCAACGTCGCCCCAACACCGCTCCAACGCCGGGCGGGCCGCCCTGGTCACCGGCTCGTCGCGAGGCATCGGCGCCGCGACCGCCAGACGTCTGGCGCGCGACGGCTTCGCCGTCACCGTCAACTATTTCACCAACCGCGACCTCGCCGCCCAGGTCGTGCGCGAGATTGAGGCCGGCGGGGGCCGCGCCATCTATCGCCAGGCGGACGTCGCCGATCCCGCGGCGGTTCGCGCCCTCTTCGATGCGCATGACCAGGCGTTCGGCGGCGTTGATGTCGTCGTCAACAACGCGGGTGCGATGAACGTCGCTCCGTTCGCCCGGATGACCGATGACGCGTTCGACCGGATGATGGCGACCAACATCAAGGGCAGCTTCAACGTGCTGCGCGAAGCGGCGAACCGCACGAGAGACGGCGGGCGCATCATCAGCCTGAGCTCGAGCATCACTTTGCAGAGGCCGCCGGGCGCCGGCGCCTATGCCGCCAGCAAGGGCGCCCAGGATTTGTACACCAGCGCTCTCGCCAAGGAGCTGGCGGGCCGGAACATCTCGGTCAATGCGGTGGCGCCCGGCGCGGTGGATACCCAGCTGTTGAGCCAGCACGGCGATGCGGCCCTGGCCGGCATCCCCGCCATGACGCCGCATGGCCGGATCGGTCTGCCGGAGGACATCGCCTCGGTGATCGCAGCGCTCTGCACGGAGGATGCGGCCTGGATCCACGGTCAGGTGATCTTCGCAAACGGCGGGATCGGGTGACGAAGGACGGCGAGTCGAAGATCACCTGGGCAGGCCTGGCATTTGCGCCGGCGGCAGCTACGTCATCCAGGCGGCGTTGCGGCCTAAATCGCCGTTGCGCAACTTGCGGGCCTTCACCCGAACAGCTGCTTCAGAATCAAGGCTGCGATGCGCCAGTGGCGGTCATTGGCTGCTGAGCCGGAAGGCGACACCCGGTACGGCAGTCAACCGCCGCCTTGGATGAGCCCTTCGTCCTGTTTCCGAGAGCGTTGGCCCCAGCCCTTCACGACACCATCACCAGCATGTGCGTCGGGGTGGGCTTCTCGCCGCACATCGTGCAGGAGGCCGCTTCCTGGTCATCCATGATCAGCCTGGTCGAGGCCGGCATCGGGGTTATAATCGCCCCGGCCTCAGCGCGCGCGCTTTGCCCACGCGGCGTGACGTTCTGTGAACTGGACGGAGCCGTTGAAAAGGCTGAACTCGTTCTGGCCTATCCCCGGCGCCCGTTGTCGCCCGCCGCTGAGCGCTTCAGGGGTATCGCGATACAGGAAGCGGCGGATCTTGAGTTTGAGGAGCCTCACATCGGCTTATAGGGCGACTTAACGCCAAGAGCGGTCACCAGCCCTCCGCCCGAAACCTGACGTTCGGCTCAAGCAGGCCCCAAGGCCATCGTTGACGCTAGATGCGAGCTGCGACGAGATAGGCATGGCAAGCGCGCGGAAGCTCAATACGCAACCGCTCCAGATTGCCATCGGATGGAT
>CAZGPS010000094.1:0-9498 GCA_964527675.1 uncultured Brevundimonas sp. | reverse complement strand
AGCTTCTGACGATCGCTATCCTCGTGGTCGGCTTCTCCCGGCATGCGGCGCCGAATGGCGCGCGCCCAGCCTCTTGAGCGGGCGTCTGAGGCCCTCAACTGCGACCCGTTGGCAGGGTTTCGGAGCCGCTCGGGCGCCGATAGCCGCGCAGTCCGCGGATACCCAAAGTGCGGGGCCGCAGCCGAGAGCGTGCGAGGCCACCCTTGGTGCGGAGATTAAGCGCCCTTTTCTCCGCACTTCACGCGGAGAATAGCCTTGCTCTTGCGGCGAATAACGCCCATATTCTCCGCAAGGAGTGCGGGGAATGGCGCAATACATCCATGAGATCGAAGGCTGGCCGCGTCTGGACTGGCGCGCTGACGCGCTTGCCGATCGCCTCGCCGCCGTCCGTCATCGCCAGGGCCTTCTGCTTGGCCGGATGCACACGCTCGGCTTCGACCTCCGCGCTGAAGCCGTCCTCGAGACCCTTACCGAAGACGTCCTGAAATCCAGCGAAATCGAAGGCGAGCTGCTCGACAAGGATCAGGTGCGATCCTCCATCGCCCGCCGCCTCGGCATGGATATCGGGGCCCTCGCCCCCGCGGATCGCAACGTCGAAGGCGTCGTCGAAATGATGCTCGACGCGACCCAGAACTTTGCGTCTCCGCTCACCGAGGAACGGCTGTTCGGCTGGCACGCCGCCCTGTTTCCGACCGGGCGCAGCGGTATGACGAAGATCGTCGTCGGCGCCTGGCGCAACGAGAGCTCCGGCCCGATGCAGGTCGTCTCGGGCCCCTTCGGACGAGAGCGCGTGCACTATGAAGCGCCCCTTGCCGACCGTCTGCAGGACGAGATGCGGGCGTTCCTCGACTGGTTCAATGACGAGCCGCGGACGGATCCGGTCCTCAAGGCCGCGATCGCCCACCTGTGGTTCGTGACCATCCACCCGTTCGACGACGGGAACGGCCGGATCGCGCGGGCGATCGCCGACATGGCGCTCGCCCGCTCCGAGAAAAGCGCTCAACGCTTCTACAGCATGTCCGCCCAGATCCGACTGGAGCGCAAGGACTACTACGCGACCCTCGAGACGACCCAGAAAGGCGCGCTGGACGTGACCCTCTGGCTGGACTGGTTCCTCGGCTGCCTCGATCGCGCATTCGACGGCGCGGAAACCACCCTGACCCATGTGATGCGCAAGGCGCGCTTCTGGGAGGCGCTCGCAGGTCAGACGCTGAGCGAGCGCCAGAGCACGGTCATCAACCGGCTGCTCGACGGCTTCGAAGGCAAGCTCACCTCGACCAAATGGGCGGCGCTGACGAAGTCCTCGCCCGACACGGCCCTGCGCGACATCAACGATCTGGTGGACCGGGGCATCCTCGTGAAGGATGAAGGCGGCGGGCGCAGCACAAGCTATTCGCTGGTCGACCGAGGGTAGGCGGTCCCGCACGACGCCGGCACGGCTCTACGCCGGCCGCGCCCGCTCAAGACCCGAGCCTCAACAGGGAAGATCGCAATTCGCCACTTCTGGCGAATTACCGCCAAGAACCGGCTTACTTCGCCAGAAGTGGCGAATTACCACCTTTGCCAGGCACGCGACGCCGCAAGGCGCCGCCGACGCGGCCTCACGCCTGACGCGCGATGGCGATGGCCGAGAGGTCGGAGGCGGCGTCCACCGCAATTCCGGCCGCCTTGCGCTCGGAATAGCGGTCCACGAGCTGGGCCGCGTGAGGCCGGGTGAGGATGGTGAAGCGCACCAGTTCCTCCATCACATCGACGATGCGCTCATAGTAGGCCGAAGGCTTCATCCGGCCGGCGTCGTCGAACTCCTGGAAGGCCTTGGCCACGCTCGACTGGTTGGGAATGGTGATCATCCGCATCCAGCGGCCCAGGAGGCGCAGGGTGTTGACGGCGTTGAAGCTCTGGGAACCGCCCGATACCTGCATCACCGCCAGCGTCCGGCCCTGGGTCGGGCGCATGCCGCCAAGGCTCAACGGCAGGTGATCGATCTGCAGCTTCATCAGGCCGGAGACCTGGCCGTGGCGTTCCGGACTGCACCAGACCATGCCTTCCGACCAGAAGGCGTGCTCGCGCAACTCGCGCACCGCCGGGTGGTCGTCGTCGCCGGGCGAACCCGGCAGAGGCAGGTCGGAGGGGTCGAAGATGCGGGTCTCGCATCCCATGCGCCGCAGCAGGCGGGCGGCCTCCTCGACACAGAGCCGCGAATAGGACCGCTCGCGCAGCGACCCGTACAGGAGAAGGATGCGTGGCGGGTGGTCGTGCGGACCCAGGCCGGCGGCCGGATCGATCGACAGATAGGCCGCATCCAGGGCCGGCAGATGATCCGGATCCGGCAGCGGCCGCAGGCGGGCGAAGGTCATCCGAGATCCTTGGTCAGATAGTCGGCCGAGGCCGGGCAGACGTCCGCGAACTCGCGGGTTCGCCGGATCGCGGCGGGCGCTGACGCCCGGTCGGCGGCAGCGAAGCCGCGCCGGGCGAAGAAGGGTTTGGCCGTCGTGGTGAGCAGGTGGAGGCGTTCCCCGCCCAGTTCGCTCGCCACGGCTTCGGCGGCGCTCAGGATCCGGCTCCCGAGCCCCCGCGCCTTCAGGTCAGCGACTACGACCAGGGAGCGCAGCAGCAGGTCCCGCCCCTCCCCTTCCAGGCCGACGTAGCCGGCCAAGGCGCTGTCGTCGTCGGCGCGGAAGTAGCGGCCGGCCCCGGGCTCCGGCAGGCCCTCGCCCTGCAGGGCCGCGATCAGGCCGGCGTCATCCGCGTCCACGAGATGCAGCACGACCATCAGGCGGCGTCCGCCGGCGGGGCCGTGTCCGGAAACCAGCGTCGGCCCATCCATAGCGCGACCGAGACCAGAAGGATCAGCACCGGCACCTCGACCAGCGGACCGATGACCGCAGCGAAGGCGACCGGCGAGGTCAGCCCGAAGGCCGCGATGGCCACAGCGATGGCCAGCTCGAAATTGTTCGAGGCGGCGGTGAAGGCCAGGGCGGTCGTGCGCGGATAATCGGCCTCGATCAGCTTGCCCATGAGGAAGCTGACCACGAACATGACGAGGAAGTAGATGGTCAGCGGTATGGCGATGCGCAGGGCGTCCAGCGGCAGGGCCACCACCTCGCCGCCCTTCAGGCTGAACATGACCACGATGGTGAACAGCAGGGCGATGAGGGTGATCGGTCCGATGCGCGGCAGGAAGCGCCGCTCGTACCAGTCGGCGCCGCGGCGCGCGATCAAGCTGCGCCGGGTCAGGAAGCCGGCCAGGAAGGGAAGACCGAGGTAGACGAGAACGGCGCCGGCGATGGTCCAGACGCTGATGTCCACCACGCTGCCTTGCAGGCCGAACAGGGGCGGCAGGACCGTGAGGAAAATCCAGGCGTAGAGGCTGAAGAACAGGATCTGGAAGATCGAGTTGAAGGCGACCAGACCGGCGACATACTGGTTGTCGCCCCGCGCCAGCTGGTTCCAGACCAGCACCATGGCGATGCAGCGCGCCAGCCCGATCAGGATGACGCCGGTCATGTACTCCGGCTGATCGCGCAGGAAGATGACCGCCAGGGCGAACATCAGCACCGGGCCCAGCACCCAGTTCTGGAACAGTGACAGGGCCAGCACCCGCTTGTCGGCGAAGACGCGGGGCAGTTCCTCGTACCGGACCCTGGCCAGCGGCGGGTACATCATCAGGATCAGACCCATGGCGATCGGGATGTTGGTCGTGCCGATCGAGAGGCTGTCGACCCATACGGGCAGGCCGGGAACCAGAGTTCCCAATGCGACGCCGAGACCCATGGCCACGAAGATCCACAGCGTCAGCCAGCGGTCGAGGAAGGACAGGCGACGCGGCGACGCGGTCGTCACGGGCGTGTCGATCATCGCTTCACCCGCTGGCCGGCGGCGTCGATGACGACCTCGCCGTCTTCCTTGGTGAAGGGCTCGAGATCATCGGCGGGCAGAAGATCGAGGACGACCTCGGACGGTCGGCACAGGCCGACGCCGAGAGGACTGATCACGATCGGGCGATTGAGCAGGATCGGATGGGCCTCAATCGCATCGAGCAACTGATCGTCCGTCAGGCCCGGATCCCCGAGGCCCAGTTCCGCGAAGGGCGTGTCCTTCTCGCGCAGCAGGTCGCGCAGCGGCTTGCCGGTCCGCTCGGCCAGCCAGGCGACCATGGCGCGCGACGGCGGGGACTTCAGGTATTCGACGACGTGCGGCTCGATGCCGACGTGGCGGATAAGCTCGAGCGCGTTGCGCGACGTCCCGCAGGCGGGGTTGTGATAGATGACGATGTCCACGGGATCCTCAGGGGCAACAGGGCGCGAGTTCGGCCAGCAGGGGCTCGCAAAGGTCCGCCCTGGCCCCGCAGCAGTCCTTCAGCAGGAACAGGACCAGGTCGCGGAACCGGTCCAGGTCGGCCCGGTAAATGATCGACCGGCTGCGACGCTCCGACTTGATCAGTCCCGCCCGGGTCAGGACGCCGAGATGCGACGACAGGGTATTGGCCGGGATTGCCAGATGGTTGGAGATCTCACCGGCGGGCAGACCGTCGGGTTCGTGGCGCACGAGGAGGCGAAACGCCTCCAGCCGCGTCGACTGAGCCAGAGCGGCGAGAGCGAGAATCGAGGCTTCGGTTTCCATACTTCCGAATTAGCCGAACTATGGAAATATACAATCCCCGCCTTGCAGCCGGCCGTAAGCTTACGGTGGAGAGTTTGGCGGCTTGGCCTGCCGCAGCCTTTCGAGTTCGATTCCCATGACAACGTGGAGATCTTCGATGGCCCAGGCCGACCCGCCGCTGAGGCGCACGATCAAGAAGCCGCAGCTCCGTCAGATGGTGCCATTGGCGGACAGCACGATCTGGGAGATGGAGCAGCGCGGCCAGTTTCCCCGACGCTTCCTGCTGACCCCGCGCTGCGTGGTCTGGGACCTGGCCGAGGTGGAAGCCTGGCTGGCGCTTCGGCGGGCCAAGCCGATCCGCCGGGCGCCGCCGCCCGATGTCCGCAAGCGGATCACCAGACCGGTCAGAACCGCGGATCGAAGCGAGGGCCGGCCGTTTCCGGGATAGTCAGATCCGGCGTGAATCCGCGCCCCGCCTCCCAGGCGTCCACGGCGTCTGACCACTGCTGGGCCATGTGGCGCCGCTGGGCCTCGAACTCGGCCTTGTTGTACACGCCGCGGGAGGATCGCTCTTCGTGGGCGAGGCATTTCTCGATCCAGTCCGAGTTGAAACTCATCTCGTGCAGGAGCGTGGAGGCCGTCCGGCGCAGGTCGTGAACCGTGAAGGGCTCCAGCGGCAGGTCGCGCTCGCGCGCCCGTTCGGCGATCGCCGTGGTCACCCGGTTGAACGTCGCCCGCGACATCGGCGCGTCGGCGTCATAGCGGGACGGGAGGATGTAGCGGGAGTTCCCGGCGCAGGTCTTCAATGCGATCAGGATGTCGAGCATCTGGGTCGACAGATAGACGTTGTGCGGGCGCGACCGCTTCATCCGCTCTTTCGGGATCGACCAGACTGCGTTCTCGAAGTTGACCTCGTCCCAGGTCCCGTCCTGCAGTTCGCTCTTGCGCACCATGCTCAGCAGGATGAACTTCAGCCCGAGGCGGATGGTCGGCAGGGTGGCCACCTCCCCCAGCAGGTTCAGCGCGATCCGGATCTCGGTCGGCGACAGCGACCGGTCCCGCGGCCGGAAGGTGGCGATCGACGCCGGCCCCACCCCGTCGGCGGGATTGTCGATCTTCTCGCCGTGCAGGATGGCGTAGGCGTAGATTTGTTTGACGATGTCGCGAACATGGATGGCCGTCGCCGGGGCGCCGCGGTCCACGATGGTCATGCAGTGCGCCCGCAGGTCGTTCGGCGTGATCTCGTTCAGGAGCCGGTTTCGCCATTCTGGCAAAACTTCCCTGTTGAAGATCGACCGTCGCATCTGGCGCGTGCTGTCGGCCATCGGAGCGTGGTCCATCCATCGGATCGCCACCTGTTCGAACCGCTGGGCCTCTCTCAGCCTGCGTTTCACGCGTTGCTTGTCCAGCGCCGGTGAAACGCCCTCGGCGATCAGGCGCTTCGCTTCACGCAGCTTTTCCCGCGCCTCCCCCAGGGAGAGTCCGCTCGGACCGTAGGAACCGAAGGTCACCGTCTCGCGCCGCCCGTTGAAGCGATAGTCGTACCGGAAAGCGATGCCGCCTGTCGGTGTTACGAGGACGTACAAACCGTCCCTGTCGGTCTTTTTGTACGCTTTTGATTTCCCTCGCGTATTTCGCAATTCTGCGTCGGTAAGCATCCAATTTTCACTCCAAAAGACCGTCAGGCTTTTTCGGGGTCTTTCGGGACGTTTTTCTCAGCCCAATCCGTAGCTTGGACCAAAAAAAAGACCGTCAGGACCCCTTCAGCCCTATGACGCTATGGAGCGGGGTCTCCGCGAGCAATGGCTGCGGGACCGTCAGAGAGACCGACACAAACGAAAGCAGCCCCTCGAAAGGTATCGAGAGGCTGCGTAATCATTTATCTTGTAAGTCAGTGATTTAGTGGGGCATTTCAAAGCGCCGTCGAAAGACTCCGAAAGCTCTGAATCATTCCCACTCGATCGTGCCCGGCGGCTTCGAGGTCACATCGTACACAACCCGATTGACACCCCTCACCTCGTTGACGATCCGGGTCGCGGTCCTGCCCAGCACGTCCCAAGGGAATTCGAAGAAGTCGGCGGTCATGCCGTCGGTCGAGGTCACCGCACGCAGGGCCAGAACCTTCTCATAGGTCCGGGCGTCGCCCATGACGCCGACGGTCTTGACCGGCAGCAGGACAGCGAAGGCCTGCCAGATCTGGTCGTACAGGCCGGCCTTGCGGATTTCCTCGAGGTAGATGGCGTCGGCCTGTTGCAGGGTCTCGACGGCCTCGGGCGTGATCTCGCCGGGGATACGGATGGCCAGGCCCGGTCCCGGGAAGGGGTGACGGCCGACGAAGGCGTCGGTCAGCCCGAGTTCCCGGCCCAGGGCGCGAACCTCGTCCTTGAACAGTTCGCGCAGCGGCTCGACCAGCTTCAGCTTCATGAAGTCCGGCAGGCCGCCGACATTGTGGTGGCTCTTGATCACGTGCGCCTTGCCGCTCGAGGACGACACGCTCTCGATCACGTCGGGATACAGGGTGCCCTGGGCGAGGAATTCGGCGCCCTCGATCTTGCCCGCCTCGCGGTCGAAGATCTCGATGAACACCCGGCCGATGATCTTGCGCTTGGTTTCGGGGTCCGAGACGCCGGCCAGTTCTCCGAGGAATTCCTTCGACGCATCAACGTGGATCAGCGGGATGTTGTAGTGCTCGCGGAACAGCGTCGTGACCTGCGCCGCCTCGTCCTTGCGCAGCAGGCCAGTGTCGACGAACACGCAGGTCAGCTGGTCGCCGATCGCCTCGTGGATCAGGACCGCGGCTACCGAAGAGTCGACGCCGCCTGACAGGCCGCAGACGACTTTCGCCGAACCGACCTGTTCGCGGATCTGGGCGATCTTCTCGTCGCGATAGGCGGCCATGGTCCAGTCGCCCTTCAGCCCGGCGATGCCGTGGGTGAAGTTTTTCAGCATGGTCGCGCCGCGCGGCGTGTGCATCACCTCCGGGTGGAACTGGACGCCGTAGAAGCGGCGCGTCTCGTCGGCGATCACGGCGTAGGGCGAGCCGGGCGAGGAGGCGACGACGTCGAACCCGGCCGGGATGGCGACGATCTTGTCGCCATGGCTCATCCACACCGTCTCGTCCGCGCCGACCGGCGCGAGGTCGGCCAGCAGGGGCGAGGCCTTCTCGACGGTGATTTCGGCACGGCCGAACTCGCGGTGATGGCCGCCCTCGACCTTGCCGCCCAGTTGTTCGCACATGGTCATCTCGCCGTAGCAGATGCCCAGCACGGGGACGCCGGCTTCGAACACGCCCTGCGGTGCGCGCGGGCTGCCTTCCTCGTGCACGCTCTCGGGTCCGCCAGACAGGATGATCGCCTGCGGCTTCATGGCGGCCAGGGCGGCTTCGGCTTTCGCGTAAGGATGGATCTCGCAATAGACGCTGGCCTCGCGCAGGCGCCGCGCGATCAGCTGGGTGACCTGGCTTCCGAAGTCGACGATCAGGACCTTCTGGTGATCAGCGGGGGCGGTCATGCGGGCTCCGTGGCGGCAGGCGTGAAATGGTCATGCATCAGGTCGAGGGCTTCGGCCAGCGCCTGATCGACCCCGGCGAGGGCGTCGGTCCAGTGTTCGAGCGCGGACAGGTCGGAGCGGCCGTCGGAGACGCCGCGCAGCCCCATCACCGGCACGCCGAACCGGGCGGCGGCGCGGACCACGGCGAAGGTCTCCATATCGACCATGTCGGCGTCGATCGCGTCATAGCCGGCGCCCGAGACGACGCTGGCCCCGGTGGCGACACGGGCCGTCGGCAGGGCGGCGGGCCCGTTCATCAGCGGCAGGACGGCGGGCAGGCGCGGAAACGGCGTCTCCCCTTTCGGAAAACCCAGGGCGCTAGCGTCCATGTCGCGATAGCTCACCGAGGCGACGCGATAGACGCGGGCGTGGTCGAGGGTGCGGGAGCCGGCCGAGCCCAGCGAGACGATCAGATCCGGCAGGGCGTCTTCGGCCTGAAGCAGGGCGAGGGCGTGGGCGACTCCGGCGGCGGACTCGACCGGGCCGACGCCGGTGATCAGCGGGCGGACGCGGGCGCGCAGCGCCGGGCCGTATTCGGGCTCGGCGGCCATGACGCTGAGGGCGGTCTTCGGACCGAAGCGGGAAAGGGACCAGTCCCGGCTCACGCCCGCCGCTCATAGAGGGCGAGGAAGAAGCCGTCGGTATTGGTCGAACCCGGCGACATCCGCAGCCGATGACCGGCCGCCTGCGCCGCCAGCCGCTCGCGCGCGGCGTCGGTCAGGGTCGGCGTGTCCAGCAGACCCGCTACCGGCAGGGGCTGGAACGCCGGATGGGCCGCCTCGAAGGCGTCGGCGGTCGCCTCGTTCTCGCGCGTCAGCATCGAGCAGGTGACATAGACCAGCCGGCCGCCCGGCTTCACCAGCGACACGGCCTGATCGAGGATGCGCAGCTGCAGGGCGTGCATGCGTTCGACCTCGTCCGGCTTCAGCCGCCAGGCGTCCTCAGGGCGCCGGCGCCAGGCGCCCGAGCCGCTGCACGGCGCGTCGACGAAGACCAGATCGGCCTTGCCGTTGAATTCCTCCACCCCGCCGCCGTTCTGGCCGATCATCCGCAGGTCGGCGGCGACGCCGGCGCGGGCCAGCCGCGGGCGGATGTTGTCGAGCCGCTTCTGCACCACGTCGCAGGCGATCAGTTTCATGCCCGAGGCCGGCGGCGCGGCCCGCGCGGCGGCGGCCTCATCGGCGCCCGTCGGCGACCAGCCGGCCGGCTGCGGCGCGGCGGGCTTGGCCGGACCGGCGTCGGCCCGCCCCTGCACGGCCAGGGCCAGGGTCTTGCCGCCGCCGCCGGCGCAGAGGTCGAGGACCTGGCTGTCGGGCGGCAGGGTCAGGCCCGAACCGGCCCCCCAGG
>CAZGPS010000093.1:0-9510 GCA_964527675.1 uncultured Brevundimonas sp. | reverse complement strand
TCGAGCAGATCGAGCACTTCTTCACCCGCTACAAGGATCTGGAGAAGGGCAAGTCGGTCACGGTCAAGGGCTGGGGCGACGCCGGCGAGGCCGCCGAGCTGATCGCCATCGGCATGCGGGCGCACCAGGACAAGCTGAAGGCCAAGGCCGCCAACGCCGCCTGACCCCGTCGGGAGCGGCCCGCGTCAGGGCCGCTCCACGCACATGGCCACGCCCATGCCGCCGCCGATGCACAGGGTGGCGAGGCCCTTTTTCGCGTCTCGCCGCTTCATCTCGTGCAGCAGGGTGGTGAGGATGCGCGCGCCCGAGGCCCCGATCGGGTGGCCGATGGCGATCGCCCCGCCGTTGACGTTGACCTTGTCCGGGTCGAGGCCGAGCTCGCGCAGCACGCACAGCGACTGGGCCGCGAAGGCCTCGTTCGATTCCACCAGATCGAGATCGGCGACGCTCCAGCCGGCCTTTTCCAGCGCCTTGCGTGATGCGGGGATCGGGCCTGTGCCCATGACTGCCGGATCGACCCCGGCCGTGGCCGAGGCGACGATGCGGGCCAGCGGCTCCAGTCCGCGGGCCTTCGCCTCATCGGCGCTCATCAGCACCAGGGCGGCGGCGCCGTCATTCAGGCCCGAGGCGTTGGCGGCCGTGACGCTGCCCTCTCTTGAAAAGGCCGGGCGGAGCTTTTCCATCGCTTCGAGGGTCGCGCCGTGGCGGACGTACTCGTCCGTATCGACGACCATGTCGCCCTTCCGAGAGGCGATGGTCACCGGGGCGATCTCGGCCTCGAAGCGGCCGGCCTTCTGGGCCGCCTCGGCCTTGTGCTGGCTGGCGACGGCGAAGGCGTCCTGGTCAACGCGGCTGATCTGGAAGCGTTCGGCGATGTTCTCCGCGGTCTGGCCCATATGATAGCCGTTGAAGGCGTCCCAGAGGCCGTCGCGGATCATGGTGTCGATGAAGGCGAGGTCGCCCATCTTCTGACCGTTCCGCAGCTGCTGGGCGTGCGGGGCCTGGCTCATGCTCTCCTGTCCGCCGGCGACGACGATGCGGGCATCGCAGAGGGCGATCTGCTGGGCCGCGATGGCCACGGCGCGAAGGCCCGAGCCGCAGATCTGGTTCAGGCTCCAGGCCGGGACCTCCTTCGGAATGCCGGCGCCCATGGCCGCCTGCCGCGCCGGCCCCTGCCCCGCCGCCGCCTGCAGCACATGGCCGAGTATGACCTCGTCGACCTGGTCCGCGGCGACGCCGGCGCGTTCCAGGGCCGCCCGAATGGCGATCTCGCCGAGTTTCGACGCGGGCAGGCTGGACAGGGCGCCCAGAAACGACCCGACCGGCGTGCGGGCGGCGGAGACGATGACGACGTCGACAGACATTTGACTGACCTCGGGGAAGCCGCCTTACGAAGGGGGAGGACGTTAGGCTGCGGGAAAGAAATCGTGCCGTTTCTGCCGCATCCCGACGCTTTCGTCACGCCCGCAGCCACCTGTTCAGCGGATGCTCATCAGCCAGAGCCATATTGGCGGGAACGAAAAACAGGGCGGAAGGCTTGATGGGGCCATGCTCATGCGGATGAAACAACTGGCGCGGCACGTCTGTACGCCCGACGAGCTCGACATGATCGAGCACTACCGCACGCCGGCCGAGAAGACGGCCGACCTCGTCGTCCATGTCGTCGGCCTGACCCTGGCCGCCGTCGGGGGCATTGTCCTGGCGGTGCTGGCGGCGCTCTACTCCGGCGTCGGCGCAGTGATCGCCACGGCCGCCTATGCGCTTTGCCTGATCGCCATGCTGACGGCCTCGACCATCTACAACCAGACCCGCCCCTGCGCGGCGCGGCCAATCCTGCGCCGTCTGGACGAGGCGGCCATCTTTCTGATGATCGCGGGCAGCTACACGCCCTTCACCACCCAGAATTTCGAGGGCGCCTGGTCGATCGGATTCACCCTTCTGGTCTGGACCGTGGCCCTGGGCGGGGTCTTCGCCAAACTGATCGCGCCGCGTATCTCCGACGCCTTCTGGAGCGCGGTCTATATCGGTTTCGGCTGGCTGGCCGTGCTGGCCCTCAAGCCGATGATCGACACCGTCCATCCTGTCGCCCTCGGCCTGCTGGTCGCCGGCGGCCTGATCTACACCGCGGGCGTCTTTGTCTTCATCAGCCCCCAGGTGAAGTTCCGTCGGGCCATCTGGCATGGCTTCGTCGTCACCGGGGCGATGACCCACTGGGCGGCCGTACTGGTGGGGGTGATTCTGGCGCCCGCCGCCCTCGGCTAGACATTCCCGTCCGCAGCGCAGCATAGTGCGGCGTTGCAACAGGATCGGGGACCAAGCGTGGCCGAAAAGAAGCCCGGAGCCGGCGAGACCGTCGTCATCAAGAAATACGCCAACCGGCGGCTCTACAACACCGCCACCTCCGCCTATGTCACGCTCGAGGACCTGGCCCGGATGGTGCGTGAGGGCGTCGAATTCCAGGTCTATGACGCCAAGACCAATGACGATCTGACCCGCCAGATCCTGACCCAGATCATCTTCGAGGAAGAGAGCCGCGGCGAGGCCCTGTTGCCGGTCCAGTTCCTGCGCCAGCTGATCGGTTTCTACGGCGGCCAGATGCAGGGCGTGCTGCCCAGCTATCTCGAAATGTCGCTCGACAGCTTCAGCCGCCAGCAGGAACAGATGCGCGGCCAGTTCTCCAAGGCCTTCGGCGCCGCGCCCGGGGCCGGCCTGCTGGACGAGGCGGTCAAGCGCAACATGGTCATGTTCGCCGAGGCCATGAAGATCTGGCCCGGCTTCAACGCCGCCGGAGCCGCCGGGCCCTCCCGGCCCGCCGCCAGCCCGACGGCGGACCAGCCGGCCGCCGACCCCCTGGCCGAGATGCGGCGCCAGATGGACGAGATGCGCGCCCAGCTCGACAAACTGTCCCAGCCTTCCGGCAAGGACGGCTGACGTGACCGACGAGGTCCGCCCCGTCGGTCCTGTCCAGCGGCGCGACGAACGCCGCGAAAGCGAACGCCGTGCGGCGGAGCGTCGTGCAGGCTCTTCTTCGCGAGCGCTCGTGCCGACGGACTTCCCCGCCGAACCTGCCGAGCCCCCGGCAAGACCTGCCCCGACGCCGCCCGGCGACGTCTCGGCCGCCGCCTTCGCCGCCCAGGTCTATGGCCAGACGGGACAGCGACGCGGGCTCAAGGGCGGCCCGCCCGTGCTGGACGCGGCGCGTTCCACCTATCTGGGGGCCAACTACGCCGGAACCGCGGAGCGCCGTCCGAAGCCCGGCAAGGCCACCGACACAGACATCTGAGCGGCGCGGCACGGTCCTTGCTGACGACAGGCGCAAACGCCTTCGTCCGGGACCACCGCCATGCTGACCTTCCTCGCCCGCACCGTCGACGTCGCCGTCGTGGCCCTGATCTTCGTCGCCTTCAGCTGACCTTGCGCGCCGCCGCGCACGCCGCTAATCACCCGACCGTCATCGGGGAGTAGCCGCCCGCATCTCCAGCGGGGTTCGCGTCAACACACTTCCTCTTCCCGGAGAGGATGGCGCAACTTTCCAGTGCCCTGTCGCATCGCGCACGGCGCGAAGCTGCTTGAGGACGAGTCCTCATGCAGCGAGCCTCCGCGAGGCGAGCGCCAGGATCACTGAGAATGGCAAGACCGCTGGCATTCGCAGGGCAGCTTCCACGCGGGGGCCCGGCTGCGAACGCCACAGGTCTGTCCGCCGACGCCCCCGCGAACGAAGACGCAGTGAACGCCTTCCTGATCTCGACCGGCCTCGTCTCCATCGCGGAGATCGGGGACAAGACCATGCTGCTGGCGATCATGCTGGCGGCCGCATGGCGGCGGCCCCTGCCGATCCTGCTCGGCATCCTGGTCGCCACCCTGGCCAACCACGCCTTCGCGGCCCTGGCGGGCACGGTGCTGGGCCACTTCATGGAAGGCGTCTGGGTGCGGTGGGCGGTCGGTCTGGCCTTCCTCGGCTTTGCTGTCTGGGCCCTGATCCCCGATCGCTTCGAGGAGCGCCCCGACACCACGGAAAAGACCTTCTCCGGGGTGTTCTGGACCACCGCCGCAGCCTTCTTCGTCATCGAGATGGGCGACAAGACCCAGGTCGCCACCGCCGTCCTCGCCGCCCAGTTCCAGTCCCTGCCCCTGGTCGTGGCCGGCTCCACCCTCGGCATGATGCTGGTCAACGGCCCGGCGGTTCTCCTGGGAGAGGCGGCGGCGCGCAAACTGCCGCTGAAATGGATCCGCGTCGCGGCCGCACTGGGATTCGCCCTGACGGGTTTGTGGGTTTTGCTGACGGGTTGATATAGGCTCGACGTCATCCTCTCCCGATATGGCTCCGATGTCCCTTTTTCTCCGCCTGTTGGCGGTCGCTATCCTGCTTGTGTCCCTGATCGCGATGATTGGGCCGTTCGGTGGGCTCGAGGCTGCAAGCGGCGTGTGGGACAAGGGCGCCCATTTCGTGGTCTTCGGCCTGATCCTGTGGAGCTTTGGAATCCTGTTCTCGCGCCTGCCCCGGCTGATGGCGGCGGCGCTCGCACTTGCCTTGGGGGCGGCAGTCGAGGTGATTCAGGGCCTCGTTGGCCGCGACGCCAGTTGGGGCGACCTGCTGGCCGACGCGCTTGGCGTCGCCGCCGCCCTGCTGCTGTGGGCGATCTGGCGTGGCTTCCGCCCGCGCGCCGCGCTTCAGACCTCGAACACCCGATAGGGCGTCTCGCCCAGCGTCCTCAGCACCGGCAGGGCCACATTGTAGACCGGCACGCCCTTGTTGGTCCGCCCCTCCGGGGCCCCACGATGGGCGTGACCATGGACCACCAGGTTGATGTTGTCATACCGGTCGATCGTCTCGCCCAGCCGGGACGACCCGAGGAAGGCGTGGATCTCGGGCGGCTCCCCCATGACGGTGTCCACCACGGGCGAATAGTGCAGCAGCACCACCGACCGCTCGGTCCTGAGCATGCGGATTGAATTTTCAATATGATTGGCGTCCTCGACCGCCTCCTGCACGAAGGCCTTGATGGACGCCTCGCCGAAGGGGGAGAGCATGTAGCGGCCGAAGCCGCCGATAAAGCCCTTGCCGCCGGCGAAGCCGACCCCGTCGATCTCATAGGCCTGGCCGGTCAGCATCTTGACGCCCGCGTCGCACAGCAGCCGCGTCACCTCCTCGGGCTGACCGCATTCGTGTTCGTGATTGCCCAGCACGCCGACCATCGGAATCTGGCAGGCGCGCAGATCCTCCAACAGGACCTCGACCTCGCGGGTCTTGCCGAAATTGACCAGATCGCCGCACAGGCACAGCACATCCGCGTCTTCATGCACCCGGGCGAACAGGCCGCGGTGCGGCCGGTCCTGGCCCTCGCCCACGTGCAGGTCGCCGACCGCCGCGACGCGCAGCCGCTTCGCCGGCCCTGGCGTCAGCCCGGGCTGCGGAGTCTGCGGGTCGGGGGGGACCTCTGCGCCAACGGATGGGTCAGTGGGTGGACTCATGCCGCTCCTCCAGGCCCTTGCCGACGACGTCCCCGTAGCCCCATTCGGTGATGTCCGCGATATAGTCGCGCGGGCTGAACAAACGGCCGCGGCAGACCCTGACCCGCGGCGCCGGCAGATCGACCTGGGCGTGAAGCCGCTCCGTCAATTCCGTCATCAACCAGCTCGGCACCCGCCCCCGCTCGGTCGGATAGGCGAAGCGGAAGTTCAGCAAATGGGCCATCAAGACCTCCCAGTAGAGGTCCATCTGGTCCAGCAGGAATTTCCAGTCGATGGCGTCCGACTGTTTGAGGATCACGTGATTCACGTCCGCCCCGTCGAAGCGGTAGCGATCCTGGATGAACAGTTTGGAGAGGATGAGCGCCGTGGGCGGGGTGATGCCGACCCTGTGCCCATAAACCTCGATCGTGTCCTCGCCGAACCAGCTGTCGCTGACCGCGATGGCGCCGTTGGACATGGCGAAGATCACATCGAAGAAATGCTCGTCTTTCCAGACCTTGGCGATCCAGCGCTCGTCCTCGACATCCGTGCGATAGCCGCGCGCCTGGAAGAAGGCGAGAATCCGGGGGTAGTCGCCCGGCTTGCAGAAGACGTCCAGATCCTTGGTCGGTCGGCGGATGCCCGTATAGGCCGTCACCGCATAGGTGCCCGACAGCAGGAAGGCGATGCCGCTTTCCTTCAGCAGGCGAAGGGCTTCGTCGTAGAAGGCGACCGCAGCCTCCGGCGGATGGAAAGTCGGGTCGATGACAGTGGCTGACATGGTTCCGACCCTCTTTGCGAAGGTCAGGAAACGGCTCGCGTCGCGGCCCGGTTCCGTCCCTTGCTGACCGGAACTAGGGAATTGCCCTGATAGGGGCCGCCCGGGTTTGTTTACGGTTTTGGCCGTACCACTCTCCTCAGGATTGAACCGGAGGGGTTGGGGGTTGCGGGGTCGCTGGCGACTGTTCAGGCACGAAGCGGGTCGGGTCGCGGGCCCGCCGGCCTGGGCCTATGTGCTGCTCTTCGCCCTGTCCCAGCTTGTCGGCCACTGGAGCGTGGCGACCTTTGGCGCGGTCGCCGTCTGGCTCTCGAACGGCATCATGGTCGCCGCCCTGCTGCAGTTGCACCGACGGCCCGCCGTCGCGGTGATCGCCGCGTGCTTCGTCATCAACCTTCTGTCCAACATGGTCCGGGGCGATCCGGGCGTATTCCTCTGGGTAAACGCCTTGCTGAACCTCGCCGAGGCGATGCTGGTGGCGGTCCTGGCCCGCCGGTTCTGCGGGGCCGCGCTGGACATGCGCCGCCCGCGCCGGCTGGTGCGTTTGACGGTGATCGCCGCCGGATCCACCGCCACGGTCGCCCTGGCCGGTTTCGCCCTGGCCGCCGTCACGCTCAACTTCAGTTTCGCCGTCTGGCTGTTCAAGCTGCAGTCGTTCTTCATCGTCGAACTGACCGGTCTCCTGCTGGTCACCCCCGTGCTCCTCCTGCTGGCCCGCGCCCACCGCTTCAAGGGCATGGCCCGCGCCCGCTGGCCGGAGGCTGCGGCGTTGATGGCGTTGATGGTCGGGGTGACCGCCGGCGCATTCTGGCAGAACGACCACCCGCTCCTGTTCCTGACGCTCCTGCCCATGCTGCTGATTGGCCTGCGGCTGTCGCCGACCATGACGGCTGCGGCCCTGATCATTCTCGCCGGCGTCAGTGGTGTCGCCACCTTGACAGGGCATGGGCCTGTCCACCTCTCGTCCCCGGCCAATCTGCCGGGTCTCGAGGGCGTCCCGCTGATGCTGCGGCGCCTTGGCGTCTACAATCTCTACCTGTTGACGATGGTCCTCACCGTCCTGCCGCTCAGCACGGTGATATCCGAACGGCGCCGACTGGAGAGCCGGCTGCGGGCCCGCACCGCCGCCGCCCAGGAGGCGCGCCGCGTGGCCGAGGACGCCGCCGCCGCCCGGGCGCGCTTCCTCGGCATGATGAGCCACGAGATGCGCACGCCCCTGAACGCCGTGGCCGGCTTCGCCGACCTGCTGGCGGCCCGACCGGAGCTCGACGCCGAGGCCGTGCGTCAGGCGCGCCAGATCCGCGAGTCGAGCGATGGCCTGCTGATGCTGGTCGAGGACATCCTCGATTTCGCGCGGGGCGACCACCCCGTCTCGCCCGAGCCGCTCGACCTGGCTGCGGTAGCGCGCGAGGCCATGGGCCCCTGCCGCGCCGCCGCCGAAGCCCGGGATATTCGCCTGACGATCGATGACCGCCTGCCGTCGCGCGCGCGCTTTGACTGCGACCACCGCGCCTTGCGACAGGCCCTGCATCCGCTGATCGCCAATGCCGTCAAATTCACCGTGGAGGGAGGCGTCTCCGTACGGCTGGACCGGGCCGGCGATGGAGTCGCCATCCGTGTCTCCGACACCGGTTGCGGCATAGCACCCGAACAGCACGCGGAACTGTTCCAGGCCTTCTCCCAGGCAGACGCCTCGACGACCCGACTTCACAGCGGGGCCGGTCTTGGACTCGCCCTGGCGGCCCGTCACGCACGTCGCCTCGGCGGTCGGGTGGAGGTGGACAGCCGGCCTGGCGAGGGTTCGACCTTCACCCTTCACCTGCCGCTGGTCCGGGCGCCGGACGCCCCCGCCGATTCGGTCGTCCTGGACGTCGGGTCCGAAACGCCGCCGCCGCCCGGGGCGGCGGCGGATGTCGCGCCCTCGGCCGGCCCTGCCCCTGCCCCGCGCGTCCTCATCGTCGATGATCATCCGGTCAACCGGGAGGTCGCCCGCATCATGCTGCAGGCGTTCGGCTGCGAGGTGACGGAGGCCTGCGACGGCCACGAAGCCTTGCACGCCGCGACCGCCGACAGCTTCGATCTGATGCTGATGGACGTGCGGATGCCGCGCATGGACGGCCTCGAAGCGACCCGCCGGGTCCGGACGCTGTCCGGGGGCCGGGGCGAGGTGCCGATCGTCGCCATGACCGCCGACGCCATGCCCGAGGATGTGGTCCGTTGCCTCGCCGCCGGCATGAACGCCCACCTGGCCAAGCCCGTCAGCCAGGCGGCCCTGTTCGCCATAGTCTCACGCGCGCTTGCGGGCGATCTGCCTCCGGTCGACACCGCCAACGGAACGGCGATCGCCTAGCCGACATAGGCGCCTTCGAATGGAAAGCGCCGCGCCCACAGGTCCTGAAGTTCCGGCAAGGCGTCGACCCGCCGCGCCACCTGACCCATCCGCGGCGCCACCTGATGAAAACGCGGCCGGTGCGGCGTCCAGCGGCTGGCGACGGCGACATACAGGTCCAGCACGGTCAGCTCCGGGCCCAGCAGAAAGCCGCCCGGCGTAAGCTGACCCTCCATCTGCTTCCAGCAGGCCGCGATCCGCTCGGCCGTCCGCGCCTTGATCGTCGCCTGCGCCGCCAGATCGTCTCCACCCAGGCGGCCGGGGTCGTCGCGGACCCAGTACATCGAATAGATCGATGCCGGGATAAAGGTCATCCAGCGCAGGAACTGCGCCCGCCTCGGATCGCCGGGCTCGGGCCCCAGCGCCGCCTCTGGATGCCGCTCGGCGAGCCAGATCAGAATGGCCGCGCTTTCGGTGATGGTCTCACCGTCGGGCGTGATCAGCACCGGTATCTGTCGCATCGGATTGACCGAAGCGACCCTGTCGCGCTCGGCCTCGCTTTCCCACGTGACCGCCTCGATCACGTCGAACGGCGCGCCGATCAGGGTCAGGGCCGCCTCGACCGGGACCGAGCCCGAGCCTGCGGCGCCATAGACGGTATAGGTCATGTCGATCTCCTTTGAAGCCTGTCTGCGCCTGAATCCGTGGTCCCGCGCGCGAGATTTTCCCCTCCAGCCATAAGGGCGGCTTGCGACGCCATTCCGGATCGGGACGGCCTTTGGAGCGGTTCTACCGCGTCACGAGCTGTGGCACTTTACATTGCAAAGTACTTGAGACATACTCAGTCGGCGTTCGAGGGCGGCCTTCCCGGCCGCCGAAGACAGGGACCATGCCGATGATGACCGAGAAGATCGAAGACCCCGCCGCCGACATCGCCTGGATGCGCCGGCTC
>CAZGPS010000092.1:0-9601 GCA_964527675.1 uncultured Brevundimonas sp. | reverse complement strand
AGCGCCTCGCTCATCGGCTCGTCGACGATGCGTCCGCCTTCCGGCGGCGGGGTGTGAACGGTCATACGGTTTCGAATCGGGGTTCAGGAACGGGAAGTCTAGCGATGTGTCCGAGTCCCGGGAAAATTCATGGGACACTTTCGGACACTTCGGACATTTCGGCTGTGGAATCGTCGGGCGGCGCGGCGTCGACCGCGTCAATGAAGGCGTCGGTTTCCTCGCGGGCCAGGGCCGCGACGCGGCGGTAGTCGGCCTCGCTCATCGGACGGACGTCGACATCGACGTGACGGCGCAGACGGGCGGTGGCCTGGGCCAGCCGGATCCACGCCATCGCTTCGGTCGGGCCGCTGACGCCGGCGCATTCGGCGGCGCGGCGGAAGGCGAAGCGGCACAGGCCGAGGGTGTCGGGTCTCAGCAACAGGGCCTCCTCGTCCCGGTCGATGACATGGCCGACGGTGAGCATCTCCTCCATCGCTTCCGGGTCGTAGTCGCGGGCGGCGCGCGCCGTGGCCCAGGCCTCCGAGGCCTCGACGCGCGGCGCCTGCCAGCCTTCTTCGCGTGCGTGCCGTGACACGGTGCGAATGTTCAGCCGGTGGCGCTCGGCGACAATGCGAATGGAGGCCCCGGCTTCGTAGTCGGCCCGGGCGGCGGCCCAGTCCTGAAGCGGGCGGCGGCTGTGGGGGAGTGGGTGGTGCTGTGTCATCCCAGCATTATCCCCCCGTTTCTTCCTGGGCTAATGATTCAGTTATTCTAACGGGTCATGTCGTTGATCGGACGCGCGAATTTTTTGATAACCCGTACATGTTTTCGCGGATTGTAAGCACAGCGTCACGGGCCAGCGTCACGCCTAAAGCCGCCCCGCCTCGCCCAGCCTGTCGATCATCCACACCCGGGCCGGGGGGATCGGCTTGTTCTGCGGATGGAAGACGAACTGTTCGAGGAAATGGCCGGTCAGGGCGAGGCCGGCGCCGACATCGCCCTCACCCAGCCCGGCCTGGGCCCCGAGCATGAAGGGCGGCAGGGTCAGCAGCTTGTCGGCATAGGGGGCGCCGGCGTCGCGGCTGACGGCGCGGCCGGTGCGCGGGCTGACCCAGATCAGATCGTCCATGGATCCAGTGACGGCGCAGCGACTGAGGTCGAGGCCGAAGCCGAGGTCTTCCAGCAGGCCCGCCTCGAAGCGCACGAAGATGGCCGGCCAGACGTCGGGCAGGATGAAGGCTGCCATCAAGGCTTCAAACGCCAGAAATGCGCCGGGGTGCGGCTCCCGCTCGGGCAGGCTCCCTTGCGCCACCGCGGCGGCGGCGGCCAGGCCGGTCAGGGCCAGGGGATCGTCGAACAGGGCGCTGGGCCCCTCCCCCACCGGCTCCAGCCGGGCCGAGCCGAGATGGTCCGAGGTGCGGGCGCGATACTCGGCCGTGACCCGGGGGCCGGCCTGGAGAAAGGGCTTCATCCTGCGCGAGGCCCCGCCGGCGACATAGGCGGCGCGGCGTCCGTGTTCCGCGGTCAGCAGCTCGACGACCACGCCGGTGTCGCCATGGGCGCGGGCGGAGAGGACGAAGGCGTCGTCGGTGAAATCCATCCGCGAGACCTAGAACGGGGCGGGCGGGCGCGCCAGCGTCCTTGCGGGTGCGGCCAGGCGCCCGGAAGGTCATTCGTCACAAAACCCTGATGACCGGTCCCGGCGGCGTGGCCATAAGGTCCGTATCCCTTTTCGGAGTGTCCCATGCGCCTGCAACGTCGCGATCTTCTCACCGGCTCGGCCGCCGCCGTCGCCTTCGCCGGCCTGGCCAGCAGCGTCCGGGCCCAGACGGCCGCGACGGAAGAGACCTATGTCAACGAGGTCGAGGGCTATGGCCCGCTGGTGCGCGACCCCAACCGGCTGCTCGACCTGCCCGAGGGCTTCACCTACCAGGTGATCTCGCAGAGCGGCGACACCATGGACGACGGCCTGTTCGTGCCGGGTCAGCCCGACGGCATGGGCTGTTTCGACCTCGGCGGCGGCAAGGTCGCCCTGGTTCGAAACCATGAGCTCAAGGGCTCCAGCGCCCTGCACCGCAATATGGGCCCTGGCGGCTTCCATCAGGAGCGGGTCGGCCGGCTGGACCCGGCGAAGGGGTTCGACACCTACAAGGACGGCCGCGCCCTGCCGGGCGGCACCACGACCGTGGTCTATGACCTGGAGAGCCGCCAGACCGTCCGCCAGCACCTGTCGCTGGCCGGAACCTCGACCAACTGCGCGGGCGGCCATACGCCATGGAACAGCTGGCTGACCTGCGAGGAGACGCTCGAAACCCCGGCGGATGCCGACGTCACCAAACCACACGGCTGGGTCTTCGACGTGCCGGCCACAGCGACCGGTCTGGTCGATCCGGTCCCGCTGAAGGCCATGGGCCGGTTCAAGCATGAAGCCGTCTGCATCGATCCGCGCACCGGCATCGCCTACCAGACCGAGGACGAGGGCGACGGCCTGTTCTACCGCTTCATTCCCGACACGCCGGGCGATCTGTCGAAGGGCCGGTTGCAGGCCATGGGCTGGCGGGGTTCGCCGGGGGCGGACACGCGCAACCACGACGCCCGTGTCTGGTCGACGGGCGACTGGCGCGAGGTCGTGTGGATCGATCTTGAAGACGTCGAGGACCCGGCCGGCGACCTGCGCCGCCGCGGCTACGCCAGCGGCGCGGCGCTCGTCGCCCGGGGCGAAGGCATCTACTGGGGCGACGGCGAGCTGTATATGACGGCGACCTCGGGCGGGCCGCTGCAGGCGGGGCAGGTGTTCCGCTACGTCCCCTCTCCTGCCGAAGGCGGTCGCGGCGAGGCCCGCCGTCCGGGCCGGCTGCAGCTGTTCGCCGAGAGCGCCGACAAGCGGGTGATGAACATGGTCGACAACCTGGCGATCGCGCCCTGGGGGCATCTGATCCTGTGCGAGGACAACTATTCCAGCGACGTCCGCAACCACATCAAGGGCGTCACCCCGCAGGGCCAGGCCTATACGATCGCGCGCAACGTCTTCGCCGGAAACGCCGAGTTCGCCGGCGCCTGTTTCTCGCCGGACGGCGCGGTGATGTTCGTCAACCTCATGTATCCGGGCGTGACCTTCGCGATCAGAGGCCCCTGGACCTCGGTCCGGACGTAAACAGGCGCGGCTGGGAGCGGCGCACCAGCCACAGGTTGATGGTCGCCACCGCCAGCACCAGGGCCGCTCCGGCCTGGTGCAGGGCGCCGAGCCACAGGGGCACGGCGTGGATCAGGGTGACGACGCCCAGGGCCGCCTGCAGCCACAGCAGGCCGGCCACGGTGAAAGCGGCGGCGCCGAGGCCCTCGGCCAGCCGCCAGCGCCACGCCTGCAGCGCATAGACCGTGCCGCCGATCAGCAGGCCATAGGCCATGATGCGGTGATTGAACTGCACCAGTCCCTGATCGTGCAGGAAGGCCAGGGCGCCCATGCCCCCTTCGACCGGCGGCAGGAGGGCGCCGTTCATCAGCGGCCAGTCGGTGTAGACGAAGCCGGCCTTGGCCCCGGCCACCAGCCCGCCCAGCAGGCACTGCAGGAAGACGGCCCCGAGCAGGATGGCCGCACCGCGGCTCCACCCGACCGGATGGCGCGAGCGCTCGGCGCCGTTCCACGCCTCCAGCCCGGTCCAGATCAGGCCCATGAAGATCAGCAGGGCGAGGCCGAGGTGGACGGTCAGTCGTTCCGGCGCGACGTCGACCCGCTCGCTCAGTCCGCTGGACACCATCCACCAGCCGATCAGCCCCTGCAGGCCGCCGAGGGCGAGCAGGACGGCGCAGCGGGCGATCAGCCGTCGGGGCATGGCCATGCGGCCGATCAGCGACCGCGGCGGAGCCAGCCGGGCCAGCAGGAAGGCGAAGAACGGCAGGGCGAACACGGCGCCGATCAGCCGGCCGAGCTGTCGGTGGGCCCACTCCCACCAGAAGATGCCCTGGAACTCGGCCAGGCTCATGCCCGCGTTGACCTGCTGGTACTGGGGAATGGCGCGGTATTTCTCGAAGGCCTCGGCCCAGTCGGCCGCGTTCAGCGGCGGCAGGGCGCCCATGATCGGCTTCCATTCGGTGATCGACAGGCCCGAGCCGGTCAGGCGGGTGACGCCGCCGACCACGACCATGGCGAAGACGAGAGCCGCCGTGAAGAACAGCCAGAGGGCGACCGCCCGACTCTGATCGCCCCCGATGAAACGCTTCATTCGACGCCCGCCATCCCGACCGTTACACTGGGCGGAGCCGCTGGTCCGGCGCCCGCCGGAGCGGTATGCCCGCCCCACGTGGCGAGATCGAGTCGCTTTTCGGCGCCCGGGCGTCGCAGGTCTGGAGAATGCGGTTGCCCTACGCCGACATCGTCATCGCCATCCTCGGCGCCTTCGCCCTGGCCTGGACGGCGGATCAGCTGACCGGACGGCGCGGCCTGTTCGCCACCTCGCTGGTGTCCGGCGTCGCGGGGCTGGCGGGCTGGTTCCTGGCCGTGCGGGTGTTCGCCGTCTCGACCATGGACCAATGGACCTGGGTCGGCTGGGCGCTGGCCGCCTCGATCCTCGCCCTTGGGGCCTTCTTCCTGTTCCGGAGCAAGCGCTGATGGGCCCGCGGACGCGCCGCTTCGTCGCCATGCTCGGCGTGATCGCCTTCCTCGTCTTCTGGATCTGGGGCGCGATTGCCCTGCGGGGGATTCTGCCGCCGGGGCCGATGATCGATCTGGTGGTCTACGCCGTCGCCGGCATCGGCTGGGGCGTGCCGCTGTATCCGCTGTTCCGCTGGGCCGAGGGCGGCCGCAAGGGCTGACCCGCGGGTCGGACAATCAATGAGATGGAGACCGGGTCAAGGGAAGATGGTCGGAGCGACAGGATTCGAACCTGCGACCCCTTGACCCCCAGTCAAGTGCGCTACCAGGCTGCGCCACGCTCCGAGAGGCGCTCCCTATAGACGGGGCGCCGTCGCCCCGCAAACCCAAAAGCGATCGGTCAGGCGGTTCTCGAAAGAACGGCCTCGATCCGGGCCCTGGCGCCTTCCAGTTCGGCCAGGGTCTGCCGCAGCCGGATTGAGGAATTGCCCTTCGCGACCGCCGCAGCGGCCGGGGTGGGAGCCGCGCCTTCGGGCTCGAACGATACGGCGCCGTCCGGGTCGCCATAGACGGCCAGCCGCTTCAGCCCCTGTTCGCGGTGCAGGCGCTGGACGCCCTTGATGGTCAGGCCGTCTTCATGCAGCAGCCGCTTGACCGCCTTCAGCACCACCACGTCCTGCGGACGGTAGAAACGCCGGCCGCCGGCGCGCTTGAGCGGGGTGATGAACTCGAATTTGGTCTCCCAGAAGCGCAGCACATGCTGGGGGGCCCCGACCTCGTCAGCGGCTTCGGAGATGGTGCGGAAGGCGTTCGGGCTCTTGGCCACTGGCGTCAGGCGGTCACGACGGCGTCGTGAACCCGGCCCTTCATGATCTGGGAGGCGCGGAAGCTGATGACCCGGCGCGGATGGATCGCCGCCGGTTCGCCGGTCTTGGGATTGCGGCCCATACGGGCGCGTTTGTCGCGGACCTGGAAGACGCCGAAGCCCGACAATTTGACCGTCTCGCCGCGTTCGAGCGATTCGATGATCAGCTCGAGGGTGCGTTCGACCATGGCCGAACACTCCTGCCGCGACAGGCCAACCTCTTCATGGACCGCCTCACACAGGTCCGCCCGCGTCAGGGTCTGGTGCTGAGCCAATGGTCCGCTCCCCTCAAAAAGTCCGTCGCCCCCATAAAAGGGCAAGCGCCTTCAAATGGAAAGGCGAAATACGCCCTACAGACGAAAGGCGCAGGCGCCCCAGGTCAGACCGCCGCCCATGGCCTCGGCCAGAATGAGGTCGCCGCGCCTGATCCGGCCGTCCTGAATGGCCGCGTCGAGAGCCAGCGGAATGGAGGCGGCCGAGGTGTTGGCGTGCAGGGCCACGGTCGAGATCACCTTGTTTTCATCCAGTCCCAGGCGGTCGCCCACACCCTTGATAATTCGCTGATTGGCCTGGTGCGGCACAAACCAGTCGACGTCGGCGACCTCGATGCCGGAGGCGGCGCAGCAGGCCGTGATCGCCTCGGCGATGTTGACCACGGCGTTGCGGAACACCTGGTTGCCGGCCATGCGCAGATGCCCGACCGTCCCGGTCGTGGCCGGCCCGCCATCGACATACAGCAGGTCGGTCTTGGACCCGTCGCATCGCAGGGCGAAGCCGAGCAGGCCCTGGTCGGCCTTGGTCCCCTGCCCTTCGCGCGGCTCAACCACCACGGCCCCGGCGCCGTCGCCGAACAACACGCAGGTGGACCGGTCGGTCCAGTCCATCAGCCGGGTCATCTCCTCGGCGCCGATGACGAGGGCGCACCGGGCATTGCCCCGGGCGATGAAGCCATCCGCCACGCTCAGCGCATAGACGAAGCCGGAACAGACGGCCTGGATGTCAAAGGCGATGCAGGTGGGGACGCCCAACTTGCGTTGGACGATCGAGGCCACGGACGGGAAGGTCATGTCGGGCGTGGTCGTGGCCACGACGATCAGATCGACGTCGCCGACCTCGCGGCCGGCGTCGGTCAGCGCCCGCTTCGCCGCCTCCACCGCCAGATCGCTGGTCGGCTGGTCGTCGCGCGCCCTGTGCCGCTGGCGGATGCCTGTGCGCTCGACGATCCACTCGTCCGAGGTGTCGACGATCTTCGCCAGATCGGCATTGGTCACGACCTGTTCCGGCAGATAGGAGCCGACGCCGGTCACGGCGCTGCGAATGACGCTCACTGTGGGGTCTCCATGGCCGCATCCCCGGCGGCCGGCTGTTCGAGGACGACCGTCAGCCGGCTCAGGCTGTCGCTGACCTTCTTCAGATAATCGCTGCGGGCCAGATCGACGGCGATGCGGATCGCATTGCCGTAGCCCTTGGCGTCGGCGCCGCCGTGGCTCTTCACCACAATGCCGTTCAGGCCCAGCAGCGGACCGCCGTTGATGGCGCTGGGATCGATTTTCTGGCGCATCCGCCGCAGCGCCGGCAGGGCCAGCAGGGCGCCGGTCTTGGCCGTCACGCTGGAGGTCAGGGCCTCCTTGAGCAGGGCCGAGATGAACCGGGCCACGCCCTCGGCCGTCTTGAGCGCGATATTGCCGGTGAAGCCGTCGGTGACGACCACGTCGACCGTGCCCCTGGCGATGTCATCGCCCTCGACGAAGCCCTTGTAGTCCAGCCCGAAGCCGCCCTCGCGCAGGATGCGGGCGGCCTCGCGCACCTCTTCATGGCCCTTCATGTCCTCTGACCCGACATTCAGCAGGCCGATGGTGGGGCGCTTCGCCCCGTGCACCGCCGCATGAAAGGCCTCGCCCATGATGGCGAACTCGACCAGTTGTTCGGCGTCGCTCTCGATATTGGCACCGACATCCAGCACCGCCGTGACGCCGCGCAGGGTGGGCCAGCTGGCGACGATGGCCGGCCGCTCCAGCCCGTGAGCCGACATGCGCAGGATCAATTTCGAAATCGCCATCAGGGCGCCGGTGTTGCCGGCCGAGACGACCGCCCCGGCCTCGCCCAGCTTCACCGCCTCAATGGCGTTCCAGAGGCTTGAGCCCTTGCCGCGACGCATCGCCTGGGCGGGCTTTTCGGTCATGGCCACGACCTTGTCTGTGTGGCGGACATCGCAGACATCGTCGCCGAGGGCGCATTTCGCCATCTCGGCGCGAATGGCGGTCTCGTCGCCATGCAGCAGGAAGCGGACGCCCTCGCCGCCGTGGCGTTTGCGATAGTCGCGGACCCCCGCCACCACGACTGGCGGGCCGTGGTCCCCGCCCATGGCGTCGAGCGAAATCAGTACTGGGGATGGCAAGCCGTTTCGACTCCGTCGCGCCGTCAGCCCGGCGCCGGTGTGCGGCGACGATAGCGCCGCACCGGGGGGATGCAACCACGCCGCCGTTGCGTCAACCTTCGTCGTCGGAACGAAGTTGCTTCAGGACCGCGAACGGCGAGATCTCCGTCGGCTCCGGGGGCTGCACGAACTCGGCGCCGGGCTTGCGCGGAAAGGGATCCAGCTGAAGGGCCAGTTGCTCGACGGCGTACTGGCCAAGATCGACCTGCCCGCCTTCGATCGGGTCGGGCGATTCGTCGTCGAGGGTGATGACGATCTCGTCGGAGTCCTCGTCGACCGCCTCGGCCAGGGAGAGGGCGAAAGGCGCGTCGACCTCAACCGGGAGAGGTTCGAGGGTGATGCCGCAGGTCTGGGCCAGGCTGGCCCGCACCCGGCCCGTAAGCCGCCAGCCGGCCGGAGACGGCGCGAGGGTCACCTCGGCCACGAACCTGTCCAGAGAAGCCAGGTCGAGGGCCGTGGCGATACGCGCCCGCGCCGCCGCGTCCGGCTCCAGCTTGCGGGTCACGCCGGCGCCGACCTGATGCAGTCGCACCGGTTCGCTGTAAGGCAGGTTCACGCCGCTCATCCCTCGATCTCCGCCCAGTCCGGCCGCGTCGTCACGGCCTTGAAATCCTGCGCCGCCAGTCTGGCGCGGCTGGCCAGGGCGTAGCCCGCCAGGACCGCGCCGGCGGCCGGGTCGTCGCTTTCGAACACATTGCGGGACAGGCTGGCCGCCAGGGCGGCGGTGTCGTCCGCGCGCAGCAGCGGCTCCCATGCGGTCATGCGGCCGTACATCGCCTCGCCCAGTTTGCGCATCTTCTTGCCCACCGAGATGTCGCCGACGCCCAGCTCGCGCAGGGCATGGTCCAGCGCCGACACATAGACGTCGAACAGACCCTGGGCGATCTCGGCGCCGCGCTCGCCCTCGTCGCGCAGCCGCATGACCAGAAGCAGCACGTGCAGGGTGTAGAGCTCGAAGCGGGCGTCGATTCGGTCGGCCACGTTCAGGCGCGTGTAGAAGCCCGGGTCGCGGGCCTGGCGGACCGCCAGTTCATACAGCGCCTCGCCGGTGCGCTCGCGGGGACGGGATCGGAACAGATTCTGAAGCATGATCATACGGCCCCTTTTCCGCCGCGCCGTTGAACTAAGGCTCGGGTCCGGTTAGGTCAAAGACCTTGTTCTCTCGCAGGCGCCGTCCATGCTCCGTACCAAGCTCTTCCTGGCCGCCCTGTCGGTCGCGGCGCTGACCGCCGCCTGTGCTCCCATCGTGGGGCAGAACGGTTTCCAGGCCATCGACGCCAAGCCCTCGGATATCGTGGCGGGGACGGACACCAAACAGACCGTGCTGACCAAGCTCGGCACGCCGTCCACGACCTCGACCTTCGAGCAGGACAACATCTGGTACTACATCAGCCAGGTGACCGAGAAATACACCTACAACCCCGCCCGGGTGACCCAGCGGTCGGTGACCGAGATCACCTTCAATGACGCGGGCCAGGTCGCCGGGGTCCGCACCCTGGGTCTCGATGACGGCCAGCAGATCGCCATGAACGGACGCGAGACCCCGACCCGCGGCCGCCAGATGACCATCATTGAGCAGCTGCTGGGCAACGTCGGCCGCGGCCAGCTGCCGCGCACGGACGAAAACGAGCCGGGCCAGCGTCGCCCCGACTAGGTCCGCGCCGTCTTCCAGCCAGACAGACAGACGCCCCCGGAGATCGCTCTCCGGGGGCGTCTTTCGTTGGTTCCC
>CAZGPS010000091.1:0-9689 GCA_964527675.1 uncultured Brevundimonas sp. | reverse complement strand
GTCGTGGAGGTTCGAGTCCTCTTCTGGGCACCATATTTTCAGCGGCGCCGTGTCCTAGCGATACGGCGCCGTTCGTTTATGGTCCCCAGCATGAAAGCGCCGACATGACCGTATTCCTGCACGAGGGCGACCTGCCCGCCGACCTCGACCTTGGCCCCGAGGTCGCGATCGATTCCGAGACCATGGGCCTGCGATTCCGGCGCGATCCTCTGTGCGTGGTCCAGCTGTCCTCGGGCGATGGCGACGCCCATGTCGTGCGCATGGCCCGCCCCGGCTACGACTGCCCCAACCTGAAGCGGCTGCTGACCGATCCGAAGGTGCTGAAGCTGTTCCACTTCGGCCGTTTCGACATCGGCATGTTCCAGCTTCATCTCGGGGTCGAGACCCGGCCGGTCTACTGCACCAAGATCGCCTCCAAGCTGGCGCGCACCTACACCGACCGCCACGGGCTGAAGGACGTGGTCCGCGAACTGGCCGGCGTCGATCTGTCCAAGGCCCAGCAGAGCTCCGACTGGGGCGCGGCCGAACTGAGCCCGGCCCAGCTGGAATACGCCGCCTCCGACGTCCTCTATCTGCACGCCGTCAAGGCCCGGCTGGACGAGATGCTGGTCCGCGAGGGCCGGATGGAGCTGGCCCGCGCCTGCTTCGACTTCCTCCCCTCCCGCTCCGCCCTCGACCTGGCCGGCTGGGACGAGATGGACATCTTCGCGCACGCCTGATGACAGGGCCCGCCGACATTCGCGATCAGGCGGACGAGGCCCGCATCGCCGCGACGGCCAAGGCCTTCCGCACCCGCTCGCGCCGCGTGCGCCTGCTGCGCCGCATTCTGCCGGTGGCCATCGTCGTCCTCGCCGGCGGCACCATCAGCTGGATCGTCCTGCGCAGCGTCATCTCCGACGTCGAGCGCAAGGCCGGGGCCTCGCGCGAGGTGACGCTGGAGAATTCGCGCTTCCTCGGCCAGGACGCCCAGGGTCGCAGCTTCGTGGTCGGCTTCGAGCGGGCCGTGCGCGACGCCGAAACCGGCCGTTTCCGCCTCGTCGGTCCCGCCTTGCGGCTCAATCTCGGCGGCCGCAAGGTCACCACCCTGACCGCCGACGGCGGCGTCTATGACGAGGCGTCGAGGACCGTGACCATCGGTCCCAATGTCAGGATTTCCGACGGCGGCTCCGGTTTCGACCTCGTCACGCCTGAGGCGGTGGTCAATACCGAGACCGGCGTGGTGACAGGAACGAAGGGCGTCCAGGGCTCCGGCCCCCTTGGAACCGTCTCCGCTTCGTCCTATGCGATCTATGAACAGGGCGAGCGGGTCGTATTCAGCGGCTCGGGTGATAACAAGGTGCGCGGGACCATCAACGCCGCGAGGTCGGACGGATGAGCATGACCAGACCCCTCAAGACGGCCCTGATCGCCCTGGCGCTGGCCGCCCTGCCGACCATCGGCGACGCCCAGAGCTTCCAGAGCGGCCAGCCGATCATGTGGGGCGCCGACGAGGTGTCGCGCACGCCCGCGGCCCTGTCCCTGCGCGGCCGCGCCGAACTGACCCAGGGCGACAACCGCATCCGCGCCGACCGGGTCGAGGGCGCGATCAGCGGCGGCGTGCTCAGCCGGGTCGAGGCCACCGGCAATGTCTATTTCGTCACCCCGGACCAGACCATTCGCGGCGACCGGGCGGTCTACACCCCGGCCAACGACACCATCGTCCTCAGCGGCGACGTCATCCTGACCCAGGGCGAGAACGTCATGACCGGGGCCCGCCTGACCTACAACACCCGCACCGAGGCGGCCGAGATGGACGGCGGCGCCTCCGGCCGGGTCCAGGGCGTCTTCTATCCCGAAAACAGCGGGAACTGAGCCCCGGCTCGGCCTGATCCATTGGCGCGCAAGGAACTCTCAGCCCTCAACGTCCACGACGCCGCCCCCCCGGAGGCGGTGGTCGAGACCCCGCGCCCGACCGGCCTGCGGGTCGAGCACATCGCCCGCGCCTTCGGCCCGCGTCAGGTCGTGCGCGACGTCTCCCTGCACGTCGAGCGCGGCCAGGTCGCCGGCCTGCTGGGCCCCAACGGCGCCGGCAAGACCACCTGCTTCTACATGATCACCGGCCTGATCCCGCCCGACAGCGGCACGATCTGGCTCGACGGCGAGGACATCACCGCCCAGCCCATGTACCAGCGCGCCCGCATGGGCCTCGGCTACCTGGCCCAGGAAGCCTCGATCTTCCGCGGCATGACGGTCGAGCACAACGTCATGGCCGTGGTCGAACTGCACCACACCGGCCGTCAGGCCATTGCCGACGAGACCACCCGCCTGCTCGAGGAACTGCGCATCGACCACCTGCGCCACGCCCCGGCCTCGGGCCTGTCGGGGGGTGAGCGCCGTCGCTGCGAGATCGCCCGCGCCCTCGCCGGCCGCCCCAGCTTCATGCTGCTGGACGAACCCTTCGCCGGCATCGACCCGCTGGCCATCGCCGACATCCGCCAGGTCATCCGCTATCTGGCGGGTCAGGGCATCGGCGTCCTGATCACCGACCACAATGTCCGCGAGACGCTGGAGATCATCGACCACGCCTCGATCATCTCGGCCGGCGCCGTCCTGTTCGAGGGCAAGGCCGAGGACGTCATCCGCGACCCGGAAGTGCGCCGGGTCTATCTGGGCGACATGTACGGCTGAGAGCCGGCCCCGGTCACGACGCCGAGAATTCACCGGGCCGTCGCCGGGCCGACATGAAATGCGGTGTATCCGACGGCGCATGACAACGCTCCGCCGCCTCGCCGTCCTCGCCCTGTCGGCCGCCCTGGCCCTCTCCGCCGCGCCCGTCGCGGCCCGGCAGGGCGCTCCGCAGGCCGCCCCGGCGCCGGCCGAGGCCCCCGCCCGCGCCCGCAACGTCATCCTGTTCGTGGCCGACGCCGCCGGCGTCCCGACCCTCTCGGCCGCCAGCCTGATGGCCTGGGGCGAGCCGCTGCGGCTGCACGTCCAGACATGGCCGCACCTCGGCCTCAGCGAGACCTCGCCGGTCGACGAGTTCGTGTCTGACTCCGCCAACGGCATGTCGGCGATCGTGACCGGCGTCAAAACCCGCAACGGCGTCATCAGCCAGGGCCCCGAGGCCGTGCGCGGCCAGACCGACGGCGCCCCGACCAAGACCCTGCTCGAATACGCCGAGCAGCGCGGCCTGCTGACCGGCGTCGTCACCAATATGGCGATCACCGACGCCACCCCGGCGGCCAACTACGCCCACGCCAACGACCGCGCCAAATGGGGCGAGATCTTCCCCCAGGCCTTCGTCCCCCGCTTCGGCGACGGCGTCGACGTCCTGTTCGGCGCCGGCCGCGAGGCGATCGGCGAACAGCTGGCCGCCCGCGGGACCGGCTTTGACGCCCTCGCCGCCGCCCATGACCGGCCGGTCTACGCCGCGCTCGACGCCGCCCCGGCGAACAACCCGCGCCCCATCGTCGTCGCCGACGAAATGGACGTCCACGCCGCTGCGCTGCGCGCGCTCGACATCCTGCAGCGCTCGGAAACCGGCTATTTCCTCGTCGTCGAATGGGACGCCCACACCGACGAGCCGCGCGAAGGCCTGCAGAGGCTTGTGGATTTCGACCGGCTGATCGCCGAGGTCCAGACCCGCGTAGACCTCTCCGACACCCTGCTGCTCTTTACCGCCGACCATTCCTTCGCCTTGCAGGTCGACGGCGGCCGGCGCGGCGAGCCGTTGCTGGAAGGCTATGACGCCTGGAAGGCCTCGGGCAGCGAGGACGAGATCGTCCGCCTGCAGAATGTCATCGTCAACGACACCCACACCGCCGAGGAGGTGCCGGTCCTGGCCATCGGCGTCGGCGCCCAGCGGGTCCGCGGCTATTTCCCCAACACCCATCTGTTCGGGGTGATGATGGACGCCTGGGGCTGGACGGCGGACTAGTCCGACGCGCCCCGCCCAGTGATCTCACGCCGCCGTCATCCTCGGACTTGATCCGAGGATCAGAGGCGGGAGGCGAGCTGTGCGGCGGTGACGGCCCCGCGACCGTGACCGTGCGATCCTCGACGCGGCGCCGGACCGTCTGATCCTCGGATCAAGTCCGAGGATGACGGGGGGTGGGTAGGTCCGGTCTTCAGATGTCAGCCAATGGCTGCTCCCGACCCGTTGCGGACGTCGGGAGGTGGCTACCACCACCTTTTGAAGAACCAGCGGTTAGCGACGGCGCAAAGACCAGCCGCCAGCACCACGATAGCTATGCCCAGCAGTTCTTCGCCAAAAAAACTCGTTGCGCCGCCGATAACTCATCCCAACGACGCATGCGACGAGGCCAGTTACCGTGCCAGCGGTCAGACCGTGTGAGGGCCAAGGCGGAGCCTTCCCGCCCTTGTATAGTACGCCTGCGAACGGCTTGCTGCTCTGGAATAGGCCAAAGACCAAAACCCAAACCAGGGCGACGGCGATGAGTCCATGGATCATGGCGTTAGCTAACGCGGCTGTTGGCCGAGCGACAAGCAATCAGCGCTGCCATATAACCTTGCCAGCCCGAGCCCGCGTCCTCCCGCTCCAGACTGTCCCGACGCCGGCTCACCGCCCCCACCCCCGCTTAGACCCCCGTTAACCGTTCCGGCCACACAGTGGCCGCCAGCAAGTTTCGGGCCACATGGCCCGGCAGGGGGCTGCGCACGGTGCTCGGACAAAGGCTGGAGATACGGCAGGGGCAGGGGCTCGTCATCACGCCCCAGCTGCAGCAGGCGATCAAGCTGCTGCAATTGTCGAATCTCGAGCTCGACGCCTTCGTCGAGGCCGAACTGGAAAAGAACCCCCTGCTGCAACGCGAGGACGCCGAGCCCGGCGGCGAGATCGACGCCCCCGCTCCCGCGGAAAGCGCCGACGCCGCCGAAATGAGCTTCGATGAGGGCCGGGTGGCGGACGCCGACCGCACCCTCGACGCCCGCTCCGACGACGTCTACGGCGACGCCAGCCCGGGCGAGCGCACCTCCGACCGCATGGAGGACGTCGGCGTCGGCGAAGCCCAGGTCGGCCTCAACGACTGGTCCCGCGCCGGCTCCGGCGGCGGCCTGCCGGACGGCGAGGGCCGCGAACAGCCCGACAGCCGCGAGGCCACCCTGTGGGAGCATCTGCAGGCCCAGGCTTCCCAGGCCGGCTTCACCCCCGCCGACCACGCCATCGCCCTGACCCTGATCGATTCCGTCGACGAGGGCGGCTATCTGCGCGGCGAACTGGCCGAGACGGCCGACCGTCTGGGCGTCTCCCTCGAGCGCGTCGAGGCCGTGCTGGCGACCTGCCAGGGTTTCGAGCCGACCGGCGTCATGGCCCGCTCCGTGCCCGAATGCCTCAGGCTGCAGCTGATCGAGCGCAACCGCTTCGACCCGGCCATGGGCTGCATGCTCGACAACCTCGACCTGTTGGCCCGGCGCGACCTGTCGGCCCTGCGCAAGGCCTGCGGCGTCGACGCCGAGGACCTGGCCGAGATGATCGCCGACCTGAAGGCCCTGACGCCGCGCCCCGGCGCCGGCTTCGGCGGCGAGCCGGCCCAGACCGTCATCCCCGATGTCCACGTCCGCGCCGACCCGGCCGGCGGCTGGAAGGTCGAGCTGAACTCGGACACCCTGCCGCGCCTGATCATGGACAAGCGCTATCATGGCGTCGTTTCCGCCGGGGCCCGCTCGGACACGGAAAAGACCTTCGTCGCCGAATGCGCCGCCCAGGCCAGCTGGCTGGTCAAGTCGCTGGACCAGCGGGCGAAGACCATCCTCAAGGTCTCATCCGAGATCGTGCGCCAGCAGGACGCCTTCCTCGCCTTCGGCGTAGAGTTCCTGCGCCCGCTGAACCTGAAGACCGTCGCCGACGCCATCGGCATGCATGAATCGACGGTCAGCCGCGTCACCTCGAACAAATACGTCTCGACCCCGCGCGGGGTGTTCGAGCTGAAATTCTTCTTCACCGCCTCGCTCCAGTCGTCGGACGGCGGCGCCGCGCACTCGGCCGAGGCCGTCCGTCACCGCATCAAGGCCATGATCGACGGCGAGACGCGCGACGGCGACGTGCTCAGCGACGATCGCATCGTCGAGATCCTCAACGAAACGGGCATCGACATCGCCCGCCGCACCGTGGCGAAATACCGCGAGGCCCTGCGCATTCCCTCCTCGGTCCAGCGCAAACGGATGCTGCGGACCGGCTGAGCGGGCCCGGTCGCGGAAGCCTCCCGTTTATCACCCGGAGGTCGTCGAAATCTCCGCCCGGGCGTCGTCGAATTCCCCACCACATTTCGGTGATCGACGTTGACACCAATCGCCTTCGGTCGCGTTGTATCGACATGCAAATCCAGGTCAGCGGCAAGCACGTGGATGTCGGCGAAGCGTTAGGCTCCCGCATCTCCCAGGAACTCCAGGACGGGATCGGCAAATACTTTGAACGCGGGGGCCAGGACGCCGAGGTGGTGGTGTCCAAGGACGGCTACGGCTTCAAGGTCGATTGCTGGGTCCGCCTCGCCTCGGGTCAGAGTCTGGTCACCACCGGCCACGGCGGCGACGCCCATTCCGCCTTCACCGACAGCCTCGACAAGATCGAGAAGCGGGTCCGTCGCTACAAGCGCCGGCTCAAGGACCACCATATCGGTCCCAAGGGCCTGTCGCCCGAAAAGACCGAGGACGCCGCCCGCGAGGTGGCGCACAGCGTGGTGCTGCGCAATCCGGACGAGGTCGAGGACGCCGATTTCGGCGAGGCGGGCGCGCCGGACGAGCCGCCGCCCGTCGGCATGGTCATCGCCGAGACCGAGCACGAGATTCGCACCCTCACGGTCGGCCGCGCGGTGATGGAGCTGGATATGACGGGCTATCCCGTCGTGCTGTTCCGCAACGCCGCCCACGGCGGCCTGTCGGTGGTCTATCGTCGGCCGGACGGCAATGTCGGCTGGATCGACCCGGAACGCACCACGAAATCGCTCAACGGACAACGTTCGGTAAACGGCGCGACGTCATAGTGCTTCCCACAAGGAGGCGGGTCGTCTACACGGCGCCCGCCCATCGGGAATGATTGGTAGAGTCGGGACAGGCTGATGGACATCGGTGATTTGCTGGCGGACGGCGGTGTCGTTCTGCGCAGCGGCGCGTCCTCCAAGCGCCAGGCGTTGCATACGGTGGCAGAGGCCGCCGCCCAGACCCTCGGCCTGCCCGAGGCCCGCATTCTGGAAGCCCTGATGGAGCGCGAGGCGCTCGGCTCGACCGGCCTCGGCTCGGGCGTGGCCGTGCCGCATGCCCGGGTCGACGGCCTCGACCGGGTCACCGCCGTCTTCGTGCGGCTGGATACCCCGGTCGCCTACGGCTCGGTCGACGATCGTCCCGTGGATCTGATCTTCGCCCTGTTCGCCCCGCCCCGTGACGGCGCCGAGCATCTGCGCGCCCTCGCGGCGGTGTCGCGCGCCCTGCGCTCGTCGGAAATGCGCGAGCATCTGCGTCAGGCCCGCACCGTCGACGCCATCCGCGCCCTGTTCGTCAAGGACCAGGCCCCCGCCACCGCGGCCTGACGGCTTCTCAAGAGCGGGAGGCCGCTTCGCGGGCGCAGCGGTCGCGCGAAGCGCCGCGCTCAAGCAGCGCGAAGCGCGGTAGCGCCCTTCCTTTAATGAACGGACACGGGCTCCAGCTCGTGCGCCACCGCCGCCGCGAAGGCCGTCTCCCGGTCCATCATGACGGCCAGCCGTTCGCCGTCGGCCCCGTGCACGGCGTAAAGCACCGCCTCGGGATCGATGAACAGGCCCTGGGCCTCGGGGATCGGCGTATCGGCCAGCACATCGGCGGCGCGGATTTCGCGCACATACACCAGGTCCGGCGCGCCCAGGCCTTTGAAATCTTCCTTGGTCATCATCATCGGCGTCATGGCGACCGCCTCCTTACTCTGAACTAACGCCCCGAAGGGCGGTGTGGTTCGGCCCCGCGAGCGGCGACCGTGTGGCGACGGCTGGATCAGCCCGTCGTGATGGGGATGCGCCGCACCGTGGGCAGATCCTCGGGCCGGCTCAGCTCGACGTGCAGCAGACCGTGCTCCAGCCGCGCCTGATCGACCTCCATGCCGTCGGCCAGCACAAAGCTGCGCACGAAGCCGCGGCCGGCGATGCCGCGATGCAGGAAGGCCTGGTCGCCCTTGCCGGCGTCCTCGCGCTTGCCGGCGATGGTCAGCTGGCGGCCCTCAATGGTCACCGTCAGGTCGTCGGGGCCGAAGCCGGCGACGGCCAGGGTGATGCGCACCGAATGCTCGCCCGTCTGCTCGACGTTATAGGGCGGATAGCTGTCCGCCGCCGCCCGCGCGGCCCGGTCGATCAGAGCCCGGGTGTGGTCGAACCCCAGCAGGAAGGGGCTGTCGAACAGGATGGTGCGCGTCGTCATCGTCTCATGCCCCCGAAGCAGGCCCGTGGCCGTCCACGCCCCCCGGAACCGGCGAGGCGTCGGCCGCTGCAGACAAGATGGGGATTTGGCCGCTCCGGATCAACGGAGCGGGGCCAGATGTGGCGAAGGCCCCGCGGTTTCCCGCGGGGCCTTCATGGTGGAGCTTAGCGGAGTCGAACCGCTGACCTCTTGCATGCCATGCAAGCGCTCTACCAACTGAGCTAAAGCCCCGGACCTGTCGGTCTGGTTCGCCCGGTTCATCTTGCGATGGCCCCCGGCGAGGCGGCGGAAACTATGTCAGGGCTTTTCTGCGATCAAGCCCGTTTCGAGATTTATTTTCACCGCGTTCCCGAAGGTGAAAATACGCAGATTTTTCAAACCGAAGTGGCTGGAAAAGCCTGCTGTCCCGCCGCGCTTCCCTAACGGGAAATGCGGCGGGTGCAACAAGAATCTGAGCCTGATCGCAAGAAGCCCAGAGGAAGCCGGGCCTCAAGTAGCGCGAAGCGCGATAGGCCCACGAAACAAGCCCTCAAGTAGCGCGACGCGCGGTAGGCCCAACCAATCAGTCGTCGTCGCGCGAAGGCTTGGCGATCTCGTCGTCGATCGAGTCATCGTCGTCGTCTTCGATGAACGGCACGGAGTCGTCATCGTCGTCGGCCAGATCGTCGTCGCCGTCGGTCGCGCCCATGCCGGCTTCTTCCGAAGCATCGGCGGGAACGTCCTCGTCCTCGTCGTCCGGCGTCAGGATGGGCTCGTGGCCTTCCTCGTCGATCTCGGGCGTCTTGACGTCTTCTTCCTCGTCCTCGTCGCCATCGACCTTCTTGTCCTTGACCTGATCTTCAGCCTCGTCGTCGGCCGGATAGCCGGGGCGAGCGCGGCGGCTGCGCAGCTTCAGCGCTTCTTCCGGATCGAATTCCGTCGCGCATTTGGGGCAGTGGGCGGGTCTACGGTTCAGGTCGTAGAATTTCGCCTGGCAGTTGGGGCAGACCTGCTTGGCGCCCAGTTCGGGATTGGCCACGTGAGGACACTTTCAACGGGTTGAATTCGGGGCGGTCCCTTGCCACCCCTTGGACCCGCTGTCAAAAGCCATCTTTCGCGCCGCCCGCGCGGCCGTTTCGACAATACAGCCTGAAACGGGTGAATATGCCTTCCCGACTGACTGCACGACGTTCGTCCGCCCTGACCGGCAAGGTCCGCGCGCCCGGCGATAAATCCATGTCGCACCGGTCGATGATCCTGGGCGGAATGGCGTCGGGCGTGACCGAGGTCGAGGGCCTGCTGGAAGGCGACGATGTTCTGGCGACCGCGCGCGC
>CAZGPS010000090.1:0-9995 GCA_964527675.1 uncultured Brevundimonas sp. | reverse complement strand
GCCTTGCCCTGGGGCGTGCCCTCGGCGATGTCGAACAGGATCACGTCGCCCAGCGCTTCACGCGCGACCACGTGGGCCAGGGTGCCGCCGATCATTCCGGCGCCGATAAGGGCGATCTTCGCGCGAGCCATGGGTGTCGTCTCCGGAGGGGGGTTCTTGGGAGGATGGATGTTTGCGGTTGCGAACCGCGGTCGGCCGGGGTCTAGACCCGGGAGCGCGGGCCTGCAACCGTGACGCCGCGTCACTGGAACCGCCATGACCCGCCCTCCCCGAAGCCGCCCCGAATTCGTTCCCGCAGAGGCCGTGCCGGAGGACCTGATCCCGGTCATCGACGACACCATGGTGCGGGCCGAGGTCGCGGCGTGGCGGGCCAGGGTGCTGAAGCGGCCGGGACTTTGGGACAAGGCCGCGCGCGGGACCCAGGAGCGGATCAACAGGATCATCCCGGAGCGGGCGCACCGCGTCATCACCGCCGGGGTGGAGGCGATGACCAGGGGCATTCTGTTCGGCTCGGACCTGCTGAAGGCGAAGCCGCAGCCGGAGGGGTCGCTGGCGGCGCGCGAACTGCGGGCGCGGGCCGCGATCAAGGTCTATCGCAATACCGCCAGCGTCGAGGGCGGAGTCGCCGGGGCCGGCGGCTTCGTGCTGGCGGCGGCGGATTTTCCGGCCCTGATGGCGATCAAGGTGCGGATGCTGGGCGACATCGTCGCCGCCTATGGCTGGGGCGGCGGCCCCGATGGCGGCCCCGATGGCGGCTCCGGGCGCGAGCGGCTGTTCGTGCTGCACATCTTCCACCTCGCCTTCGCCAGCGCCAAACGCCGGCCCGAGGCGCTGGCGGAGCTGGAAGGCTGGATCGCCGGGATCGACCAGCCCGAGGCGATCACCGACTACGACTGGCGGAAATTCCAGATCGAGTACCGCGACTACATCGACCTGGCCAAGATGGCCCAGCTGATCCCGATCGTCGGCGCGCCGATCGGGGCGGTGGTCAACTGGCGGCTGGTCGATCGGCTGGGCGAGACGGCGATCATGGCGTGCCGGATGCGGTGGCTGGCGGAGACGGCAGATTAGCCGCTGTGCGGGTCGCCATAACTTTCCCTGTTCTCCACAACAAAGTTTATCGATTTTCCTTTCCGTTTCTGCAGGCCTAGGCTCCCGCCAATCGCGCCCAGAACGCAGGAGGACACCATGGACGGAAACGCCGGCGGACCCACCCCCCTCAATGATCCGAAGAAGGAAAAGGCCGCGCTGCGGTCGCTGCTCGGGCGAACCAACCGCGACTGGTGGCCCAACCAGATCGCCGTCGACATCCTGCACCAGCAGGGCCGCACCGGCGACCCCATGGGCGACGGCTTCAACTACGCCAAGGCCTTCAACTCCCTGGACTATGCCGCGGTCAAACGCGACCTGACCGCCCTGATGACGGACAGCCAGCCGTGGTGGCCGGCGGACTATGGCCACTATGGCCCCTTCTTCATCCGCATGGCCTGGCACTCGGCAGGCACCTATCGCACCGGCGACGGGCGCGGCGGCGCGGGCTCGGGCCAGCAGCGGTTCGCCCCGCTGAACAGCTGGCCGGACAACGGCAACCTCGACAAGGCGCGGCGCCTGCTGTGGCCGATCAAGCAGAAATACGGGGCCAGCCTGTCCTGGGCCGATCTGATGATCCTGGCCGGCAATGTGGCCATCGAGAGCATGGGCGGACCGACCTTCGGCTTCGGCGGCGGACGCGCCGACGTCTGGGAGCCCGAGAAGGACGTCTACTGGGGCACGGAAGAGAAATGGGTCGGCGAGGAGGGCAACGAGACCCGCATCCAGCCCGACAAGGAGATGGCGCTGGAGTCGCCGCTGGCCGCGATCCAGATGGGCCTCATCTATGTGAACCCCGAGGGGCCCGGCGGCGTGCCGGACGCCCTGCAGTCGGCCCGCGACATCCGCGAGACCTTCGCCCGCATGGGCATGAACGACGAGGAGACGGCGGCGCTGACGGCGGGCGGGCACACCTTCGGCAAGGCCCACGGCGCGGGCGACGCCTCCAAGGTGGGCGTTTCGCCCGAGGGCGCGGACATCGCCCAGCAGGGCCTCGGCTGGATCTCCGGCCACGAAAGCGGCATCGGCGACCACACCATCACCTCGGGGATCGAGGGGGCGTGGACGCCCACGCCGGTCGCCTGGGACATGACCTATTTCGACATGCTGCTCGACCACGACTACGAGCTGGTCCGCAGCCCGGCGGGGGCCAAGCAATGGCAACCGGTGGGCAATCCGCCGGAAACCCTCGCCCCGGCGGCCCACACCCCCGGCAAGCGGGTGCCGACGATGATGACCACCGCCGACATGGCGTTCAAATTCGACCCGGAATACCGCAAGGTGATGGAGCGGTTCCGCGCGGATCCGGCCTATTTCGCCGACGCCTTCGCCCGCGCCTGGTTCAAGCTGTGCCATCGCGACATGGGGCCCAAGGTCCGCTACCTCGGCCCGGAGGTTCCGGCCGAGGACCTGATCTGGCAGGATCCGATCCCGGCGCAGGTCGGGCCGGTTATCGGCGACGCAGACATCCGGGCGCTGAAGGACCGGATCGCGGCCGCCGGCCTGTCGGTCGAGGACCTGGTCCGGACGGCCTGGGCGGCGGCGGCGACCTATCGCGGCTCGGACCATCGCGGCGGGGCCAATGGCGGCCGTCTGCGGCTTGAGCCGCAGCGCAGCTGGGACGTCAATGAACCCCACAAGCTGGCCCCGGTGCTGCAGGCCTATGAGCGGATCAAGGCGGACTCCGGCCTGAACGTCTCGATCGCCGATCTGATCGTCCTGGGCGGCTCGGTCGGCATCGAACTGGCGGCGAAGGCGGCCGGCCATGAGATCGAGGTCGAATTCACCCCGGGCCGCACCGACGCCTCGGCCGAACAGACCGATGTCGCGGGCTTCGCGGTGCTGGAGCCCAAGGCCGACGGTTTCCGGAACTATCTGGGCGTTCGCTACAATGTCCCGACCGAGGAGCTGCTGGTCGACCGGGCCCAGCTGCTGGGGCTGACGGCGCCGGAGATGACCGTACTGGTGGGCGGCCTGCGCGTGCTGGGCGCCAACCACGGAGCCGCGAAACACGGCGTCTTCACCGACCGTCCGGGCCAGCTGACAAACGACTTCTTCGTCAATCTGCTGGACATGCGGACCGCCTGGAAACAGGTCGATGACAGCGGCGACGAGACCTTCATCGGCTCCGACCGCCTCAGCGGCGAACAACGCTGGACGGCCACCCGGACCGATCTGGTGTTCGGGTCCAACTCGCAGCTGCGGGCCTTGTCCGAGGTCTACGCCTCGGCCGATGCGGGCGAGAAATTCGTCCGTGACTTCGTCAAGGCCTGGACCAAGGTCATGAACGCCGATCGGTACGACGTAACCCTCAATGAAGAGTTCGGCACAGCCGCGGTCGACGCGTGAGGACGATCCGGCGGCCTGCGGGCCGCCGGGGACTTCATAGGGCAGGTAAATCGCCATGGCTTTCGGCATAGCGAAGACCTATGTCGGACGCATGCTCCCGACCCTGCGACAGCTTCAGTATCTCAAGCTTCTGGCCGAACACGCCTCGTTCAGCCGGGCGGCGGAGGCGGCGCACGTCAGCCAACCGGCGCTGTCGGCCGGGGTGCAGGAACTGGAAAAGATACTCGGCGCCCCGGTGGTCGAGCGGACGCGTGGCAATGTCACCCTGACCGCCGTTGGGGCCGAGGCCGTGCGCCGGGCCGAGGACGTGCTGGCGCGCACCGAGGATCTGGTCGAGGCGGCCCGGAACGCCGGCAAGCCATTGTCGGGCCGGTTCCGGCTGGGCGTCATTCCGACGATCGCGCCGTTCCTGCTTCCGGCCAAGCTGCCGGGGGTGAAGACGGCCTGGCCGGACCTTCGTTTGTTCATCCGCGAGGACCTGACGCCGCGCCTGATCGCCGCACTCAAGGCCGGACACCTGGACGCGGCGGTGATCGCCCTGCCCTACAGCGCCGCCGGCGTCGACCACGCCCGCATCGGCGACGACGAGATCATGGCCGCCGCGCCGCTGGGCCACGCCCTGGCCGGGACCGGTCCGATTCAGGCGGGCTCGCTCAAGGCCGAGGACCTGATCCTGCTCGAGGACGGTCACTGTCTGAGAGACCAGGCACTCGCCGCCTTCGACATCGACCCGCCCAAGGGCGACGACGTCTTTGCAGCGACGTCGCTGCACACGCTGGTGCAGATGGTGTCCGCGGGTCTGGGGGTCAGCTTCCTGCCCGAAATGGCGGTGCGGGCGGGGCTGGCGGACATGCCGGGCGTGGTGGTTCGCTCGATCTCGGCCAAGGCGCCGCGGCGCGAGATCGTCGTCGCCTGGCGCACCGGCTCCAGCCGCGGCGCGGAGGCGAAGCTGTTGGCCGAGGCCCTGCGGATCAACTGACCGCATTACAACTCCGTAAGGTGCGCCGGGTTTTCGCCCTGATAGGGTCGTCTCGCCCGCGCGTTCCGGGCGCCGGAGCTGTTCCCCATGAAGTCCCGCCTGTTCGCCGCCGTCTCGATCTCCGCCCTTCTGCTGGGCGTCGCCGCATCGGCGCAGGCCTTTGAAGCGCCGACATACGCCCCCGTCAGCGCCGCCCAGGCCGCCGCCGCGCCGGGATCGATCGTCGTGCCGCCGCTGGGCTTTGTCGAACGGATCCTGCCGAACGGGCTGAAGGTCTATACGGCGCGCGACGCGGCCACCTCCAATGTCACGGTGCAGGTCTGGTACAAGGTCGGCGCCAAGGACGATCCGGAAGGCCGTTCGGGCTTCGCCCACATGTTCGAACACCTGATGTTCAAGGCCACGCGGAACCTGCCGCAGGAGACCTTCGACCGGCTGACGGAAGACGTCGGCGGCTCGAACAACGCCTCCACCGGCCTGGACGTGACCAACTATTTCGAGACCGTGCCGGCCCAGCATCTGGAGCGGATGCTGTTCGCCGAGGCGGACCGGATGGGGTCTCTGGTGGTCGACGAGGCCTCGTTCGAGAGCGAGCGCGACGTGGTCAAGGAGGAGTTCCGCCAGCGCGTGCTGTCGACCCCCTACGGCCGCTTTCAACGCCTGCATTCCCAGGCCTTCATCTTCCGGGACAGCCCTTACCGCCGCCCGGGCATCGGCTCGATCGCTGATCTGGACGCCGCCACTATCGACGACGTCCTGCGCTTCCACGAGACCTTCTACCGGCCCGACAACGCCTATCTGATCGTGGCCGGCAATTTCGACCAGGCGCAGCTGGACCGCTGGATCGACCAGTATTTCGGCGTCATCGACAACCCTGGCCGGCCCCTCCCCGGGAACAACGTCCCCGAGACCTTCGGCCCGGCGCGGGAGGCCACCTTCTATGGCCCGAACGTCCCGCTGCCGATGGTGCAGATCACATGGCCGACCGTGCCCTATGACCATCCGGACCGCGCGGCGCTCGACGTGCTGGACGGCATCCTGTCGACCGGCGAGAGCTCGCGCCTGTATCAGGCCCTGGTCTATCGCCAGCAGATCGCGACCACGGCCAGCTCGTCCAACAGCCAGCAACAGCAGGTCGGGGTGCTCAACACCTACGCCATCATGAGCGAGGGCAAGACGGCGGACGAGGGGTTGGCGTCATTGCGCGCCGAGGTCGCCCGGCTGCGTGAGGAACCGGTCACCGCGGCGGAACTGGCCGAGGCCAAGACCGAGCTGACGGCCCAGGCGCTGCGTGGGCTGGAGACCATCGACGGCCGCGCCTTCTCGCTGGGCTACGCCCTGATCATGACCGGCGACCCGACCACCGCCGACCGCGACATCCCCAATATCCAGGCGGTGACCGTCGAGGACGTGCAGCGGGTGGCGCGCCAGTATCTGACCGACGATCGCGCCATCGCCATGCGCTATCTCCAGGCCACCGATGAGAACCCCGCCTCGCCGGTGCAGGAGGTGTTCAGCGCGCCCGTGACCCTGGCCGATCTGGCCCCGGCGGGGGAGCGGGTGACCCTGCTGCCCGAGGGGGAGCGGACGCCGCTGCCGGAACCCGGCGCCGCCGTTGACCCGGCCACCCCGCAGGTGGTCGAGCGCCGTCTCGCCAACGGCATGCGGGTGCTGGTCGCGCCCAAGCCGGGCCTGCCGCTGGTCTCGGCCCGGCTGAGCTTTGAGGCGGGCACAGCGGACGACGCGGCGGACGGCAAGGCGGGCGTCGCCGGCTTCACCGCCTCCCTGCTGACCCAGGGCACCGGGAGTCGGACGGCGCCCGAGATCGCCACCGAAATCGAGCGTCTCGGCGCCAACATCGGCGCCAGCGCGGGCGTGGACTTCACCACCGTCTTCGCCTCCTCGCCGGCCGATGTCTTCCCGCAGACCATGGCCCTGTTGGCCGATGTGGTCCGCAACCCGGCCTTCACCGCCGAGGACCTCGAGCGGGAACAGGCCCAGACCCTGAACGGCCTGAGGGTGCAGCTGTCCCAGCCCGGTCCGGTCGCCGGCCTCGCCGCCGCCCGCGCCGTCTATGGCGATGCGCCCTACGGGGTTCCCGGATCGGGCACGCCGACCTCCATCCCGTCGATTTCGCGCGACGATCTCGTCGCCTTCCACGGCGGCATGTACCAGCCGGCGACGGCGACGCTGGTGTTCTCGGGCGACATCACCCCGGATGCGGCCGAGGCGCTGGCCCGACAGGCGTTCGGCGACTGGCGGGCGGGGCCGGCCCGCACCCCGGTCCAGGACCCGGCCGGGCCGGCCATCCCCCCGCGGGTGATCGTCATCGACCAGCCCGGCGCGGGACAGGCGGCGGTCTACGCCGCCATGCGCGGCATCGCCCGGACGAACGAGGACTATTTCCCGGTTCTCGTCGCCAACGGCCTGATGGGCGGCGGCTTCTCGGCCCGGCTGAGCCAGGAGATCCGCATCAAGCGCGGCCTGAGCTACGGGGCCTATTCCAGCCTCAGCACGCGGGAAGACGAGGGCCTGCTCGCCGCCACGGCCCAGACGCGCAATGACGCCGTGCCGGAGGTGGCGAGCCTGATCCTCGCCGAGATCGCCCGCCTGTCGGCGACCGAGGCGACCGAGGCCGAGCTGGCGCCGCGCAAGGCGACCCTGATCGGCGGCTTCGGCCGGTCGCTGGAGACGGTCGATGGACTGGGCGGGCTGGTCGCCGGCCTGGCGCTGTACGGCCTGCCCCTGTCGGACCTGGCCACCTATGGCGACGACGTCAACAGCGTCACCCCGGCCCGGATCCAGGCCGCTGCGGCCCAGCATCTGTCACCGGCCAACGCCAGCCTCGTCATCGTCGGCGACGCCTCGGTCTTCATCGAGGCGCTGCGGGCGAGATATCCGGACCTCGAGGTCATCCCGCTGAGCGAGCTGAACATCGACTCGGCGGCGCTGCGGTAGGTCAGACCGACAGGCAGACCACCTGGGCCACCCGCAGGTCGCGGCGCAGGTCGTCGGCGACGAGGCCGTAGTTGTCCACGGTGACGGTGCGCCCGATCAACGGCTCGTCGGCCCGCTGCAGGCCGCGGACGGCGGGGCCGAAGGTGTCGGGCGCGGTGGTGTAGATGCGACCGCGCCGCGGGCTCTCGGCGATGGTGACGCCGACGGCGCGGCCCTGACGATCCAGCGCCGGAGCCCCGGACAGGCCGGAGAGCGTGCCGCCCAGGCGGTCGGTGCGCCCCACCTCCGCCCAGGCGAGCACCGGCTCGTTGCGCTGACCCCGGCCCCGGACGCGGAGGGTCTCACGGCCGAGCAGGCGCGAGGTGACCTCGCCGGCGCGGCCTTGCGGATAGCCCGGATGGAAGGCGCGCTGGCCCTTGCGCAGGGAGTCCTCTGTCGCGACCGGCAGGGCGGCGGGGCCGCCGGCGGTCTGCAGCACGGCGATGTCGGCGCGGGGGGCCAGGCGGACGTCCGCGGCCACGGCGCGGCCGCCGCCGACCACGATGGCCGGCCGCCGACAGCCTTCGACGACATGGCGGGCGGTGACCCAGCGACCCTCGCGCGCGATTGAAAAGGCGGTGCCGGCCGCGGGCTGGAAGGGGATGTCCGGCGCATTGACGGTGACGGCGGGATCAAAGGGCGTGACCGGACCGAGCAGGGCCCCCTCCAGCTCATCGGGGGCGGGCGGCGCGGGCGGGGCGTTGGCGTTCTCGCGGTGGCCCAGCGAGAGGCCGATCAGGGCGGAGAGGACGAGGGTGTAGATCACCCAGTCGGGCGGACGGGCCACGGCCTCAGCCCGTCAGGGCGGCGGCGAGGATGACGGCGGTGGCCAGCTTGGCGCCGACCAGCAGCACGGCGGCCGAGACCTCGCCCTCGTGGATGCGCTGGGGCAGGCCGGTCAGCAGCAGGTCGACGATGCGGAAGACGAGCAGCTGGAGCACCACCGTGGCCACGCCCCAGATCAGGATGTCGCGCACCGAGGTGGAAACGCTGAGGCTGACCGCCAGCGGGATGGCGAGGCCGACCAGCACCCCGGCGAAGGCGACCGAGGCGGCGGCGTTGCCCTCGCGGATCAGGGTGATTTCCTTCCACGGGGTCAGCAGGGCGTAGATCACCGCGCCGATGGCCAGCAGGGCCAGGGTCACGCCGAGATGGGCGACGGTCGTGGGGAAGCCGGTCGCGAAGGCCTGGGCCTCGGGGCTTTCGAGCACGGTGGCGAGAGACGAGGAATCCATGGCGGTCCGGGCGGCTGACACAGCCGATGGCTGTGCCCCATTCCCGCCCTATTCCGCAAGCGCGGCGGGGACACAGTTGGTCAAGATTGGTGTCGGTGTGTGTCGGGAGGGGAGTGGCTAGTGGCTAGTGGCTGGCCACCGCCGGTGGGGCGGCCCGGCCCGCGCCGCCCTTCCGCCGTCAGTGAAGCGGCGAACCTCTAGCCACTAGCCACTAACCACTAATCACTTCTCACGCCGCCTGGGCGGCCTTGCGCAGCGTCGACGCCCGGACCTTTTCGCTCTCGGACTTGAGCTGGCCGCAGGCGGCGAGGATGTCGCGGCCGCGCGGGGTGCGGATCGGGGAGGCGTAGCCGGCCTTGTTGAGGATGGCGGCGAAGCGCTCGATCGTCTTCCAGTCCGAGCATTCGTAGTCCGTGCCGGGCCACGGGTTGAACGGGATCAGGTTCACCTTGGCGGGGATGCCCTCGATCAGCTTCAGCAGGGCGCGGGCCTCGTCGGGGCTGTCGTTGACGCCCTTGAGCATGACGTATTCGAAGGTCACCCGGCGGGCGTTGGACAGGCCGGGATAGGCGCGGATGCCGGCCATCAGCTGTTCGAGATCGTACTTCTTGTTCAGCGGCACCAGCACGTCGCGCAGGGCGTCGTTGGTGGCGTGCAGGCTGATCGCCAGCATGGCCTGGGTGCGGCTTCCCAATTCGTCGAGCTGGGGCACGACGCCCGAGGTCGAGACGGTGATGCGGCGGCGCGACAGGGCGATGCCCTCGTTGTCGCTGATGATGTCGATCGCGTCGGCGACGTGGTCGAGATTGTACAGCGGCTCGCCCATGCCCATGAAGACGATGTTCGACAGGCGGCGGTCTTCCTTGGGCGACGGCCATTCGCCGAGGTCGTCACGGGCGACCTGGACCTGGGCCACGATCTCGGCGGCGGTCAGGTTGCGGACCAGCTTCTGGGTGCCGGTGTGGCAGAAGGTGCAGTTCAGGGTGCAGCCGACCTGGGACGAGACGCACAGGGCGCCGGCGCGGCCGACGTCGGGAATGTAGACGGTCTCGATCTCGATGCCCGGGGCGGTGCGGATCAGCCATTTGCGGGTGCCGTCCTTCGACACCTGACGCTCGACGATCTCGGGGCGGGCGAGGGTGAAGGCTTCCGCCAGTTTCGCCTGGGTGTCCTTCGCGATGTTGCTCATCGCCGTGAAGTCGGTGACGCCATAGTGGTGGATCCAGCCCCAGACCTGACTGGCCCGCATCTTCGCCTTTTCCGGCGGACAGATGTCGGCGTCGATCAGGGCTTGGCGCAGGCCCGCGCGCGTCAGCCCGGACAGGTTGACGGGCGCCGCCAGGGCG
>CAZGPS010000089.1:0-10179 GCA_964527675.1 uncultured Brevundimonas sp. | reverse complement strand
TCGAGACCCGCTACGCCGCCGATGGCCGCATGACCACGGCCGAGCGTCAGGACCTCCGCGACCGCTACCGCGCCCTGTCGCAGCGCGTCGGCGACCACGGCGCGGGCGGCGACATGGGCTACGGCTGGCGTCCGCTCAGCGACCAGCGCGCCGCCTTCGAGGCCCGCGTCGACGCGGCCGTGCGCAGCCGCGCCCTGACCAGCAGCGAGGGCGCCCGCCTGCGCTCGGACTTCCAGGCCCTGCTGCGGATGGAGTCGGACTATATGCGCGACGGCCTCAGCGCCCGTGAACAGCAGGACCTGACCGCCCGCCTCGCCGACCTCGACCGCCGCGTCGGCGTCGGCGGCTATGACGGCGGCTACGGCTACGACGCCCGCGCCGCCGAGATCGAGGCCCGCATCGTCGCCGGCGAGCGCAACGGCCAGATCAGCCGCACCGAAGCCGCCCGCCTGCGCGACGAACTGCGCGACCTGACCCGCCGCTGGGCGGACCTCGAGGCGCGCGTGCAGGTTCGCCGCTAGCAGAGCCTGACCGTCTCCTCCCCATCTGCGATGGGGAGGGGGCCGGCCGGAGGACGGGGAGGGGCGATTGGAGGCTCAGGCGGCCTTGCGCAGCAGCCGCTGAACCTGCGCGTCGAATTCGCGGCGCACCGCCTCGCGCTCGTCGTCCGGCAGCCAGTTGGACATCTGCGGAACCACCGTCGTCCAGAACCGCAACTGCTTGTCCGTCAGCGGCATGGCTTCGGCGGCGCGCAGGCCGTTGAGCAGGGCCTCCAGCCGCGACCGCACCGCGTCCACGCTGGGGACGGTGGAGGGCTGCTCCACCGGGCTCTCAAAAAGCTCAAACTGCGACATCGCCCTGATCATCGTGTGATTCGTAAAGCGGTCCAGTGCTCATGACGGTTGCATGGCCGCCCTCCCCAAGCGATTGATGGGCTGTTGAGGGGGCTGTGGATGACTGTGAGCAAGACGCTGGACGAGGCGGTTTCCCGGTTCGGCGCGACGGCGAAGTCCAAGCTGAACAATCCGGGGGCGACGGGACAGCCGGAAGACCAGCTGCGCGCGCCGCTGGAGGCCCTCGTCACCGATCTGTGCGCAGTCATCGGTCCGGCGGCCGACGCCACGGTCATGGTCGGCGAAACCTCGCTGTCCGACCTGATGACGCGCCCCGACTATGCCGTGACCCGAAAGGGGGCGCTGATCGGCCATGTCGAGGTCAAGGCGCCGGGCAAGGGCTGCGATCCGCGCAAATTCACCGACAGGCACGACCGGACCCAGTGGGAAAAGCTGAAGGCCCTGCCGAACCTGATCTACACCGACGGCAACGGTTTTTCGCTGTGGCGGGACGGTCAGCTGGCGACCGCCATCGTCCGCTTCGAAGGCGATGTGGAGACCTCGGGCGCGGCCCTTGCGGCCCCCGGCGAGCTGCGCGCCCTGATCGAGCTGTTCCTCGAATGGAATCCGATCCCGCCGAGGACGCCGAAGCAACTGGCGGAAACCACCGCCCGCCTGTGCCGCCTGCTGCGCGACGAGGTCAGCGAGCAGCTGGATCGGGAGGTCCCCGCATTGGTCGGCCTGCGCGAGGACTGGCGGCAGTTGCTGCTGCCCGAGGCGACCAACGCCGACTTCGCCGACGGCTACGCCCAGGCGGTGACCTTCGGCCTGCTGATGGCCAAGGCGCGCGGCATCGACCTGAGCGAGGGTCTGGACGAGGCCTCGAAGACGCTGAAGCAGACCAACACCCTGATCGGCTCGGCGCTGCGCCTGCTGACCGAGGAGGCGGGCGAACAGCATTTCCTCGACACCTCGCTGAAGACCCTTGTGCGGGTGCTGGACGTGGTGGACTGGAAGGCGTTGTCGAAGGGCCAGCCGGAAGCTTGGCTGTATTTCTACGAAGAGTTCCTGCAGTCCTACGACCCGCGCCTGCGCAAGAAGACCGGCAGCTACTACACCCCGCCCGACGTGGTCACCGCCATGGTCCGGCTGGTCGACGAGGCGCTGCGCTCGCCGGGCCGGTTCAACCTCGCGCGCGGGCTGGCGTCGCCGGACGTGACCCTGGCTGACCCGGCGGTCGGCACCGGCACCTTCCTGCTGGGGGTGCTGAACCGCATCGCCCGGACGGTCGAGGCCGAAGAGGGCGCGGGCTCGGTCCCGGCGGCCGTGGCCGCGTCGCTGAAGCGGCTGATCGGCTTCGAGCTGCAGTTCGGCCCGTTCGCCGTGGCCCAGCTCCGTCTGCTGGCAGAGATCGCCGACCTGACCGAGGCCGATCCGGACAAGGCCGATTCCTCGGCCCTGCGGCTCTACGTCACCGACACCCTCGCCGACCCGGACGAGGAGACCCAGTGGGTGCCGCGCTCGGTCGAGGGCATCGCCCAGTCCCGGCGCGAGGCCAACCGCATCAAACGTCACGAGGCCATCACCGTGGTGATGGGCAATCCGCCCTACAAGGAAAAGGCCAAGGGCTTCGGCGGCTGGGTCGAGGACCGCGGGCCGGGCCTGTCCACGCCGCTGGACGACTGGCAGCCGCCGGTCGAATGGGGCGTCGGCGCCCACGCCAAACACCTGCGGAATCTGTACGTCTATTTCTGGCGCTGGGCGGCGTGGAAGGTGTTCGGCGGCGACCCGTTCCGGGGCGGCACGGACCAGGAGCAGCTGGCCGACTGGACGCGGCGACAGGGCATCGTCTGTTTCATCACCGTGGCCGGCTTCCTCAACGGTCCCGGTTTCCAGAAGATGCGCGCCGACCTGCGCCGCGACGCCGATGAGATCTGGGTCATCGACTGCACGCCCGAGGGACATCAGCCGCCGGTGTCGAGCCGCATCTTCGAGGGGGTGCAGCAGACCGTCTGCATCGTCATGGCCCTGCGGCGCGCGCCGAACAGCCCGACGACGCCCGCCCGGGTGCGTTTCCGGGCGCTGCCGGAGGGCAGCCGGAGGGACAAGTTCGCGGCCCTCACCGGCATCGGTCTGGACGATGCGGGCTGGGTCGAGGCCGCCCGCGACCCGCGCGCGCCCTTCCTGCCGGAAGGCGCGGCGGACTGGGTCGGCTATCCGGCGCTGGAGGACCTGTTCGCCTACAATGGCTCGGGCGTGATGGCCGGGCGAACCTGGGTGATCGCCCCGGACGCCCAGTCGCTGACGGACCGCTGGGCGAGGCTGGTGGGGGAGAAGGATCCGGCGAAGAAGGCCGAACTGTTTCATCCGCACATGAACGGGGACCGGACCTTAGGCAAGGTGATCAAAGAGCCGCTCACCGGTCACAAACATCCGCCGCTATCTGTAAACGAAGATCATGGGGCCGGAGCAGCGCCAGTTCGCTACGCTTTCCGGTCCTTTGACAGGCAGTGGCTGTTGCCTGACAATCGGCTGATCAACCGCGCGAACCCGACGCTTTGGAACGGCCACTCGGACCAACAAATCTATCTCACCGCACCCCATGATCGGGAGCCCACGGCTGGCCCAGCGTTGACTGCCACCAGCCTCATCCCGGACCTGCACCACTATCACGGCCGAGGTGGTCGAGCTTTCCCGCTCTGGGGCGACGCCGTCGCCACCCAGGCCAACATTCCGCCAGCCCTGTTGAAGACCCTCGGCGAGACCTTCGGCGAGCCGGTCTCGCCCGAGGCCATGCTGGCCTATATCGCCGCCGTCGCCGCCCACCCCGGCTATGTCGAACGCTTCCGCGCCAATCTGAAACAGCCCGGCCTGCGCATCCCGATCACCGCCGACGGCGCCCTGTTCCGTCAGGCGGCCGAGGTGGGCCGCGAGGTGGTCTGGCTGCACACCTTCGGCGAACGCTTCGCCGAGGGTCGCCCGCCCGGCGCGCCGCGCGTCACCGACGGCCCCGAGCCGACCATCCCGAAAGACGGCGCCCTGCCGAAGACGCTGGCGGAGATGCCTCATGATCTCAGCTACGACGCCGCCGCGCGGCGGCTGAAGATCGGGACCGGCCACATCGACAACGTCTCGCCGACGGTGTGGGACTATGAGGTCTCGGGCAAGCGGGTGCTGACCCAGTGGTGGAGCTATCGCCGCGCCGACCGCTCCAAGCCGCCGATGGGCGACAAGCGCCCGCCGTCGCCGCTGTCGAACATCCAGCCGACCGACTGGCCCGCCGAATACACCACCGAACTGCTCAATGTGCTGCGGGTCCTGACCCGGCTGGTGGCGCTGGAGCCGGACCAGGACGCGCTGCTGAAGCGGATCGTCGAGGGCCCGACCATCGACGCCGACGATCTGATGGGCGTCGGCGCGCTGACTGAACGGTCGGTCGATGTTGAACCGTCGGTGGTTGAGGAAGAGGAGGCGACGTGACCCCCCCCACCCCCCACACCACCCCCGCCCCCGGCTCCCGCTGGCGCCTGATCGGCCCGGGCATCGTCGCCGCCGCCACCGGGGTCGGCGCCGGCGATCTGGTCGCCACCCTGATCGCCGGCTCGATGTTCGGCTACGCCCTGCTGTGGGCCGCCGTGGCCGGGACCCTGCTGAAGATCTCCCTCGCCGAGGCCGTCGGCCGCTGGGCCCTCGCTTCCGGGCGGACCATCTTCGACGGCTGGTCCAGCCTCGGTCCGGGCTGGTTCGACGGCCGGCTCAACTGGGCCAGCCTGTATTTCGGCGTCTATGTCGTGCTCTGGGGCTTCGTCTACGGGGCCACGGCCATGACCGCCTCGGCCCTGCCGCTGGCCGCCCTGCTGGACGGCACGGCCATGGCGCTGGACCTCAAGACCTGGGCGATGATTTGCGGCGTGGTCGGCCTCGTGCTCGTCTGGTTCAACCGCTATCCGGTGTTCGAAAAGCTGATGACCGGCCTGGTGGCGGTGATGTTCGTCACCGTGATCGGCCTGGCCGTCATCGTCGCCCCCGACCTGCCGGCCCTGGCGCGCGGCCTGGTCCCGAGCCTGCCGGCCGGCTCGGCCTTCTACACCCTCGGCCTGATCGGCGGGGTGGGGGGCACCATCACCCTCGCCGCCTACGGCTACTGGATCGGCGAAAAGGGCTGGCGCGGCCCGGCCTGGATGCGGGTCATGCGGCTGGACAACCGCGTCGGCTATGCCGTCACCGGCGTCTTCGTCGTCGCCATGCTGATCGTCGGCGCCGAACTGCTGTACGCCTCGGGCATCGCCCTGTCCCAGGGCGACCGCGGCCTGCTCGATCTCGACGATGTGCTGCGCGAGCGCTTCGGCGACACCGTCGGGATCATGTTCCTGGTCGGCTTCTTCGCCGCCAGCTTCTCGTCCCTGATCGGGGTCTGGCACGGGGTCAGCCTGATGTTCGCCGACTTCTGGGCGCATATGCGCGGCCGCGCCGACGACGCCGCGGCGAAAGGGGAGGGCAGCCCCGCCTTCCGCGGCTATCTGCTGTGGCTGACCTTCCCGCCCATGGCCCTGCTGTTCATGGATCGCCCGTTCGGCCTGATCGTCGCCTACGGCGCCCTGGGGGCCCTGTTCATGCCCTTCCTCGCCCTGACCCTGATCTGGCTGCTCAACTCCTCGCGCACCCCGCCCGAATGGCGCAGCCACTGGCTGTCGAACGGCATGCTGGCCGCGGGCGGCGTGCTGTTCTGCGTGCTGGCCGGGCGCGAACTGATGGGGCTGTTCGGCTAGCTCCGGGGCGTCCTGGTTCATCACAGCGGACACGACGAGACACAACGAACACAACGGGGGCTGTGAGGCTGACGCAGCTGATCCCGCCGTCGATCCGATCAAACGCGGCGAAGCCGCAATCCGGACTCATCGACAGGGCGCCGACCGCGATACACCCCCGGTCCCGTCGTGTCCGTTGTGTCTCGTCGTGTCCGTTGTGATGAACCTCCCCCGATGCACCGCCTGACGAACGCCCTAGAGCAACAGCGCGCCTTCGTGGCGCAACAGCCAGCCCTTGCGCTCCAGCCCGCCGCCGAAGCCGGTCAGCGATCCGTCCGCCCCCACCACCCGGTGGCAGGCCAGCACCAGCGGGATCGGATTGCGGTTCAGGGCTGTACCCGCCGCCTGCGCCGCCCCGGGCTCGCCGGCCCGTTTGGCCATCTCGCCATAGCTGATGGTGACCCCCGCCGGGATATCGGCCAGCGCCCGCCACACGCGCGGCTGAAACCCCTCTGACGCCGCCCCGTCCAGCGACCACGGCGCCCGCCCCAGCGCTGCCCGGTCGCCCGCGAAATAGGCCGTGAGCGCGGCTGCGACCGCCGCCGGGGCCTCGCCCTCCGCCAGCGTCGCGTCCGGATATTCGCGGCGCATGGCTTTCAGCAGCCCGTCCCCGAACGACAGCCCGCGCAGCACCCCGCCATCGTCGCAGGCGAGCGCCAGCGGGCCGATCGGGCTGGCCAGTCCCGACAGGGTCAGGGCTGGGGGCGGGGAAGGCGTCATGGCCCCAGTCTGCCGTGCGGACACCGCCGCGTCTCGCGGCTTTCGGACCGGTTGGGTGATCGGTTTGGCTGGACTCAGATGATCGGGGCGCCCAGTTCGCGGCTGATGATCATCCCGACACGGTCGCCCTGGGCGAGCGCGTCCGGCGACAGGGGGCCGATGAGGGCGCGCACGGGAACGTCGTTGGCGGGCGGGGCCACAGCCGGAGGATTTTCGATCGACGCATTGGCCTGAATCGTGGCCGCCTGGGCCTGCACCCATGTCGCCGGATACGGAGTTATGCCGACGGTGACCACCTGATAGGGAACCACGGCCGAGCTGTTGCGCATGTAGGTTCCGCTGGCCGTGGCGATCCAGAGACCCTGTGAAAGGCCGAGGATACTGCCCCTCCGGTCATACGTTTCGTAGCGGATGTTCCACACCGAGGCGGAGGTGATGACGCACCAGTGATTGTATCCGGCGGGGCGGGTTCCATCCAGGGCATTCAGAAAACGGATGTGACCGCGACTCAGTGAGCCGTTGGGGTCAGAAGTGTTGATCGACAGCCGAACGGCCTCGGAGATATCGAGCCGTGTGAGCTTTTTCACGGTCGCTTGGACGCTGAAGGGCCCTGCACCGACCTGTCCTTGAACCTCGCCTTGGGCGAGGATCACCAACGGCTCCTGGCGTGAGGTGGCGTCGGCCACATAGCGCGTCCCCTCGGGCATTGGATAGGCGGTGCTCGGCGCCGGCGTGTAGGTTGCATTGTCGCCCGCCCGACACGGCATCGCCCTCCCGATCAGCCTGTCGGGGTTCTGCTCTCCCAAGGTCGAGATGATCGCGCCGCTCGAGGTGACGTACGCCTTGGCTGCAGCGTCCAGCTGCGTAATCGGCATTATGGCGGGCGCCTGAGCATGGACCGTTGTGGTCGAAGCCATGCAGGCGGTTGCGACGATGACGCCGTTCATGATTTTGCTTCGCACTCTACCCTCCCGAATTCATAAACCACTGTTCTCACAATGTTGAGCTGAGCGCAACCCACAGGCGAGTGAAGAGGTCCTCAACCGGGCATCAGGGCGTTGATCTCGCCCCAGCCCAGCGCCCCCTCGCTGAGCGGCGCCGACCGTCCGTCCGCCAGGAAGCCCTTCGTCAGCGCCGCCGCCCGGCCCAGCGCCGCCCCGACGATGCCCGATCCGGCGCTCAGCCGCCGCACCCCCAGCGCCTCCAGCCGCTTCGCATCCGGCAGGCCCGGGAAGGCCAGCAGGTTCAGCGGCGCCTCCGTCGCCCGGACCAGCGCCGCGATGTCCGCCTCATCGACCAGTCCCGGCGCGAACAGCCCGTCCGCCCCCGCCGCCCGGTACAGCGCCCCGCGCCGCGCCGCCTCGGCCACCCGCGTCTCCGGCGCGCCGACGCCCGCCAGCCAGACGTCGCAGCGGGCGTTGATGAACAGCCCGGCGCCCACCGCCGCCCGGATGGCTGCGATCTTGGCCGCCAGCAGGTCCGGCGACCCGCCGCCGTCCTCGATATTGATCCCCTGGGCCCCCGCCTCGACCACCGTCCGGGCCGAGGCCGCGACCTCGGCGGGATCGTCGGAATAGCCGCCCTCGAAATCGACCGAGACCGGCAGGCCCTGGGCCGCCCGCACCACATCCCGCGTCGCCTGCGCCACCCGCCCGACCGGCAGGGCGTCGCCGTCCGGCCAGCCCAGCGCCCAGGCCACGCCGGCGCTGGTGGTGGCGATCGCCCGGGCCCCCAGCGACCGCATCAGCGCCGCCGAGCCGCCGTCCCAGGCGTTGGGCAGGATCAGCAGGCCGTCGCGGTGCAGGGCGTGGAAGGGGGTCATCGGCGGGGCTCCGGTTGAACCGCGATACTGCCGCGCGGGGCCGTCGCCGTCTCGCGGTTTTCGGCCCGGAACAGCGGCGGCGGGGCCGCGTTACCGTCAAGCTCCCGACCGGCGTCCCGCCGCCTCGGACATCAGGACAGTCCCCATGGTCAATCGTCGCGCCGGCCTTCCGCTCACCGCCCCCTCGGTGCCCCTGTTCGCCATCGCCGTGGTCCTCGCCGTCCTCGCCATGCTGGTGCAGTACGCCGGCGTCGATGTGCCGGTGGTCAGCGAGCATGTCTTCAACACCCTCGCCATCGCCTTCGCCGTCCTGACCGCCGGCGTCCTGCTGCGCGGCGCCTGACCGCCCCCTAGCCGAGGCGGGGGCCACGCCCTAAGTTCTGTTCATGAACCGTTCCAGCTCGCCCCCCAGGGGTTCCGCTCCGCGAACCAACAAGCCGGTCCACGTCCCGGGCCAGCTTGCGGAGGCGCCCGCCGCCTCGTCATCCCCCGGCTTGACCGGGGGATCGCGCGACGACGAGGGCCGCGCCCCCAGGGCGCCGGCGAAGACGCCGCACATGCCGATGTTCGCCCCGGTCACCGGCCCGCGCCTGACGCCGGAAGAGGCGCCGGGCGCCCCCTCCGACTGGACCCCGCACCGGCCCTCGCGGCCCGACAACCGCAAGCACATCCCGTTCCGGCTGGAGACCAAATACACCCCCGCCGGCGACCAGCCCGCGGCCATCGCCGAGCTCGTCGCCACGGCTGAAGCTGGCGAGCGCGACCAGGTCCTGCTGGGCGTCACCGGCTCGGGCAAGACCTTCACCATGGCCAAGGTCATCGAGGCCACCCAGCGCCCGGCCCTGATCCTCGCCCACAACAAGACCCTGGCGGCGCAACTATACTCCGAGTTCAAGTCATTCTTCCCTGATAACGCGGTCGAATACTTTGTATCGTATTACGACTATTATCAACCGGAAGCTTACGTTCCAAAGTCTGACACCTATATCGAGAAAGACTCAAGTGTGAACGAGCAGATCGACCGCATGCGCCACTCGGCGACGCGGGCGATCCTCGAGCGGGACGACGTCATCGTCGTCGCCTCCGTCTCCTGCATCTACGGCATCGGCTCGGTCGAGACCTATACGGCCATGACCTTCACCCTGAAGGTCGGCGACCAGATCGACGAGGCCAAGCTGCGCGCCGACCTGATCGCCCTGCAGTACAAGCGCAACGACGCCGCCTTCGACCGCGGCATGTTCCGCAAGCGCGGCGACGTCGTCGAGATCTTCCCGGTCCACATGGAAGACCGCGCCTGGCGCATCCAGCTGTTCGGCGACGAGCTGGAATCGATTCAGGAGTTCGACCCCCTGACCGGCAAGAAAACGGCCGACCTGGAAGAGGTCACCGTCTACGCCGCCAGCCACTACGTCACCCCGCGCCCCTCGCTCAACCAGGCCATCACCGGCATCAAGGCCGAGCTCAAGGAGACGCTCGACTGGATGGTCGAGAACGGCAAGTTGCTGGAGGCCCAGCGGCTCGAGCAACGCGTGCGCTTCGATCTGGAGATGATGGAGGCCACCGGCTCCTGCGCCGGCATCGAGAACTACAGCCGCTGGCTGACCGGCCGCGCCCCGGGCGAGCCGCCGCCGACCTTCTTCGAATACATCCCCGACAACGCCCTGCTGTTCGTCGACGAGAGCCACGTCACCGTCGGCCAGATCAGCGCCATGTACCGCGGCGACTACCGCCGCAAATCGACCCTGGCCGAGTACGGCTTCCGCCTGCCCAGCGCCATCGACAACCGCCCGCTCAAGTTCGACGAATGGGACGCCATGCGCCCCCAGACGGTCTTCGTCAGCGCCACCCCCGGCCCGTGGGAGATGGACAAGACCGGCGGCGTCTTCACCGAACAGGTCATCCGCCCGACCGGCCTGATCGACCCCCCGGTCGCGATCCGCCCGGTCTCAGGCGACACCAGAAACCAGGGCGATGACGGCATCGACGAGGGCAAACA
>CAZGPS010000088.1:0-10233 GCA_964527675.1 uncultured Brevundimonas sp. | reverse complement strand
ACACCCTGGTCGCCGCCTATCCCAACGCCGGCCTGCCCAACGCCATGGGCCAGTACGACGAGGAACCGCACCAGACGGCCCACTTCATCGAAGAATGGGCGGCCTCGGGCCTGGTCAACATCGTCGGCGGCTGTTGCGGCACGACGCCGGAGCACATCCGGCACACGGCGGAGGCAGTGTCGAAACTGCCGACGCGGGTGATACCGGAGCGGCCGGTGGCGATGCGGTTGTGCGGGCTGGAACCGTTCGAGCTGGTGGCGTGAGCAATCCCAACTACAATTTCTCGGACCCCGCGTTCGTCGCCAAATACGTCGACAAGGGCCCGCCCGCCTTCGTGCCGGGGCATTCGGGCCTGCTGCAGGCCACGGGCGTGCTGCTGGCCGAACGGGCGCCGGCGGACGGTCATATCCTGATCGTCGGCGCGGGCGGGGGGCTGGACACGCGGGCGCTGGCGACGGCGCAGCCCGGGTGGCGCTTCACCGGGGTCGATCCGGCGCCGCAGATGCTGGGCCTCGCGCGGGTCGTGCTCGGCGATGACATCAACCCGCGTGTCGACCTGATCGAGGGCGGCGTCGAGGCCGCGCCCGAGGGGCCGTTCGACGGGGCGACGCTGATCCTCGTGCTGGGCCTCATCCCCGACGACGGATCGAAACTGGCCCTGCTGCGGGAGATCCGCCGCCGTCTGAAGCCCGGCGCGGCCTTCGTACTGGTCGACCGATGCGACAGCGCCGACAATCCGCAGTTCGACCGCAACATCGAGCGCTATATCGCCTATGCGACTGCCAGCGGTGTGGATCCGGACACGCTGAAGAGCGCCAATGCCAGCCATCGCGGCAACTCGTCCATGGCCACCGCGGCTCGGGACGAAGCCCTGTTGGGCGAGGCGGGGTTCAGCGACATTGAAACCTTCTACTACGCCATGAACTGGCACGGCTGGGTGGCCTACGCGTAATGAGACCCACCTTCATCAACGTCGGCGAGCGGACCAACGTCACCGGCTCGGCCAAATTCAAGAAGCTGATCATCGACGGCGACTACGCCGCCGCCCTGTCGGTGGCGCGTCAGCAGGTCGAGGCCGGGGCCTCGGTGATCGACATCAACATGGACGAGGGCCTGCTGGATTCGAAGCAGGCCATGATCACCTTCCTCAACCTGATCGCCGCCGAGCCCGACATCGCCCGCGTGCCGGTGATGATCGACTCTTCCAAATGGGAGGTGATCGAGGCCGGGCTGAAATGCGTCCAGGGCAAGCCGATCGTCAATTCGATCTCGATGAAGGCGGGCGAGGCCGAGTTCCGCGAACAGGCGGTGAAATGCCTGCGCTACGGCGCCGCCGTGGTGGTCATGGCCTTCGACGAGGTCGGCCAGGCCGACACCGCCGCGCGCAAGATAGAGATCTGCACCCGCGCCTATCGCATCCTGGTGGATGAGGTCGGCTTCCCGCCCGAGGACATCATCTTCGATCCCAACATCTTCGCCGTGGCGACGGGGATCGAGGAGCACGACAACTACGCCGTCGATTTCATCGAGGCGACGCGGGTGATCAAGGCCACCCTGCCCTACGCCCGGGTGTCGGGCGGTGTGTCGAACGTCTCGTTCAGCTTCCGCGGCAATGAGCCGGTGCGCCGGGCGATCCACAGCGTCTTCCTGTACCACGCCATCCAGGCGGGCATGGACATGGGCATCGTCAACGCCGGCGACCTGCCGGTCTATGACACGCTCGACCCCGCCCTGCGCGAGGCCGTCGAGGACGTGATCCTGAACCGGCCGCAGCGGACCAATGTCTCCAACACCGAGCGGCTGGTCGACATCGCGCCGAACTACAAGGGCGACAAGGGCGTGGCCCGGGTCGTCGATCTGAAATGGCGCGACGCCCCCGTCGGCAAGCGGATCGAGCACGCCCTGGTCAACGGCATCACCGACTATATCGACGCCGACACCGAGGAGGCGCGGTTGTCGTTCGAACGCCCGCTGCACGTCATCGAGGGTCCGCTGATGGACGGGATGAATGTGGTCGGCGACCTGTTCGGCTCGGGCAAGATGTTCCTGCCCCAGGTGGTCAAGTCGGCGCGGGTGATGAAACAGGCCGTCGCCTGGCTGGAGCCTTTCATGGAGGCCGAAAAGGCCGGCAAGCCGCGCGAACAGGCCGGCCGCATCCTGATGGCCACGGTCAAGGGCGACGTCCACGACATCGGCAAGAACATCGTCGGCGTCGTCCTGCAGTGCAACAACTACGAGGTCATCGACCTGGGCGTGATGGTGCCGGCCGACCGGATCCTGGACGCCGCCGTCGAGCACAAGGTCGACATCGTCGGCCTTTCGGGCCTGATCACGCCCTCGCTGGACGAGATGGTGTTCGTGGCGCGCGAGATGGAGCGGCGCGGGTTCGATATTCCGCTGCTGATCGGCGGGGCGACGACCAGCCGGACCCATACGGCGGTCAAGATCGAGCCCGGCTATCGCAGCGGCTCGACCACCTATGTCATCGACGCCAGCCGCGCCGTCGGCGTGGTCTCGGGCCTGCTGTCGAAGACCGAGCGGGCGAAGAACGAGGCCGCCACGCGCGACGAATACGTCCGCATCCGCGAGCAGTATGCGCGCGGTCAGGAGGTCAAGGCGCGGGCGTCCCTGCCCGCCGCGCGCCAGAACCGGTTCAAGCCCGATGCGGCGACGCCCCTGCCCTGCGCGCCGTCCTTCCTCGGCGTGCGCGCCTTCGACGGCTGGGACCTCGGCGATCTGGCCGACCACATCGACTGGACGCCCTTCTTCGCCAGCTGGGAGCTGATCGGCCGCTATCCGCTGATCCTCGAGGACGAGATCGTCGGCCAGGCAGCCAAAGACCTGTTCGCTGACGCCCAGGCCATGCTGAAGCGCATTGTCGACGAGAAGTGGTTCACGGCGAAGGGCGTGGTCGGCTTCTGGCCCGCCAACGCCGTCGGCGACGACATCGCCGTCTATGCCGACGAGCGCCGCACCGACGAGATCGCCCGCTTCCACACCCTGCGCCAGCAAATCAGGAAGGCGAACGGCAAGCCCAATCTGGCCCTGTCGGACTTCGTCGCCGAAACCGGCCGGGACTATATCGGCGCCTTCGCCGTCACCGCCGGCCACGGCGAGCTGGAGATCGCCAAACGGTTCAAGGACGCCGGCGACGACTATTCGGCCATCATGGCGACGGCCCTGGCCGACCGTCTGGCCGAGGCCTTCGCCGAAGCCCTGCACAAGAAGGTCCGGACCGAGCTGTGGGGCCATGCGGCGGACGAGCAGACCACGGTCGAGGACCTGATCGCCGAACAGTATCAGGGCATTCGCCCGGCCCCGGGCTATCCGGCCCAGCCGGACCACACGGAAAAGGCCACGCTCTTCAATCTGTTGCAGGCGGAGGCGAACGCCGGCATGGCGCTGACGGAGAGTTTCGCCATGACCCCGCCGGCGTCGGTCTCGGGTCTGTATTTCGGCCATGCCGAGAGCCACTATTTCGGCGTCGGCAAGATCGACCCGGATCAGGTCGAGGACTATGCCCGGCGCAAGGGCTGGGATGTGGCGACCGCAGAGCGCTGGCTGTCACCGATTCTGAACTATGATCCGGCGGCGTCGGCGCGGAGCGACGCGGCCTGATTCTCCTTCCCTTCTCCCCTTGCGGGAGAAGGTGGCCGAGCCCAGGGAGGTCAGATGAGGGGTCACGCCGGCAGGGCCGGTGAGCGGTCCACGAACGGCCGCTGACTCCACCGTTGGTGACACCCCTCATCCGTCAGGCTTCGCCTGACACCTTCTCCCGCAAGGGGAGAAGGACAGGACTATTCCAGACCCACATCGGCCGGCGTCGTAGGGGCGCTGGTGATGTTCTCGCGGATGCGGCGCGCCGCGTGCTCGCACCGGCCCGGCAGGCCGAAGAACAGGCCGAAGGCCTGGCTGCGCACAGCCTCGTCCTGTCCGGCCAGCGGGGCCCATTTGGCCGTGGCCTCGGCGGCGGCGGCGCGGGCGGCGGCGCGGCTGGCCGCCGTCTGATGCGGCTCGGCGGCGGCCAGGGCCGCGCGGAAGTCGGCCGCCTCAAGCCGGCCGAGACGAATGATGTCCAGGTCCAGGGGGTCGGCCCCGACCAGGGTCTCGCCCAGGGCCACATGGCCGTTCACCAGCGCCTCGCACCAGGCGACCAGCGCATAGTCCGCCTCCGGCGCGCCGCCCGGCAAGGGGTTGGCGTAGGCCACCGCCTCGCGGAAACGCTGGGCGTCGAGGGTTTCGCCCGAGGCGGGTCCGGCGGTGACGATGGGGCCGTCCTGGGCGCCGGCGGCCGGGGCGGGCGGCGTCTGCGTCCACAGGGCGGCGGCGAGGGCGAGGCTGACGATCATGAGGACTCCGGAGAATGGGCGCCGCGGCGGCGGCTTCGGAGGCCGCAACGCTTCAGGGAGCGCGATGGTTTTTCCATGGCGGAAATTTACCCGGGGACCGGCGCCGGAGCGAAGGGGACGGGCCCAATCCAGTCCGCCGGCCCGACCTGACCGGCGCAGGGCCCGGCGCAAAAAGAAATGCCGGCGCTTTCGCGCCGGCATTAGTTTTATCCGTTGGGTTAAACCCGCTGGATCAGAACGAGTAGCGGACGCCCAGATAGGCACGCCGCGGCGCAACCCAAGCGTTGGCTTCACCGAAGCCGTACTGACCGCTGCCGGACAGAAGCTTCATCTCGTCGCGCGGCGCCTGGTTGTTCAGGATGTTGAACACGTCGAGGAACAGTTCAACGCCACCGATCGGCAGGTCGTACTCATACTTAAAGCGCATGTCGAAGGTGTAGTAGGACGGCGTGGTGGCCGAACCCGACTGCTGGGTCAGATAGGTGTCGCACACGCCGTTGAAGTAGTAGCCGGGCGTACGTTCATCGACCAGCGGGGTCGCGGGATTATCCACCCCGCACTCACGGGTGGCGTTATACATCGGCGCGAAGTAGCGGCTGGCGACCGGCTGGGCGGGGGTGTAGAGGGCCCCGCTGTTCCAGTTGAACACAGCGCTGACCTCGAGACCGAAGTCGAACTCATAGCCGGCATAGGCCTTGAACTGGTGCTTGATATTGCCCGCCTGGTCTCCGTACGCGTTCGGCGCACGGGGATCGAGCGCGATCCAGTCGCCCTGGTAGTCGGCGTTGCTGTCCGAGTTCGTATTACCCTCGGCGATGTTGTGGGTGTACGAAACCTGACCGAACCAGTTGTCGGTCCGGTACTTGGTCAGCGTCAGTTCGAAGCCGGTGTAGTTCCGCTCGCCGCCCGGCAGGGTGCCGATGACGTAGTTCGAGTTCGGCGTGGTGTCATAGCCGAAGTACGAAAGCGGAATGTAGAACGGCGAACCCGGGAAGGCGTGACCGAAGGCGCCGTCCGCCGCCGTGGCGTTCGGATCAGAGTAGAGGGCCAGGTCGAAGTCTTCCAGGATGTCCCGGGTGGCGCGGTGCGTCACCGTGGCGGTCAGGCCGATGCTGGAGCCGAAGGTGGTCGAGTAACCGAGCATGTACTCGTCCGTGTACGGCGTCTTCGTCGTCGGCGCGAACAGGGCGTCAGGGGTGGTGGCCCCGCCGCGGACGCGGAAGGTGACCCACTGGCCGTTGACGTTGATCTGCTCTTCATCCACCGGGCCGGTCAGGGCGCCGGCGAAGTCCGACATGTTGTTACGGACCGGGTCATAGTAGCGCCCCACGAAGCCGAACACCTTGCTGCGGCCATCGCCGTTCAGGTCATAGACCACGCTCAGACGGGGCGCGATATCCCAGTCGAAGGTGGCCGACTTGGAGCCGTCGGAGGCGAAATGCTCCCATTTCTCGGCGCGCAGACCGGCGTTGACGGTCAGTTGTCCTTGGGTCCAGGTGTCCTGCACATACAGGACCTGACCTTCGCTGGTGACCTCATAGGCGCCGCTCGCCGTCCGCAGCGAGCGGTAGGCGTTGACGTTGCCGTAGGGGTTGCCCGCGGTGTTCGAGAACGTCAGGGCGTTGATCTCGGCTGTGTCAGCGACGCCGTTGTTGTTGGTGTCGATGGAGGCCAGGGCGACCGGGTTGGCCTCGATGCCCGCCGCGATCCGGGGGATGTCCGCCGTGGCGAACGGACGACCCGTCCAGCCCGGAGCGGAGCTGGTGAAGTCGGCGAAGGTGCGGCCGAGTTGGGCGATGTCGATCGACTGGTAGGCCGCGTCACCCACGCGCTGGGAGTCTTCGGCGTAGGTGTTCTCGCTCGACGAATAGCCGGCCTTGAACGTGTGGGTGCCGAAGCTGGTGTCGAGGAAGTATTCGAAGTTCAGGCCGAACTCTTCGCGGTTACGGAAGGTTTCGGTGTTGGTGCCGAGGCCGCCGAGCTCGCGCTGGGCCAGGGTCGAGCCCGGACCGCGGAAGCGAACGGTGTCAACCACCGTCTGGAGAGCGGCGATGTTGGAGACCTCGCCCTCGTGCTTGAACCAGTAGGCGTTGAACATCAGGTCGCCCATCGTGCGCGAGTAGTCGACCTTGTAGTTGTCGCCGCCCTGGATCCGGCGGAAGTCGCGATTGTTCAGCCTGGCGGGATCGCTGGAGCCGGTGGTCTCGTACGGATCGTTGAACCAGCTGACCGACAGGCGGTCGTTGTCGGTCACCTGCCAGGTGGCCTTGGCGAAGGAATACTCGCTCTCCGCCTCGACGGTGCGCAGGACGGCGCCGGTCGTGGTGTTCAGCACTTCATCTTCGCGGTAGTTCTTCTGGTACGATCCGAAGATCCACAGACGGTCGCGCAGGATCGGGCCGCCCAGGGTCACGGCGGTGTCGTAGGTCGAGAAACCGCCCGACGTCGTATGCTTGTCTTCGGCGACCAGGCTGTCGTTCTGCGTGTAGTAGTTGATCGAACCGTGCCAGTCGTTGCTGCCCGACTTGGTGATGACCCGCGAGATCAGGCCCGAACCACCGGCGTATTCGGCCGGCACGCCGCCGACGATGACCGACTGTTCCTGGATGATTTCCGAGTTGAAGTTGGCGCCGAAGGTGCCCGAGGACGGATCGGTCACGTCAACGCCGTCCAGATAATAGACGTTGTCGGTCGAGGAACCGATGGTGCCGTTGACGTCCGAGTAGTTGACGCCCGAACGCGACGAGGGGTTGGAGCCCGGCTTGGTGCCCGGAACCAGCTGGAGGTAGCTCTGATAGCTACGGCCGGTCGGGAGCGAATCCAGGGTTTCCAGCGTCAGGGTGGTGCCGACGACGGCCGAGGTCACGTCGACGGCGGCCAGCGAACGGCCGGTGACGATGATGTCATCGACGGACGTGGCGCCGCCACCGGCGGAGCCGCTGGCGAGGACGTAGCCGAGGCTCAGGTCGCGGCCGCTGACGACGGCGACGCTGCCGACGCTGTAGTCGCTGTAGCCGGGAGCCGAAACGCGAACGGTGTAGTTGGTCGCGGGGTCCAGACCAGCCAGACGAACGGAGCCGTCCGCGCCGGTCACGCCGGTGCGGGACACAAGGCTGTCCGGCGAGCTGACGGTGACCGTGGCTCCCGAAAGACGCTGGCCGTCATCGCCCGTGACGCTGATGCGCAGGGTGCCGGTTTGCGATTGAGCGAAGGCGGCGGTCGGCGTGAGCAGGGTGACGGCCGTGGCGGCCGTCAGCGTCATGAGCGCTGCTCCGCCGATCATGGTCGAGCGCAACAGGCGCTGCTTGATGGTCTGGGTCTTCAAAGGTCATCCTCCTGAGACCGCCGGGCGCCTCCAGGAGGAGACAAACTTCGGCGGCAACCAAACTCCACGCACCCCAATGCACGTAGATTGCCTTGACCCTAGACTTGGCGGTGCGCAAACGCAGCATAATTACGGTGCAGTAATCCAATCGTGGCGAGTCTGTCGCAATCCCGCCACACCCACTCACCAACGCGCTGGAATTCCGAAGTAAATGATCGCCACAATTACGGCCTTGGGCCGCCTGTCACCACAGGTCCGGGTCAAGGGAGCGGTCCGACCCGGGGACGTTGCGGGCCTGAAGGCGCCCGGGCTCGCCTGGATGGTGAATCACCGACCGGATCACGGGGAGGCCGGTCAGGCGACGTCGATCCATCTCGCCGACGCCGCCCGGGAGTCGGGTCTGACGAAGCCGCACGCCCCCGGTGCGCGGCCTTCCCGACGCCGCAGCGGTCGCCGCGACGCGCGAGACGCTGGATGCGATGCAGGCGGACGACAAGGCGTTGTTCTTCCGCCGCTCCGGGATGCGCCCGGCGGCCGCGACAGCGGGCTACGACCTCAGGCGGGTTCCGCTGTAGGGTCCCGTCAGCGGGCGATCCCGGCCCGGGCCGCATAGGGCGCGGGATCGGGCGTGCAGGACGCCGCGGCCAGTTGCGCCGCCATGAGACACAGGAAGGCCGCCGCGATGAGCTGGAGCCGTTTTGAGACAGCCAGGGTGATGGAAATGGCCATGTCAGGCGCTCCGGGGTCGGTTATCCGCCTCACGACGCAAACTCGGCGCCGGGCGGGGCCGACTCCGTGATCCCCTTCGTCCGCGATCTGGATGTGGCGTACGGCCGGGTCGACCCCGTGTCGCCGCTGGTGCGTCGCGTCATCGCCGCCAATCCCGGCCCGTTCACCTTCACCGGCACGGGCACCTATATCGTCGGGCGGTCGCGGCCCGGCGCGGGCGTCGCGGTGATCGACCCCGGCCCGCCGGACGAGGCCCACCTCGCCGCCCTGCTTGCGGCGGTCGAAGGCCAGTCCGTCAGTCATGTGCTGGTGACCCATACCCACCGCGACCACTCCCCCCTCGCCCGCCCCTTCGCGGACGCGGTCGGGGCCCCGGTGCTGGCGGCCCACCCGCCGGGGCGGGTGATCCACGCCTCCGGCGCGCTCGACGAGGACGACGACGAGGCCTTTGCACCGGATGTGATCCTGACCGGCGGCGAGGTGCTGGAAGGCGACGGCTGGACCATCGAGGCGTTGGCGACGCCCGGACACGCCTCGAATCACTTGGCTTTTGTGCTGCGTGAGGAGAACGGCCTGTTCAGCGGCGACCATGTCATGGGCTGGTCAACCACGGTGGTGGCGCCGCCCGACGGCGACATGGCGGCCTATATGGCCAGCCTGGAGGCGGTGATCGCCCGCCGCTTCGCCACGATCTGGCCGACCCATGGCGCGCCGGTCACCCGGCCCGGGCCGTTCCTGGCGGCCTATCGCGCCCACCGGCTGGAGCGGGAAGCGCAAATCCTGGAGCAACTGGTCGACGGGCCGCGGCGCATCACGGAGATGACGCCGACGCTGTACGCCGCCGTCGATCCCCGCCTCTGGCCGGCCGCCGGCCTGACGCTCTGGGCGCATCTGATCGCCCTGGAACGCGCCGGACGCGTCCACGCCGTGCCCGGCCCCGGAATCGACGCCCTCTGGCGCCTGGTCTGACCGCTATTCGGCGCCGCGCAGCGCCGAACTGATCCGGGTCGCCAGCCGGCAGGCCTCGCCACCGTGCGACCGTCCGTCCCGGGCCGCTACGCGGATATCGGTGCGGCCGGGGCGGATCCGGATCACCGCGTCATGCACCGTGCCGAACCAGAAGCCGCGATGGGAGCCTGCCGCCCGGCTGACATTGACGCGGCCCTGCGAGGAAAAGCCAGTCTCCTGCAACGCCCAGACCGCGGTGACCGGGGCGACCTGGGTCATGACGGGCCGGGCCCCGGGACAGACGTCCGGGCCGCCGGTCCGGGCCGGACCCGCACCGGTCCGCCGGGCGTCCAGATCGCCGAACCCCGGGATTTCCGCCATGTCGGTGCTGATGTCGTCGGGCGTTCCCGACCTCATGCGGTCCGCCTGCCAGGCGTAGACGCCCAGGGTCGCGGCCGAGACGATGATCGCGGCGGCGGCCATCCATGGCGAGGCCCGACGGCGGACGGCGGCGATGATCAGGGCCAGGGCGGCCAGCCCGCCCACGACCGCCAGCCCCAAACCGATCCGCATCGCCAGCAGGTCATGGCCGACGGCGTAGCTCCACAGTCCCGTCCGGGTCCCGAGCGCCGCGACGAAAACCACCAGCGGCCCGGCGACCACCAAGGCCATCAGGCCCAGGCCGCCGGTTCCCCCCCCGCGCCGCTTCCGCATCGTCTCAGCCCGCCGTCGGCAGGCGGTAGTCCTTCATCCGCTCGCGGACCAACTTCTTGTCGATCTTGCCGGTGGCGCCGAGCGGGATGTCGTCGACGAAGACCACGTCGTCCGGCATCCACCATTTGGCGATCTTGCCCTGCAGGAAGTCGAGATGCTCCTGCTTGT
>CAZGPS010000087.1:0-10318 GCA_964527675.1 uncultured Brevundimonas sp. | reverse complement strand
CCCTCGGGGGAGAAGGTGGGCGGCGGAGCCGCTCGGATGAGGGGGATGTTCGAGGGCAACTGGCTGGTGACGGGTCCGGAGCCGGCTCACCCCTCATCCGGCCCTCCGGGCCACCTTCTCCCCCAAGGGGAGAAGGAAGGGCGCCCGAGCCCCATTAACCTTTTTCTTCGCGCGGGGCGGGCGTGCGATAGCCATGGGGCGGAGATAGGGTAAAAGGCGAGCCTTGGCGGATTCACGTTCGGGGGGACGAAGTGCGGGCTGGCGTCAACGCCATGACAGCGATCTTTGCGGTCGGCGTGCTGGCCGGCCTGCTGCTGACGCCGGACGGGCGCCAGTGGTTGCGCCATCCCACGCTGATGCTGGGCGATCGCGCCAACGCCTCGGCCCCGGCGGTGCCCGCCCCCAAGACCACGCCCGTCAAGCCGGTCGTCGCGCCCGCGCCCGTCGCGCCGGTGACGCCTCTGGCCGCCCGACTGACGCAGGGCCCGCTGCGGATCGGGGTGTTCGGAGATTCGATGGCGGACGGCCTGTACGCCGGCCTGTATCGCGACCTGCGCGACCAGCCGAAGGTGACGGTGACGAAATTCTCCGAGGTCTCGACCGGTCTGTCGCGCTACGACTACGTCGACATCCAGGCCAAGACCCGGCGGCAGATCGACGAGACGCCGATCGATGTGGCGGTCATCCTGTTCGGCACCAATGACGCCCAGGGCATCAGCCTGGACGGCGTCATCCACGACTTCGGAACGGACGGCTGGAAGGCCGCCTATGCGACGCGGATCGACAATCTGGTGGCCATGCTGCGCGGCCGCGACGTGGCGGTCTACTGGGTCGGCCTGCCGCGGATGAAGAGCGCGCGGTTCGACGGGCGGATGGCGCTGATCAATGCGGTGGTCGAGGCGCGGATGAAGGCGCTGGACGTGCCCTATGTGGAGACCGCGGCCCTGACCTCGAACGGGGAGGGCGGCTATGAGGCCTATCTGGCCAATGACAGCGGCCGCAAGGTGCTGATGCGGGCCAACGACGGCATTCACATGTCGATGGCCGGCTATCTGCGCATCAGCGGACCGGTGACGGACCGGCTGAAGCGGGATGCGGGGCTGGATCAGCCGTCAGCCGCCGCGCCAGCGCCTTCGCCCGCGGGCTGACGTGAGAGCGGCGCTCGCGGCGCTTGTCCTTGGTCTGCCTGGGGCCGCGATCGCCCAGATCCCCTATGTCGTCGTCGCCGCGCCGGATCCGGGCCCGGGCGTCTGCCCGTCCGGACTGCGCCAGCCGGAGGCATTGGGCGGCCTGTTCGAGGCGCTGGCGGCGACCGAGGCGGGAACGCCGGACCGGCCGGTCCATATCCTGCAACTGGGCGACAGCCATACGGCGGCGGACCGGATCACCGGCAAGGTCCGGGCGGTGCTTCAGGCCCGCTTCGGCGATGGCGGACGCGGCGTGCTGCCGCCCGGCGTGCCCTATTCGGGCTATTCGCCGATGCAGGTCGAGGTGACGGCGAGCGGCTGGCGCACGACCCAGGCGGCCCTGACCTATCCGGGGTTCGAGCCCTTTCCGGTCGGCCTGACCAATGTGTGGGAGACGCGGACCGACGCCGACAGCCGGCTGACGCTGCGCCCCGACTCGCCGGCGCGGGCGACCGAGATCCGTCTGTGCTGGGAGGCGCCCTGGGGGGTGGTGCTGTCGGACGAGGACGAGACCTGGCGGGTGGAGCCGGAGCCCAAGGGCTGGTGGCTGACCTGCGGCGGGGCGCGTGCGGCGACCCCGCCCGGCGAACTGGTGGTGCGGCCGGCCGATCCGGAGCGCCCGCAGGCGAAGCTGGATCATATCCGGCTGACCCGGGCCGGACCCGGCGTCGTGGTGTCGAACCTGGGAATGGTCGGGGCGACGCTGGCCGATCTGGCGGCGCGCACCGAGGAGGTCGTCATCGACGAGCTGGCGGAGTGGCGGCCGGAGCTGATCATCCTCGCCTACGGGACGAACGAGGGGTTCGACGACGGGCTGGACCCCGTCGCCTATGAAGGATTGCTGCGCGGGCAGATCGACCGTCTGCGGCTGCGGGCGCCGGGGGCGTCGCTGATGATCCTGGGGGCGCCCGACGCCCGGCGTAGCGGGGTCGCCGGGGGCTGCAGCGCAGACGGGCTGCGGGCGCCGCCGCGGTCGCTGGCGGTGGTCCGGGACGTGCAACAACGGGTCGCCGCCGACACGGGTGTGGCGTTCTGGGACTGGCACGGGCGGATGGGCGGCGACTGTTCGGCGGACCGGCTGGCCTTGCAGGCCGAGCCCTATATGCGCGGCGACCGGGTGCATTTCACCGGCGCCGGGGCCGAGTGGATCGGCGGCGTGATGGCCGGTGATCTGCTGGCCGCCTATGAGGCGTGGAAGGCCGGCCGGGCGCCGGCTCCGGGGAGCGCGGACTAGATGCTGTTCCCCACCCTGGCGTTCGGCGTCTTCTTTCTGGTCGTCTATTTCACCGCCTGGTCGCTGGATCGCGAGAACGGGCGGCGCAAACTGTTCCTGCTGCTGGCCAGCTGGTTCTTCTACGCCCAGTGGGACTGGCGCTTCGTCGGCCTGCTGATCGCCTCGGCCATCCTGAACTGGGGCGTGGCGGCGCTGATCGCGCGGTCGCGGGAGCGAGGGGACAAGACCGGCTGGCTGGTCGGGCTGGGGGTCGCGGTCAATCTGCTGATCCTCGGCTTCTTCAAATACTACGGCTTCTTCGTCGAGGAGGCGGGCGAGCTGCTGGCGCGGTTCGGCTGGGAGCGGGACCTGCCGCTGCTGCAGATCGTGCTGCCGGTGGGGATTTCGTTCTTCACCTTCCAGGGCATTTCCTATGTCGTGGACGTGCAGCGCGGGAAGACGCCGCCGGCCAGGAGCCTGCTGGACGTCATGCTGCTGATGAGCTTCTTCCCGCATCTGGTGGCGGGGCCGATCGTGCGGGCGTCGGACCTGCTGCCGCAGTTCGACCGGACGCCGCGGCTGACGCGGGAGATGGCGACGCACGGCCTGCTGCTGATCGTCTGGGGCCTGTTCAAGAAGACGGTGATCGCGTCGGAGATTTCGACGCAGCTGGTCGATCCGGTGTTCTTTGACCCGACCGCCTATGGGGCGGTGGACATCGCGGCGGCGGTCTATGGCTATGCGGTCCAGATCTATTGCGACTTCTCGGCCTATTCGGACATGGCGATTGGGCTGGCGGCCCTGCTGGGCTATTCCTTCCCGCGCAATTTCGACCAGCCGTACCGGGCCAGTTCGATGCAGAGCTTCTGGCGGCGCTGGCACATCAGCCTGTCGAGCTGGCTGCGGGACTACCTCTATGTGCCGCTGGGGGGCGGGCGGAAGGGGCTGGTGTCGAGCTGCATCAACGTCTTCATCACCATGGTGCTGGGCGGGCTGTGGCACGGGGCGGCGCTGACCTTCCTGGCGTGGGGCGCGCTGCACGGCGGGGTGCAGGTCGTTGAGCGGCTCGGTCGGGCGGCGCTGGGGGACAGGAAGGTCATTCCGACGGTGGTCGGGGTGGTGGTGACCTTCCACATCGTCTGCCTGGGGTGGATCCTGTTCCGGGCCGAGAGTTTCGACCTGGCGATGCAGGTGCTGCAGGGGCTGGGGCGGATCGGGCCGGTGGTCATGCTGACGCCGCTGCTGCTGACGCTGATCGTCGGCGGGCTGGCGATGCACTGGCTGCCGCCGCGCGCCATCGAGGGCGTGGCCGGGCGGCTGAAGACGGCGCCGTCGCTGACCCTGGGCCTGCTGGTCGGGGCGGCGATCCTGCTGGTCGAGGCGGTGCGGCCCGAGGGCGTGGCGCCCTTCATCTATTTCCAGTTCTAGGCGTTGGAGGCGGCATGACGAACGAACGCGACGACCCGCCGATCCCGCTGGAGCCGTTTCCGGCGCACCGGCCGGACTCGCCGTTTCCGCCGCTGGCCGAGAGCGTGGCGGCGCCCGCGCCGCCCGATCCGCCCAGCGACTGGATCGAGACGGCCGATGCGCACGACCTGCCGACGCGCGAGAACGCCCTGGCGGCGCTGGGCCGGTTCGCCTTTCCGCCGGCCCCGCCGCTGGACGACGAGGGCGTGGCGGCGCGGGACCGGCGCTGGACCAGCCGGACGGTGATGACGGCGGCGGCCTTCCTGCTGGTGTTCAACGCCGTGTCGCCGCTGAACTGGGCGCGGACGCAGCCGCCGGGCTGGATCCCCGAGACGGTGCGTCAGCTGTCGGAGGTGTGGGCGGCGCAGCTGTCGGTGTTCGCCGTGGACCAGCCGCGGCAGGGCATGCGCGAGGTCTGGGACGCGGCGCGGCGGGCGCGGTTCATCGGCCAGGAGGCGGCCGACGAAGCGCCGCCGTCTGACTAGGCCTCGACCAGCGGGCCGAGGCCGTCGGCGGTGCGGGCGACGGTGAAGGTCTTGAGCACCCCGGCCTCATAGGGTTTGGCGAACAGGGTCGAGACGGTGCGCAGCTCGGCCTTCGCCTGATCCGGGGTCAGGGTCAGCAGGACATAGCCCTTGGCCGACTGGTCGCAGAAGACGACCTCGTCATTGGCCTGCATCAGGGCGGCGCCCAGCGGCAGGCGCGGGACGGCGTCGCCGGGCGAGGGGCTGGAGATGGCGCTTGTCCCGAACTCGACGCCGCGACGGGCGCCGGCGGCGTCCTTCAGGTCGTCGACCCAGAAGGCGTGGCTGTCGCCGGCCAGGACGATGGGCTGGACCCCGGCCTCGGCGAAGGCGGCGTACAGGCGCTCGCGGCCGGCGGGGTAGCCGTCCCAGCTGTCGAGGTTGAAGGGCACGCCCAGTTTGAACAGCTCGATCGACTGGCGGATCTGGGCGCGGACGGCGGCGGGCAGGGTGGCCAACAGGCCGGCGATCTGCAGCGGATTGGCCATCTTCGTGACGTCGGGGCCCTGGACGCGGGCCATGACCACCTGGTTGCCGATGACCTGCCACGGCTTGCCGGCGGCGCGGGAGGCGGAGAGGGTGGACTTGATCCAGTCGCGCTGGGCGTCGCCGAGCAGGTCGCGGGCCGGATCGTTGCGCTTCGCGGTGAAGGCGGCGACGTCGGGGCGGCCGTTGGCCACCGGCATGTCGGCTTCGTAGGTCAGCTGTTCGCCGCGGGCGAGCAGGCGGGTCTCGACCATCAGCAGGCTGGCGAGGTCGCCGAAGTCGAAGCTGCGCTGGATGGCTTCGGGCGTCAGGCCGGCGGCGGGCTCGCGGATCGGCATCCACTCGAAATAGGCCTTGAGGGCGGCGGCCTTGCGTGTGGCGAACTCGCCTTCGGTCGCGGCGGCGTGGTTCTCGGCGCCGGCGGTCCAGGCGTCGTTGGCGATCTCGTGGTCGTCCCAGACGCAGATGAAGGGGGCGCGGGCGTGGGCGGCCTGCAGGTCGGGGTCGGACTTGTACTGGGCGTGACGCTGGCGGTAGTCGGCGAGGGAGACGATCTCGTGCGGCGGCTGGGGGATGCGGCCCAGCGGGGCGCCCGAGGCCATGCCGTAGGCGTCGGGCTCGGCGCCGTATTCATAGATGTAGTCGCCGAGGTGGACGACGGCGTCGACGCGCTCCAGCTTCGACACCGCGTCCCAGGCGTTGAACAGGCCGCCCGGATAGAGCTGGCAGGAGGCGACGGCGAGCACGACCTCGGGGGTCGGGCCGGCAGGCAGGGTGCGGGTGCGGCCCTGCGGCGAACGGGTCTCGCCGGCGGTGAAGGCGTAGCGGTAGTCGACGCCCGGCTGCAGGCCCGTGACCGGAACCTTGACGGTGAAGTCGCGCTCGGGACCGGTCTCGACCGTGCCCGATGCGACCGAGGCGTCGGTCTCGCCGTCGCGCCAGACCGACCAGTCGACCCGCACCGCGCGCACCGCAGGATCGGCCGGGGTGACGCGGGTCCAGAGCACCACGCCGTCGGCCCGGGGATCGCCCCAGGCGACGCCGTGGGCGAAGGCGACGGGCGAGGCGGCGCGGGCGGCGGCGGGCAGGGCCGCCCCCGCCGCGCCGGCGCCGAACAGGCCGAAAAGGTCGCGGCGGTGCAGGGTCATCGCGAGGGCTCCTAGTAGCGCAGGCTGAAGGAGGCGCCGAAGCTCGCGGGACGGCCGGCGATGAAGGTCGGCATGCCGAGGGCGTCGCCGGTGTTGCCGGCGTCCTTGATGTATTCCTCGTCCAGCAGATTGTCGGCGAAGACCTCGAAGGCCCAGTTGGCGGCGTTCGGCTCGTAGCGGACGCGCAGGTTCAGCAGGCCGTAGCTGTCCTGGAACTCGTCGACGATCAGATCCGGCACCAGGTTGCGGGCCTGCAGGTCGGTGCGGTCGTTGTCGTCGTCGAAGAAGACCTTGGACTGCCAGGTGTACGTCGGCTGGACCGCGATGGCGCCGTCGCCCGCCGGGATGCGCCAGATCGCGCCGATCGAGGCCATGTGGTCAGGCGAGAGGCGGAAGCTGTTGCCCTCGCGCGCGCCGGTCTCGAAGCGCGAGTGGTTGTAGCCGTAGGTGGCGAACAGGTCGAAGGCGGCGGCGGCCTGGTAGAAGACCTGGCCTTCGAAGCCATAGGCTTTCGCCTCGCCGGCGTTGACGGTGATGAAGTTGATGCCGTCCTGCTCGGTCGTCTGGAAATTCTCGTAGGCATAGTGGAACACCGCGCCGTCCAGCCGCAGGCGGCCGTCCATCAAGGCGGTCTTGGCGCCGACCTCGAAGCTGTCGACCGTTTCGGCGTCGACGACCGCGAAGGTCGGGGCGCCGAACGGGGCCGAGGGGCCGGAGACGCTGACGACCTCGGGCCGGCGCCCGCGGGCGTAGTTGGCGTAGACGCTGGCGTCGTCCGAGACGGCGTAGCGCGAGGTCAGACGCCAGGTCAGGCCGTCGTCCTCATGGTCCGAATAGATGAAGTCGCCGTTGTTGGCGGTCGGCTGCGAGATCAGGCCGAACAGCGGCAGCAGCGGCGACACCGGGGCGTTGACCACGCCCGGCGTGGCCAGGGCGGTCAGATAGGCCGGCTGGAAGGCCGCCGGGATCAGCGGCAGGGCCTGCACGGCGGCCAGGATCGAACGGCCGTTGCTGACCGAGGCGGCGTAGCCGGTGGTCTTTTCGTCGCCGGTCCAGCGCAGGCCGGCCGCGAACTCCCACCGGTCGTTCGGGCGGAAGGTGACATCGCCGAACACATCCCAGGAGGTCAGTTCGCTGGCGTTGGTCGATTCCTCGATGTGGGCCGGTTTCAGATTGGCGACGATGCCCGGGATGAAGGGCGCGGGCACGCCGAGGGCTCCGAGCACCTGGCCGGCGACGGTCGGATAGGCCGCCTGCGGCAGGATGTTCGAGCCGGTCACGCCCGGCAGCCCGTCCAGAAGGCTGCCGATCGCGGGGTTGCTTGCCGCCAGCTGGGCGAGGGCGATCCGCTCGTCATACTGGGTGGGCGCGCGCTGGTAGCCCTCCTCGTGGAACCAGCCGGCCCCGACGAAGGCGGTGATCTTGCCGCCGTTGTCGAAATTCAGGCGAAGCTCCTGGCTCCACTGCTCGCCATGGGCGTCCTCGGCCGCCGTCAGGATCGGCAGGGAGACGCCGTCCGGATCGAAGGTCTCATAGCTGTCGAACTGGCGGTAGGCGGTGGTCGAGTTCACCGACCAGGCGGGCGACAGTTCGATGCGGGCGAGGCCGGTCACGCCCCAGACCTCACGCTCCAGACCGAGGGTCTTGCCGCCGTCGAAGTCCGCCCCGGGCGTCAGGGCCGCGCCTTCCCAGGGCGCCCGCCCGCCCAGCGCGGCGCCGGTGAGGGGATTGGCCGGATCATAGGCGATCGACTTGAAGGGCGTGCCCGAGGCCTCGTCTTCCTGATAGTTGGCGATCAGGTCGAAGCGCACGGCGTCCGACGGCGTCCATGCCCCCGAGAGGCGAAAGGCGCGGGTCTCGATCGAATTATAGTCTTCGCCCCCCGTCAGGTTGTCGACGAAGCCGTCGCGCGTCTTCAGCCGCGTGGCGAAACGCAGGGCGGCGTCCTCGCCCATCGGCAGGTTCAGCATGCCTTCGACGGCGTAGTAGTCCTCACTGCCGAAGGAGGCGCGGGCCTCGGCGGCGGTCTCGCCGGGGCGGGCGCGGTTCTGCACGATGTTGACCGCGCCGATCAGGGCGCCGCGGCCGTAGAGGGTCGATTGGGGGCCCTTGGCGATCTCGACGCGCTCGATGTCGAACAGCTCGACGTAGGACCCGCGCGATTTCGAGATCGAGACGCCGTCCTGGTAGACCGAGACGCGCGGCTCGGCCGTGGCCGCGCCGGAGTCCGAGGTGATGCCGCGCATGACGAAGCCCGGGTTGTTGGGCGACTGGTTCTGCACCAGGAAGCCGGGCACGAAGGCCGACAGGGCGTCGAACTCCTCGACGCCGAGGTTCTCGAGGAACTGGCCGGAGTAGGCGGTCAGGGCGAACGGAACCTCGATCGGGTCCTGTTCGCGAAGCTGGGCCGTGACGATGACGTCGTCGACCGAAGTCGCCGCGTCCTGGGCGAAGGCGCCGCCGGCCAGACCGCAGGCGAGCGCCATGGTGCTGACGCCGAGACAGAAGGACGAGTTCTTTTGAATGCGGTGAATCATGGCAGCCCCCAGCGGTTTGTGCAGGCGGCGTAGCGGCGCTTCATGCCGATCTGGCGACGGCTTGGCCACGGCCGCGTGAAGCTGCGATGTCGGTCCGGCGACGACTGATCCGCCGACGCATGAAAAGGGTCGGCCGGCCGGCCGGGGCCTTGCCGCGAGGGAAAGCCGCCCGTGACGTTCGCGGCAGTGCAACATTCCTGTTGCGCACGCGTAGCGTATCGGGTCACGTTCGTGGCTGGTTGCAGCGGGAGCGGCATGGCCTTCGACGAGATGTCAGGAGACGCGCCGGCCTATGGGGCGGACGTTCGGGAAAGCTATCGGGGGCTGGCGCGCTGGCTGGCCGAGGCGCCCGAGGGGCTGCTGCAATCGCGCTCGCGACAGGCCGAGCTGTTTTTCCGCCGCATGGGCATCACCTTCGCCGTCTATGGCGACGCGGAATCCAGCGAACGGCTGATCCCCTTCGACGTGGTGCCCCGCATCATCGGCGCGGCGGAATGGGCCGGGCTGGAGGCCGGACTGGTCCAGCGGGTCAAGGCCATCAATCTGTTCCTCGCCGACATCTACGGGCGGCAGGAGTGTCTGAAGGCGGGGGTGCTGCCGGCCGAGCTGGTGCTGACCAATCCCCACTATGCGCCCGAGATGCAGGGCCGGCGGCCGCCGCGCGGGGTGTGGGTGCATATCGCCGGCGTCGATCTGGTGCGCACCGGCGACGACGGCTTCTATGTGCTGGAGGACAATTGCCGCACCCCGTCGGGAGTCTCCTACATGCTGGAGAACCGCGAGATGATGATGCGGCTGTTCCCCGACCTGTTCGCCGACTATCCGGTGCGGCCGGTCGAGACCTATGCCGACATGCTGCTGGCCAGCCTGCGGGCCTGCGCGCCCGAGGCGGCGGGGGCCGATCCGACCATCGTGGTGCTGACGCCGGGGCCGTTCAACTCGGCCTACTATGAGCACAGCTTCCTGGCCGACAAGCTGGGGATCGAGCTGGTCGAGGGGCGGGACCTGTTCGTCGACGACGGGTATGTCTTCATGCGCACGACCGAGGGCCGCCAGCGGGTCGATGTCGTCTACCGCCGCATCGACGACGACTTCCTCGATCCGCTGACCTTCCGGCCGGACACGGCGCTGGGCGTGCCGGGACTGATGACGGCCTATCAGGCGGGGACGGTGACCCTGGCCAATGCGGTCGGCACCGGCGTGGCCGACGACAAGGCGGTCTATACCTATATGCCGGAGATCATCCGCTTCTTCACCGGCGAGGAGCCGATCCTGAAGAATGTGCCGACCTGGCGCTGCCGCGAACCGGAGGCGCTGAAATACGTGCTGGCGCATCTGGAGGAGCTGGTCGTCAAGGAGGTCGGCGGCTCGGGCGGTTACGGCATGCTGGTCGGGCCGGCGGCGTCGAAGACGGAGGTCGAGACGTTCCGAAAGCGGCTGATCAACGATCCGGACGACTTCATCGCCCAGCCGACGCTGGACCTGTCGACGGCGCCGACCCTGGACAAGAGCGGAGAGCTGTCACCGCGGCACGTCGATCTGCGGCCGTTCGTGCTGTCGAGCCCCGAGGGGGTCAAGGTGGCGCCGGGCGGGCTGACGCGGGTGGCGCTGAAGCCCGGTTCGCTGGTGGTCAACTCCAGCCAGGGCGGCGGGACCAAGGACACCTGGGTGCTGGATGTTTGAGTTTGAGCAGAGACCCGCCCTTCTCCCCTCGGGGGAGAAGGTGGGCGGCGGAGCCGTCCGGATGAGGGGGCTG
>CAZGPS010000086.1:0-10388 GCA_964527675.1 uncultured Brevundimonas sp. | reverse complement strand
GACCGGCTTCTGGGAGGCGAAATTCGACGATCTCGAGGATCTGATGAAAAGGATGGATCAATGACCGAAGCCGCGGCGCATACCCGCTCCGTCGTCGTCGAGCGGGAATTCCCTTACCCGCCGGACCGGCTGTGGCGGGCCCTGACCCAGCCGCATCTGATCGAGGCGTGGCTGATGAAGAACGACTTCAGCCCGGAGGTCGGCCACCGTTTCAACCTCACCGGCGACTGGGGCGGCGTGCTGGACTGTGAGGTCCTCGCCGTCGAGCCGAACCGGACGCTGAGCTACACCTGGAACTACGCTCACGACGATCCGGCCTATGCGCTGGAAAGCGTCGTGACCTTCACCATCACCCCGACGGAGACGGGCGCCCATCTGCGCATGGAGCAGGCCGGCTTCAGGTCCGACCAGCGGCAGGCCTTCGGCGGCGCCGGCCTGGGCTGGCGGAAATTCCTCGAAAACCTCGAACAGACGCTGGCCGGGGCGGACCCGATTCGCTGACCGCGGCCTTCAAACTGAAAGGAGACTCCCATGAACTGGAGCGCCTCGATCCGACAGGCTCACCGCGGGCTCTCGGTCCTCTTCACCCTCGTCGTCGCCGGCATCTTTCTCGCCCTCGGACTGGGCCGCCAACCGGCCGAATGGGTCTATTTCCTGCCGCTGTTTCCGTTGGCCCTGATGATGGCCTCGGGCCTCTACATGTTCGTCCTGCCCCATGCGGGGAAGCCCGGCGGGGGCGAACAGGGGCCGGACCGATGACGGAAGACGGGAAGCCGACACTGCTCTCGGGCGGCAATCCGCAGATCGCCAAGGGCTATGGCGACGCCCCGGTGCAGGCCTGGATCGCGGCCGCCCCGGGCTGGAAAAGCGAGGTCGGGCGCCGGGTCGATACGATCGTCGAACGCACTGTCCCCCGCGTGCGCAAGGCGGTCAAATGGAACTCGCCCATGTACGGGGTCGAGGAAGGGATCTGGTTCCTCAGCCTTCACTGTTTCAACGCCTATGTGAAAATCGCCTTCTTCCGCGGCGCCGCGCTGGACCCTGTCCCGCCGGTCGGCTCGAAGCAGAAGGAGGTGCGCTATTTCCACATCCACGAAGGCGACGCCTTCGACGAGGCCCGGTTCGCCGACTGGGTCCGGCAGGCCAGCGAACTGCCCGGCGAACCCATGTGAACCCCGAAAGGCCACGACCATGAACCGCAAGCGCGAGCTGCCGGCCCTGGAGGCCGGAACCCCACCCTCCGCCTGGATCGACGCCCGGATCGCCGCGCTGGACGACTGGCGGGGTCGCACCCTCGCCCGCCTCCGGGCCCTGATCCACGAGGCCGACCCCGAGGTGGTCGAGGAGGTCAAATGGGGCGGCGTCCCGGTGTGGTCGCATGCCGGCATCCTGACCACCGGCGAGACCTACAAGACGGCCGTGAAGCTGACCTTCGCCAAGGGGGCCTCGCTGGAGGACCCGACCGGCCTGTTCAATTCCAGCCTCGAGGGCTCCACCCGCCGCGCCATCGATTTTCGCGAGGGCGACGCCATCGACGAGGCGGCCTTCAAGGCGCTGATCCGCGCCGCAGTCGCCCTGAACCTCTCGCGGCCACCGGCCCGGCCTCGGAAGCCGGCGACCGGGGGCTGACCCTGCCCATGACACCGCTTTAACGTGACAGCGGCGGCGGAAACATTAGGGGGCTCGGAGGACGCTGCTGCCGGGGAGAAGAGGCATGTCACGACTGATCCAGCGCCTGGCCGTCGGCCTGGCTGCGATTGCGTGGGCGGGAAGCGCCCATGCCCAGACGGCCGCCTCCGCGGAAGCGTGGCGGCTGCTGGCCCGGGCCGACCTGGACGCCGCCCACGCCCTGATCCGCGACAGCCACCCCGGGGCCGCGCCGGAACTCGGCGACGAGGCGTTCCAGCAGCGCCTGCGGCGCGGCTATGAAACCGCCCGGGACCGTATTGCCGCCATCGACGGCTATACGGGCTACACCGCCGTTCTCGCCGGCTTCGCCACCGCCTTCGGCGACGAACATGTCTGGTCCAGCCAGAGACTGCGGGGCGTGCCCTACATTTGGGCCGGACTGGTCATGACCCGGCGGGGCGGACACTGGGTGGTCGCCGCGCAGGACGGCGATGACAAGGGTCTGGTCGGCGCGCGACTGGCGTCCTGCGACGGCGAGCCGGCCGAGGCCCTGGCGGCCGCCCGTCTGGCCTTCCGCGTCTCGGCGCCGGTCGAGGCCCAGTACATCGCCCACGGCGGCTTCATGTTCGTCGATGACGGCAATCCCTTCCTCACCCGGCCCCGGACCTGCGTGTTCGGGAGGCAGGGCGGCCCGGTCAGCGTCGAACTGGACTGGCGCGCCGTCGACACTCCCCGTCTCGCCGAGGCGCTGACCGCGGCGACGGCCGGCGGGCGAGCCGGCTTCGGCGTCCGTCGCAGCGGCGACCATTGGTGGATCGCCATGGAGAGCCTGTCGGATGCGGCCGCGACCGTGGCGGCGGACTTCGAGGCGCGCGCCGGCGAATGGCGCGAGAGCCCCGCTTTGGTGATCGACCTGCGCGGCAACGGCGGCGGCGATTCCCGTCACGGACGCCGGCTGGCGGACGCCATCTATGGAACCGAATACACGGCGGCGCGTCTGCGCGGCGGTTCGGCCTGCGCGGCCCTGTGGCGCGCCTCGCCGGGCAACGCCGCCCATGCGCGCGCCTTCGCCGCCCGGGCGCAGGATCCTCAGACCGCCCGATACTATTCGACGCTGGCCGACGAAATCGACCGGGCCGTGGCCGGGGGCCGCGCCTTTGACGAGCCGGTTCCGGACTGCGCGCCGGCTGAGCCGGTCGCGGCCCCCGCGGCCGCTCCGGCCTATCAGGGGCGGGTCGTCATCCTGACCGACCATGCCTGTTTCAGCTCGTGCCTGCTGATGGTGCGCGACTTCCGCAGACTGGGGGCCCTGCATGTCGGCGAGGCGACCAACGCCGCCACCCGCTACATGGAAGTGCGGGAGATCGTCCTGCCGTCCGGCCTGACCAAATTCAGCACCCTGCAGAAGGTCGTCATCGGCGAGGACGCCGACATCGGCCCCTTCGCGCCGGAGCACCTCTTCCACGGCCCGATGAGCGACACGACGGCGCTGGAGGGCTGGATCGTCGGGCTGCTGTCGCAAGGCTGATCCGGCGGCCGCGGGGCCGGCGCGTCAGGTCCGCAGGACGCCGCCCGCCTTCGCCGCCGCCGCCACGACCTTCGCCGACAGGGCCTCGATCTCGACCTCGGTCAGGGTCGCCTCGCGCGGCTGGATGACGACTTCCAGCGCCACCGACTTCATGCCCTCGGCCACGCCGGCGCCGCGATAGACGTCGAACACCCGGACCTCGACGATCAAGGCCTTGTCGGCCCCGGCCACGGCGCGGACGAGGTCGCCGGTCGCCTTGCCCTCTTCCATGACGAAGGCGAAGTCGCGGGTCAGGGGCTGCAGCGGCGCCAGGGTCGCCGGGCCGCGCGTCTTGGTCGTCTTGCCGCGCGGTTCGGGCACGGCGTCGAGCACGATCTCGAAGGCCAGCATGGGGGCGTCGGCGTCCAGCGCCTGGAGCACGCGCGGGTGCAGGGCGCCGAACTCGACCATCACATTCTTCGGACCGAGCTGCAGCCGGGCCGAGCGGCCGGGGTGCCACCAGTCGCGGTTCTGGCCCTGGACCAGTTGCAGCGAGGCCGTCGGCGCGCCCAACTCGTCCAGCAGGGCCAGCAGGTCGCCCTTCAGCGCGAACAGGGCGTCCTCGGCCGCGCCGCCCCAGTGGCGGGCGGAACGAGGCGCCACGAGGCCGGCGATGACGGTGCGCTGGCCGGTCGGGGTGTCGTCCAGATAGATCGGGCCGATCTCGAACAGGGCGGCGTCCGGGTGGCCGCGGTCGGCGTTGCGCGCCGCCGCCTGGATCAGATTGGGCAGGGCCGAGGGCCGCATGCAGTCCAGATCGGCGGCGATCGGGTTCTCGACCCGCAGGGCGTCGTCGCCGCCGCCGAACAGGGCCGCGGTCGATTGTTTGGTGAAGGACCAGGTGACGGCCTCAGCATAGCCCAGGGCCGCCAGCGCCCGCCGGGCGGCGCGCACCCGCGCCTGACGCGGGTTGAGGACCCCCTTCGACGGCGCGCCGAGATCGGGCAGGGGCGTCGACGGCAGGGCGTCGTAGCCCTCGATGCGGGCGACCTCCTCGACCAGATCAGCCGGTCCCTCGACGTCGCGCCGCCACGACGGCGGGGTCACGCTCCACGGCGAGCCCCGCGCGACCTCGAAACCGAGGCGGGTGAGGATTTCGGCGATGCGGTCGTCGTCCAGCGCAAGGCCTGTCAGCGACCCGACGCGGGCCGGGTCGAAGGCGAAGGCCGAGGGATCGGCGGGGGCCTGTCCCGCCAGCACGATCTCCGACGGCTCGCCGCCGCACAGCTCGAGGATCAGCTGCGTCGCCAGCTCCAGCCCCGGAACCACCGAGGCCGGATCGACGCCGCGGGCGAAACGGTACTGGGCGTCGGAGTTGATCGTCAGGGTGCGGCCGGTCTGGGCCGTCAGGATCGGGTCGAACCAGGCGCACTCGACGAAGACGTCCGTGGTTTCGTCCGAACAGCCGGTCGACTCCCCGCCCATGACGCCGCCCAAGCCGATGGGGCGTTCGCCGCCCGCGTCGGCGATGACGCACATATTGGCGTCCACGGTGTAGGTCTTGCCGTCGAGGGCGATCAGATGCTCGTGCGTCCCGGCGGCGATGTGTTCCGCGCCTTCGGATATCTGGCCGCCGCGCACGACGATCTCGGAGCCGACCAGCCTGGCCACGTCATAGACGTGCAGCGGGCGGCAGCGGTCGTAGGCGATCAGATTGGTGACATCGACCAGCCGGTTGATCGAGCGCAGGCCGATGGCGGTCAGCCGCCGTTGCAGCCACTCGGGCGACGACCCGTTCTTCACCCCCCGGATCAGCCGGCCGGCGAACACCGGGCACATCTCCGGCGCCGCAATGCGCACCGAGATGGGCGACGGGAAGGTTCCCGGCACCGGGAGGATGGAGGGCGTCTGCAGCTGGCCGAGGCCGGTCGCCGCGAGATCGCGGGCGATGCCGGCCACGCCCAGCCAGTCGGGCCGGTTGGGGGTGACCTCGAAATCGATCACCGGCTCGGCGCCGAAGACGCCGGCCGCCGGCGTCCCGACCGCCAGATCGTCGGCCAGTTCGAGAATGCCGTCGCTCTCGTCGGCCAGCTCCAGCTCCGAGGCCGAGCACAGCATGCCGTGCGAGACCACGCCGCGCACCGGCTTCTCCACCAGCGTCACGCCGAGGCCGGGCACATAGGCGCCGATGGGGGCGTAGATGGTGGTCAGACCGGCGCGGGCGTTGGGCGCGCCGCAGACGATCTCCTTCATCCCGTCGACGGTCTCGACCTGGCAGACCTGCAGCCGGTCAGCGTTCGGATGCCGGTCGGCCGAGACGATCCGGGCGACGGTGAAGGGGGCCAGGGCGGCGATCGGATCATGGACCTCTTCCACCTCCAGCCCCGCCATGGTCATCGCCTCGGCCACGGCCGCCACGTCGGCGTTCGTGTCGAGATGCTGCTTCAGCCAGGAGAGGGTGAATTTCACGCGGTCTTGTCTCCACCCGACGCGATCGGTGCGTGGGTCATGGGGGTCTCGTTCAGCTCAGGCCGCTGGCCGGGTTCGGCGCGGCGAAGGCCGAGAAGCCGTAGTGGGCCAGCCACCGGGTATCCGCCTCGAACATCGGCCGCAGGTCGGGGATGCCGTATTTCAGCATCGCCAGACGGTCCACGCCCATGCCGAAGGCGAAGCCCTGGTATTCGTCCGGATCGATGCCGCAGTTCCGCAGCACGTTGGGATGGACCATGCCGCAGCCGAGGATCTCCATCCAGCTGTCGCCGGTGTTGAGCTTCAGTTCGCCGCCGGAGCGGTCGCAACGGATGTCCATCTCGGCCGACGGCTCGGTGAAGGGGAAATGGTGCGGCCGGAAGCGCGCGTCGACGTCGTCGACCTCGAAGAAGCGGGCGACGAAGGTCTCCAGCGTCCACTTCAGGTGGCCCATGTGCACGCCCTTGTCGATCACCAGACCCTCGACCTGGTGGAACATCGGCGTGTGGGTGGCGTCGCTGTCCTTCCGGAAGGTCCGGCCCGGGGCGATGATCCGGATCGGCGGCGTCTGGGTCATCATGGTCCGCACCTGCACCGGGCTGGTGTGGGTGCGCAGCACCTTGCGCTCGCCCGTCGCCGGGTCGGGCCGCAGGAAGAAGGTGTCGTGCATCTCCCGCGCCGGATGTTTGGGCGGGAAATTCAGGGCGGTGAAATTGTGAAAGTCGTCCTCGATGTCCGGGCCCTCGGCCACGGCGAAGCCCATCTCGGCGAACAGGGCGATCATCTCGTCCATCACCTGCATGGTCGGATGGACGCCGCCCTTGCGGCGCGGGCGCGGGGGCAGGGTCAGGTCGACGCGTTCGGCCTTCAGCCGGGCGTCCAGCTCGGCCGCCTCCAGCTCCGCCTTCTTCGCCGCCAGCGCCGCCGACACGCGGTCGCGCAGGCCGTTGATCATCGGCCCCTTCTCGCGCCGCTCGTCGGGGCTCATCGCCCCCATGCCCTTGAGCAGGCCGGAGATCGAGCCCGACTTGCCGAGGGCGGCGACGCGCAGATCCTCGACCGCGGCCGCGGTCTCCGCGCCGCCGATGGCGTTGATCAGGTCAAGTTCCAGCTGGGCGAGATCGGTCATGGTGGCAGTCGTCTAGCGGGATGAAGCTGTTTCGTCACCCCGCCGTTGCGCCGGACCGGTCCCGCCAGCCCCGGTTCAGTCGTTGAGGACGAAGGTCACCTTCATGTTGACCCGGTATTCGACGATCTCGCCGCCCTTGACGATGACCTTCTGCTCCTGGACCCAGGCGCCCTCGACATTGTTCAGCGTCTTGTCAGCGCGGGCGATGCCCTTCTTCAGCGCGTCCTCGAAACTGACGGACGAGGAAGAGCTGATCTCGGTGACCTTGGCGACAGACATGGGGCGACTCCTGGATGCGGGGGGGACGCCGGATCACGGCGGCGCCTCCTCAACGGGTCGGCCCGTCGCCGGTTGCGCCATCGCCAACGAAAACGCCCGCTCCGGTGACCGGAGCGGGCGTTTCGAAGCTGTGCGTCAGAGCCGCGATCAGGCGGTCTTCAGCGCGTCCCGGACCTTGTCGGCGATCGCCTTGAAGGCGCCCTCGTCGGCGGCCATCGCGGCCAGAACCTTGCGGTCCAGCTCGATGCCGGCCTCGCCGAGGCCGTGGATGAACTGCGAATAGGTGAAGCCTTCCAGACGCGCGGCGGCGTTGATGCGCTGGATCCACAGGGTGCGGAAATTGCGCTTCTTGGTGCGGCGGTCACGATAGGCGTACTGGCCGGCGCGGTCGACCGCGGCCTTGGCCGTGCGGATGGTGTTCTTGCGGCGGCCGTAGAAACCCTTGGCCTGCTTGAGAACCTTCTTGTGCTTGGCGTGGGACGTTACGCCCCGTTTGACGCGAGCCATGTCGCTATCCTTTCAAATTCAATGGGAAAATCAGGTCGTCGATGCGCGCGCCGATCAGGCGTACGGCATGTAGGACTTGATCTTCCTGGCGTCGGCGTCGGCCATGACCTTGGTGCCGCGGTTCTGACGGATGTATTTCGAGTTGTGGCTGATCAAGCGGTGCCGCTTGCCCGCCACGCCCGACTTGACCTTGCCAGTCGCCGTGAATTTGAAGCGCTTCTTGGCGCCAGACGTCGTCTTCAGTTTGGGCATTTTCAATCTCATAATGAGTGGGTCGCCGCCCTCCGGGCTGCTTGAGCCCTTGGGGTTGGTGACCCTGATTAAGAACCGCCCAGGCATGCCTGTTCGCCCGGCGGTTCGGTACGCGAAGGCGCGGCTTGTATGTGAAGCCGCGCCTGAAGGCAAGCCGGGTCTCAGTTCGGCGGGTTGTGCCGCTCGAGGAAGCGCACCGTCTCATTGAGCATCCGCTGCCGGCTCTCACCCCTCGACAGCCAGTGATCCTCGCCTGGGAGCTCGATGAACTCATACGGCTTTCCGGCCCGGCGCAGGGCGTCGGCCATGACCCGGCTCTGGACGATCGGCACCACGTGGTCGTCACGCCCGTGCATCAGCAGGATCGGGGCATCGGCCCGCTCAGCCAGATAGGCCGGCGACCTCCGGTCCATCGAGCGATCGCCCGCGCCGTCGGCGCCCATGAAGCGGGTCCAGTAGCGCAGGGTGGCGTTGTCGTGACGGCCGGTGTCGCGGGCGATGTCGGTGACCATCCGGCGCAGGTCCGAAACGCCGGCGTAGGAGACGGCGCAGCGATAGACGCCCGGATCCAGCGTCACGCCGGCCAGGGCGGCATAGCCGCCGTAGCTGCCGCCGACGATGCAGACGCGGCTCGGATCGATGATCCCCTCGGCGGCCAGGTAGCGGACGCCGTCCGACAGGTCGGTCTGCATCTTCAGACCCCACTCGCCATAGCCGGCCGCCATGAAGGCGTCGCCGCGGTCGGTGGAGCCGCGGAAATTCGGCTGCAGCACGGCATAGCCGCGCGAGGCGATGGCCTGGGCCCAGTAGTCGAAGGTGCGGACGTCATGGGCGGCCGGTCCGCCGTGGGGCAGGACGACCAGCGGCAGGCCGCGCGGATCCTCGATGCCGGGAGGAGTGGTCAGATAGCCCTGGATGGTCAGGCCGTCGGCAGCGGCGTATTCCACCGGCTGAACCGGGGCGACCTGTTCCGGCCGGACGCCTTCGTAGGCGCTGCCGACCTTCATGATCGAGCCGGCCGCGAAATCCAGCGCATAGTAGGTGCCGGGATCCCGATCGCTGACCGTGTAGACCACGGCTTTCTGCAGGTCGTTGCTCCAGCCAACCAGATTCGGCGAGCGGCCGGCGAACGCCTGTTCGATGCGCATCCACAGGGCGTTGGCCGCCGGGTCCGCCATGGCGTAGACGGCGCCCTGATTGGTGTTGCGCATGGCGCCGACCATCCGCCGCGTCACCGGGTGGAAGAGCAGGCCGTCCGGCCGGAACTCGAACCGCACCGGCCGCCAGACCCCTGTCGCCAGGTTGACGTCGAAATACTCCGCGTCCTCACGCCCCGGCTGGCTCATGTCCGGACGTTTGGCCCAGACGATGACGCTGTCGCCCTGCATGCCCAGGCCGACGAGATACGGTGCGTCCAGCGGCGCGGTCGTGTCCCAGGCCTTGCGGAAGCCCGAGCCGCTCTTCAGATAGAGGCTCCAGACCCGGGACGTGGGGTCATATTCGCTGCGGGCCACCGACTGCCCCGAGGCGTCGAGGACGAAACCTCCGACCCGGCGGCCCATCACTTCCTCAAGCCTGCCGCGCCCGGTCGCGACCTCGATGCGGAAGAGGTCGAGGCGCTCGGGGTTCTCGAAGGCGTATCCCCGCACGAGGACCAGCGGATCATCCGCCCGCTCGACGATACGGACACTGCTGAACAGGAAAGGCAGCACGCCGCGGGTGCCGTCGAACATCACGACGATCTTGCGCCGGGCGATGTCGTAGATCTGCGCCGTGTACAACTCCTGCTCGACGATGCCGATGTCGGGGAAGGCCTGGGAGGTGGACGAGGTGACCAGCACCCGGTCTTCGCCGATCCAGTTGAGGTCGCGAACCTTGACCTGGCCGACGGCGGCGCCGCCCAGTTGCTCCTTGGTCGCCATGTCGACGATAACGAGCGTCCGGTCTTCGCCAGCCACCGTGATGAAGGCCAGACGCTGCCCGGACGGGGACATCGTGACCATCTCGAAAGTCGGCAGCGAGCCATAGGCGGTCAGCGGCGCGGGCTCGACCCGTTGCTGGGCCATGGCCGGTGTCAGACCGACAGCCCCGATCAAGGCAGCAGCCACCACGACGGCCTTCAGGCCGGCGCAAACAACAGGACGCAACATGGAGACCCCCGCCTCGACAAACAGGGGGCCACCCTTTCAGCAACCGCCCACAACCTCAAGGGTTGCCGCGCAATCTCTGCAAAAAAGGCGGATGGCGGCCGGCCCAAACGTCGCAGGACGTCTGAAAGGAGGTTCGCCGCCTATTTCGGCGCCAGGATCATGATCATCTGGCGGCCTTCCATACGCGGGGCGTACTCAACCTTGGCGATCTCGTCGAAATCGGCCTGGACCTTGTTGAGCAGCTTCATGCCCAGTTCCGGGTGGGCCATCTCGCGGCCACGGAAGCGCAGGGTCACCTTGACCTTGTCGCCCTCCTCGAAGAACCGGTGCATGGCCCGCGACTTCACTTCATAGTCGTGCACGTCGATGTTCGGCCGGAGCTTGATTTCCTTCAGCTCGACGACCTTCTGGCGCTTGCGCGCCTCGGCCTTCTTCTTCTGCTCCTGGAAGCGGAATTTGCCGTAGT
>CAZGPS010000085.1:0-10600 GCA_964527675.1 uncultured Brevundimonas sp. | reverse complement strand
GCGACAGCAGCACGGTCCAGCCGACGCGGGCCTTGTCGGGATGGGTCTCGAACGCTTCCAGCGCCGCCAGCAGGACGCTGATCCCGCCCTTCATGTCGGCGATCCCGGGACCGTTCAAGGCCCCGTCGGGGCGTGTGGTGACGGTCTGGAAGGCGCTGTCGGCGGGGAAGACGGTGTCGTAGTGGCCGGTCAGGATCACCTGCACCGGGGCCTCCGGCCGCAGGGTGATCTGAAGGGCGTCGGCGTGGGCCTCGGCCCGCACCTGGCCGTCGTCGCCGATGGTGGTCGAGCCGTTCGTGGGGACGCGGACGACCTCGGCCGACAGCGGCGCGGCGGCGGCTTCCAGCCGGTCGAGCATGCGCGCCAGTCCCGCGCCGTTACGGCTGCCGGAATTGATCCCGGCCCAGTCCACCGCCCGGCCGACGATGGCCGCTTCGCGCGCCGCGACATGGTCGAGCACGGCCTGGTCTTGAGGAAGAATCCGCATGCGGCCGGACCCTAGCGGCCCGGGCCGTAAAGGTGAAGGCGGCCGCCGATTGTGCGTTGCGCGCCGCCCGCGCCCTTATAGGGTGTGCCGGCCACACAGGGAGGACACCGGCATGACTGACTTGGTGAAGGGGATGAACCCCGCCGCCGCTATTACCAACGCCGCGGAAGCGAAGGCCGCGGCGCGCGCCAGCGCCATCGCGATCTTTCTGGGCGTGGTCTGGGGGATCATCACCGTGGTCTGGCTGATGGGGCTGGGGGCCGCGGTGATGCAGGCCGCGCTGTCCGACGCCGCAGCCCAGTCGCCCGAGGCGGCAGGGATGACCGGCATGATGGCCAGTGCGGCGATCGGAATCACGGTCGCCATGGTCGTGGCTCAGCTGATCCTGGGCCTTGTCCAGTGGTTCAAGCCGAACATCGTCATACCGATCCTGTTCACCGTCCTTGTGGTCTACGGGCTGGGCACCGCCGCGCTCGGTCTCGTCATGGCGGATCAAATGGAGGTCAGGACCGCTGAAATGCCCGCCTGGCAGACCTGGGGCGGGCTGGTCCTGATGATCGTCCAACTGCTGCTTCACATCGCCGGCATTCGCGGCGCCAGCGCCCTGGGCAAGTTCCGCGACGCCCAGGCCTATTGATCTACCGGTTCGGGCGCCGGTCCTCTCGGCCGGCGCCCGCTTCGCGTGACTGACGGCGCCAGCGGATCGACAGGCTGGCCTCGCCCTGTCCGCCGAATTTCGAGCCGACCGTCAGGTTGCGGCGCACCTGCCACTCGACATTGACGACAGCCCCGGCCTCGCCGCCGCCGATGATCTCCAGATAGACGTCGTCGGTCAGATAGCGGCCGCCCGCCACGGTCAGGCTGGACGCCTCTCCCCCGAACGACAGCCGGTCCAGCCCGGCCAGTTCGCGCAGATTGCCGATTACGTCGAAACCGCCGCCGCCCGCCAGGGCGCCGACGCTGGCCGCCAGCTGGGCCGCCTCGAAGGCCGACAGCTGGGACGCCGACCGCCCGAACAGCACCTGGGACAGGATCTCGTCCTGTGGCAGTTCGGGCGTCGAGGTCAGGGCGATCTCGGGCCGCGCGGCGGTGCCGGTGACGCGAATGGTCGCTGTCAGGGCCGGATCGTCCCGCGTGGCCGTCAGATTCAGTCGGATATTCTCCGGCCGGGTGGACAGGGTGACGGTCCCGCGATCGTCGAAGACGAACCGCTTGCCGGCGAAATCATAGTCGCCGCGCACGACCTGGGCCGTTCCGGAAAGCGTCGGCCGGTTGATGGTGCCGGTCACCCGGGCGTTGACGCTCATCTCCACGTTCAGGCCACGTCCGACCACCCGGACGTCGCCGCCGGGCGAGCGGATGGCGATGTCGACGCCGATCTGGGGGCCGCGCGGCCGGTTCTGTTCTTCCTCGGGCGTGTCGCCGCCCGGCTTGTTGATCTCGATCACGTCCATGCGGACGATGCCGGTCGAGCCGGGCGGATTGGCCTGGATGACGGCGTCGTCGATGTCGATCCGGCCGGTCAGCTGGATCTTGCCGTCGGCGGCGCGCACCACGCTGAGCGGTCCGGAGGCGCGGGCCACGGCGATATCATTGTCGATGATCCGGAACCGGGTCAGGGCCAGTTCGACGCTGGAGCCCGAGCCTTCGCGCAGGCCAATGCGGCCGTCGCCGGCGACCGTGCCGCCTGTGCCGTCAGTGGCCGAGAAGCTCTCGACCATGGCGGTGGTGTCATCGAAGCGGCTCGCCAGGGTGACGTCCCGCAACACCAGGCCGGTGGCGTTGTCGCGGAAGCCGCCTTCCCACAGGTCCATGCGGCCGTTGATGCGCGGCGCGGCGATCGATCCGGCCAGGGTGGCCCGGGCGTTGATGGCGCCGGACAGTGAGCGCTCGCCGCCGAGGAACAGGTCCCAGACCGGCTGCACCTGTCCCTGGATATCGATCTCTCCCGACATCGGCCGGGTGCGGACCACCGCCAGTCGCAGCGGCGCGGCCGAGGCCTCGACCGGCAGGGTGATGTCGGCATTGGCTGTCACGGCGCCGTCGTTGGCGATCTGGGCCCGAACCCTCAGTGTGTTGTCGAGCAGGACCGCATTGACGGAGCCGTTGATCGCCAGGGTATTGGGGGCGTCGATGCTGCGCACATTCTCCAGGGCGATGTTGGCCGAGCCCGACAGGTCATCCCCGGACCCCCGCAGCGACAGTCGGCCGGTGGCCCGGCCCCTCAGATCCGGAGCGAGCGTGCCCAGTTCGACGCTGGTCAGATTGGCCTCGATCACCGCGGCGCGGGAATCCTGACGCAGCTCGCCGGTCAGCACCCCACCGCCGAGGCCGAGATCGACGCGGACCACGCGGCCGTCGCCAGCCAGGGCTATGACCGCCGGGTTGCGCGTGGTGAACTCGATCTCGCGCACCCGGCCTGACCCCTGCAGCACCACGGTCTGGGCATTGGGCTGTCGCGAATAGACGCCGGTCCCGTCGAACCTGACCGGGGTCGCGCCGCCGACGTCAGCCTTCACGGTGAAGGGCAGGCGGTCCAGCGTCCCACGGCCGCTCAGGTCCAGAGAGCGGAGAATCCAGGATGATCCGGCAAGGCGGACGTTGCGGCCGGTGACATCGAGTATGGCGGTCTCGGCCCCGGCGCCTTCGGTCAGGCGGATGCGGCCGTCGGCGGCGCCCGAGGCGAGGAAGGCCCCCGGACGGGCCGTAAATGTCAGGTCGGCGCTCGACGGGAAGCGGTCGGACAGGGCGATCGCACCCTGGGCCGTCACGCCGCCGGCGTCGAGGTCAACATCGGTCAGGCGGATGCGCTCGCCGCCCAGATAGAAGTTTCCGCTGGCCCGGGCCGGGCCGTAGTTCGATCCGGCGACGACCGAAATCCGCCCGTCCGAGGCGTCGGCCCCGCGCCGGAAGCTCAGATCCATGCTCGCATCGGTCAGGATCAGGGCGCCGGCGCTGATCCGGCCGAAGGCGGCCTTCAGCTCGGCGCTGGGCCGGGCGAGGGTGCCGCCGACCGTGCCGTCGCCGGACATGGCGCCGTCGATCTCGACCGGGCCGACGCCGAAGGAGCCGCGCGCGTTCCAGTTCATCGCCAGCCGCATCCGGCCGTCGCCCTCGATGAAACCCCTCGCGGCGGCGTTGCCGTGGGCGCCGCTCAGCCGGGCCGATTCGATCTGCACCCGGGCGTCGGTGAGGGCGCCGACCAGCTGCAGCCGGGGCGTCGGGCCCAGCAGCCGGTCCAGTTCGCTGACGCCCAGCTCGAAGCCGCGGCCCCGCCCGTCGAAGGTGATCTCCCAAGGCGCGCCGGCCCGGGGCATGGAGGCGGCGATCGTGCCTCCGAACGCCCCGACGGCGCCCGGACGCAGGCGACTGGCGTCGGTGACCTCGGCGCGGCCGCGGAAGCCGAGACCGCCCAGCAGGTTGCGACCTCCGGTTCCCGAGACCCTGAGGGCCCGCCCGGTCGCCTCCAGCCTTTCCAGCAGGACGGCGCCGTCCGCGAGCCGGGCCGCCTCGAACTGGACGCGGGGCTCAGGACCCAGAAGGCCGCCGACCATGCCGGCCGTCGAGCCGCCGGCGGCGCGCAGGTCGCCGTCGATATCATAGCGCCCGGCGCGCGCCTGGATATTGACGGGTCCGCGGATTCGCCGGGCCTGATAGCTCGACAGATCGGCGCCGAGCACGTCGATCGAGCCGTTCAGGCTCCAGTTCGCGGCGTCGCCCCGGAACAGGGCGGTCCACGCTGCGGCGTTTCCCAGCGGCCGTCCGGCCAGTCGGGTCAGCGACGGTGTGGAGACGTTGACGCGCACGCCCTCAGGCGCGCTGCGGTCGCGGACCCGGATCATGCCGGTGGCGCTGGAGTTCAGATTTTCCGCGATCAAACGCCAGCCCACGCCCTGCAGGCCATCCTTGTTGCGATCCGGGGCGGTGGCGAGGGCGAAGCGGGCGGTGGGTCCGATCCGGCGCACGAACGGATCCAGCAGGTCCGATCCCGAGAAGTCGAGATAGCCCGCGATCCGGGTCTGCTCCGGCCCGTACGTCCCCTTGATCGACAGCGGGGTGAAATCGCCGGTCCGCACCACGGCGTCGACGACCTCGCCATTGACGATCGCGGTGGCGAGGAACGGCTGGCCGGGCGAATAGCCGAGCGCCCCGGCGATCGGACCTCCGCGCGCCTCCTGGGCCCGCAGGTTCAGCCGCATGTCGGCGATATCGTCCCCGATGGCGGCGGTCAGGCGCAGGAAATCGCCCGGCCGGCTGTTGCTGTCCGCGTTGACGGTCACCGTCTTCAGCCCCTTGCGGGGGATCAGGGCTTCCCCGGCCAGTTTCCAGCGGCCGTATTCCTTGCTGAAATCCTCCAGCAGTTCGACGTCAGCGGCGAACCGGTCGATGTCGATCGACAGCGGCTGCGGTCCCGGCGGTTCGGTCGAGGCCTCGACCAAGGGGCGGCGGATCAGGCGTATGACCTCAGCCTCAACGTCGGTGGCGTGGAATCGACGGGTGATCAACGGCCACCAGTCCCAGTCGACCCGCACCTTGCGCGCCTCCAGCCAGACGCCGTCCGCGTCGGTCACCGTCACCCGATCGATGGTGAAGTCGTCGAACAGGTCGCCGCGCACGCCCTCGACATTGATGCGGCCATACCGCCCCAGTTTCTTCCCGGCCACGAAGCTGGTCACCAGGCCCCGGCCCGAGTCGGACAACAGATACATCCGGCCGCCGATCGCCGTCACAAGCAGCAGGGCGGCGAGGATCGCCGCGCCCATGCCGCCGAAGAAGGCGAGGGCCTGCAATCGCGTGCGCTTCTTCCGCGCCTTCACAGCCGGCGTCTCGGGGGCTTCAGGCGGGGAGGGCGCGTCGGTCAAAACGCCTGCCCTATGCTGACGTAGACCTGGAAATCGGCGTCGCCGTCACGCTTGTCGAGGGGGAAGGCGACATCGGCCCGGATCGGGCCGAACGGCAGCTTGTAGCGCACGCCGAAGCCGGCGCCGTAGCGCATGTTGCTGAAGTCAGGGGTCTGGTCGAAGCCGACGGAGCCGGCGTCGACGAAGGCGACCCCCTGGAAGCTGCCGAACAGGTTGCGGCGGACCTCGGCCGAGGCTTCGAACAGGCTGAGCCCGCCTCGCGGCGTATTGTCGGGCAGACGCGGGGCGACCCCCTGATACTCGTAGCCGCGGACCGATCCGCCGCCGCCCGAATAGAACAGGCGATCTGAGGGCACGAGCAGTTCATCGCCGCCGAGGATCGAGCCGAGCCGCACCCGGCCCGCCAGCACTGTCCGGGCGTTGTCCTGGACCGGCAGATAGGCGGTGGCCTGGGCCTCGGTGCGCAGGAACATGGTCGTGTCCTCGCCCGTCACGGCCGTCGGCTGGGCCGAGACCGTCAGGCGCCAGCCCGTGGTCGGATCCAGCGGGTCGTTCGAACGGTCGAGATAGGCGCTGCCCCGGCCGGTGAGAATGACCAGGTCGCGCTCGATATTGACCGGCAGGCGGGTGACGGGGTCGAAGCGGTTCTCGTCGTATTTGCCCGCGTCCAGCCCGACGCCGTAGCTGAACCAGGAGGTCTTGCCGATGCGCTGCTGCAGGTCCGCGGCGGCGGCGAAGGCCGTCCGGCGATAGGCGTCCGTATCCTGGTTCAGCAGGGCGGTGGAGAGCCTCAGCGTCTGTCCGGGCCTGCGCCAGTGGGGCAGGCGCAGATCGACCCCGAGGCGGCTGTCGACGTCGGCGATCCGGGCCTGCCAGATCAGCGTGTCCGCCCGGCCGAACCGGTTGTGCCAGGTCCAGATGGCGTCGACGCCGGAGCCCTCGGCGGTGGAGAAGGTGGCCCCGGCCTCAAGGATGCGTCGCGGGCGGTCCGTCAGGGTGACGACGATCGGTCGGTTGCCGTCGGCGTTCGATTGGTCCGGCGGCGCGAGGGCCACGCCGACCCCGTCATAGACGCCGGTGTCCAGCAGTCGTCGTTCCAGCTCGGCGACGTCTTCAGGGTCATAGACGTCGCCTTCGGACCAGGGAGCAAGCCCGGCCACCCAGTTCGGATTCGTCCGGCCACGCGTTTCCAGCCGCACGCCGTCGAGGCGCACCAGCTGTCCCGCGACGATATTGTAGGTCGGCTGCACCGTCAGGGTGGCGTGATCCACCACGACCCGGCGGGGGTCGGCCTTTGCGTCGGCGTGGCCGCGCCGATTGAGACCGGCGACGATCCGGCCTTCGGCTGCGATGACGTCCACCGCGCGGCCGGGGTCTCCGGCCTTCAGATTGATATCGTCCCGGACCTGGTTCTGCAGCGCCGTGTCGGGCGGCGGCTCGATCCAATTGACGATCGGCTCGGTCAGGGCGAAGCGTGGCCCCGGGGTGACCGCGACAATGGCGACCGGCGTCGCCTCGCCCTCAACCACGTCCTCGAGAACGGGCTGATAATAGCCTTCGGACCTGAGCAGGGCCTCGGCCGCCTGGAGTGCGCCGCGGGCGCGACTCCGCGCTTCGAAGCGGTTGGCCGGCGGCCCCTCCACTTCGCCGATCGCCCGCTGCAGCTGGGACCGCAGGTCCGCGTCCATGTCGCCACGGACCACCGCGCGCGGATCGGCGGACGCCGTTGACGCCAGAAGCGCGAACCCGGCCACGCTGGAAAGAAACAGGGCGGGCCTCGACGTCAAACTGTAACCTTCGTCAGCGGGCGTTCGCCCTGTAGCGGCGGGCGGGGGCGGGATCGCATCCGCCGACGGCGCAAATGGGGCGCCGTCCGGGCGGTCTGGTCAGTAGAACAGCGTCTCGCTGTTCGGCTGGACCGACTCCTCAGACGACTGCGGTTCGGCCGGCCGGGCGCTGTTGTCCGGGACGTCCGTGACGCTGGGCGCGGCGATCGGGGCCTCCTCGATGTTGGGCGCGACGGCCTCTTCCATCGGCGGACCCATGACTTCGGGCTCCGCAGGCCGCGGATCGTCGCAGGCGCCCACGGCGACCGCGCCGGCAATGGCGACAAGAGTGAAAAGGCGTTTCATCTGACAGCTCCCCGGATCGGCGTTCCAACGCGCGGCGGTATGGACTGTTCCATAGCCAGTATCGCGGGTCCGGTCACCACGCCCGGCAACCAATCCTTTTCCAATTCGCGCGATGGTGGCGAACTGGAGGGCGTTCAATGACCGCGACTGCCTATGCGATGGTCTCGCAGGTGCGATATCGGGAACTGATGACGCGGATCGCGCTCGCCGCCTTTATCGGCGCGACCGCCTGGTTTGTCACCCACACGATCTGGCCGATGGTCTGGTTTGTCGCGGTCATTCTGACCCAGGCCCTGGACTGGCTTGTGTTCCGGCGGTTCCGCCAGCAGCCTGAGTGGCTTCCCGATCGCGCCTATCTGATCCTGTGCTGCGCCACCACGGTGCTGGGCGTCGTCGTCTACGCGGGCATCACCGCCTATCTTTGGTTCAATGGAGGGGAGGCGGGGCGCATCTTCGCCATGGTGCAATGCGCCGGGGGCCTGCTGCACGTCAGCCTGCACATGCATCACGTGCGGCCGATCCTGATCTCGGCCGTGGCGGCGCACGCCACCTATTTTCTCGGCCTGCCGATCTTCAGCGCGGTGGCGACCGGCAACTGGCACGAGCTTCTGATCGCCATTGGTTGCCTGCTTTACATGAGTCATCTGGTCGTCGCGGTCCGCCAGAGTTCAATGACCACCACCGCCCTGAAGTCCGCCCGCGACGCCGAGCAACGGGCTCGCCAGCGGGCCGAGGTCGCCAGCGCCGCGAAGTCGGACTTCCTCGCCGTGGTCAGCCACGAGATACGCACCCCGATGAATGCGGTCATTTCGGCCGCCAACCTGCTGCGGCGAACCCGTCTCGACCCCCGTCAACAGGAGCATGTGTCGATGTTGACCGACGCCGGCGACGTCCTGATGGGCTTGCTGAACGACGTGCTCGACTTCTCCAAGATCGAAGCCGGCAAGATGGAGCTGGAAAGCGCCGACATGGCGGTGCGCGAACGGCTGGCGACGCTCAATCGCCTGTGGGAGCCGCGCGCCGTCGCCAACGGGGTCCGCCTCGTGCTGCGGGTTGCGCCCGAGGTCCCCGAAACCGTCCGCGCCGATCCTCTCCGCTTCCAGCAGATCCTGTTCAACCTGCTCTCCAACGCCGTGAAATTCACCCCGGACGGCGAGATCGTGGTCGCCGTCGGTTGGGACGGCGAGAACCTTTGCGTGGCGGTGTCTGACACCGGCTGCGGCATCCCCGCCGACCGCCTGGCCCAGGTCTTCAACAGCTTCGAGCAGGCCGATGTCGGCACCACCCGCCGCCACGGCGGCACCGGTCTGGGCCTGTCGATCAGCCGCAAGCTGGCCGAGATCATGGGCGGGACCCTCACCGTCGCCAGCGTCGAGGGCGAGGGATCGACCTTCACCCTGTCCCTGCCGATGACGGTGGTCGTGGACGCCGCGGTGCGGCCGGAGCGGCAGGTCGAGGTCGCCGGCTCGCTGCAGGGTCGATCGATCCTCGCCGCAGACGATCATGAGGTGAACCGGCGGATCCTGAGCCTGTTGCTGGAGCCGCACGGTTGCCGGCTGACCCTGGTCGAGAACGGGGCCGAGGCGCTGGAGGCGGCGGCGGAGGCGCGGTTCGACGCCATTCTGATGGATATGCAGATGCCCGTCATGGATGGGCTCGAGGCGACCCGGCGCATCCGTGAGGGAGCGGTCAACGGGGACACGCCGGTGATCGCCCTGACCGCCAATGCGCTGGACAGCCATCGCGCCGCCTGGGACGCTGTGAGCGTCCACGCCTTTCTGACCAAGCCGATCGATCCGGTGCTTCTGGCCCGGACCCTGGCCGAGGCCTGCGCCGCTGAGCGGCCGGCGAACGTCGCCAGCGCCGCCGCCTGAATCAGACCCACCGTTCCAGCGCTTCATCGAGCGAGACCGGCGCGGGCTGCGGTGAGGGGCGCGGCCCCTCGCCGCCGAACCGGGGTGCGGGCGCGGGCTGGACGACGCCCTGGTCCACAAAGGTCGCCCGTGCGACGTTGTGGGGATGGCGCGGGGCTTCGGCCAGGGTCAGCACCGGGGTGACGCAGGCGTCCGTGCCGGAGAAATGGTCGGCCCAGTCATCGCGGTCTCGCGTGGCGAAGACGGCGGCCATGCGCGCGTGCAGGGACGGCCACCCCGACAGGTCGAACTGCGGAGCCTCGGCCGCGGGAATCTCCAGCCCGGCCAGAAGAGCGGCGTAGAACTGCGGCTCCAGCGCCCCGACCGCCACGAACCGGTCGTCCCTGCAGGCGTAGCAGCGGTAGAAGGGCGCACCCCCGTCCAGCAGGTTGGTCCCTCGCGCCTCGCTCCACAGCCCGCGCGCGCCCAGGGCGTGGAACAGGCTGGTCAGCAGGGCCGAGCCGTCGGTCATGGCCGCGTCCACCACGCGCCCGCGCCCCGTGCGCTTCGCCTCGAGCAGGGCCGCCAGCAGGCCCGTGACCAGCAACATGGCCCCGCCGCCGTAGTCGCCGACCAGATTGAGCGGCGGCCGGGGCGGCCGGTCTGGCTCCCCCATCATCGACAGGGCGCCGGACAGGGCGATGTAGTTCAGATCGTGCCCGACGTCTGCGGCCATCGGTCCTGTCTGTCCCCAACCGGTGACCCGCCCGAACACGAGCCGCGCGTTCACGTCGGCGCAGGCTTCGGGCCCCAGCCCCAACCGCTCCATCACCCCGGGCCGGAAGCCCTCGATCAGGCCGTCGGCCGCGGTGATCAGCTCGCGCACCTGGCTGACGTCGGCGGGGTTCTTGAGATCGACACCCACCGCCGGCCGGCCCCGGTGCAGAATCTCGCCGCCGACATCGCTGAACACCGGCGCTCCGGCCGAGGCGCTGCGGGTCAGGCGCAACACGTCCGCGCCCAGATCCGCCAGCACCATGCCCGCGAAGGTCACAGGCCCCAGGCCGTCGAACTCAAGGATGCGCAGGCCGGAGAGCGGTTTCATGGGCTTATCCCTAGCCTCGGGCGCCCTGACCGTCGAGCCAGCCCTTGACCCCGCCGCCGCTTTGCAACAGAAGGCCCGTCGCCGGTCCTCACCGACCGGCGCGGTATGCGCCCTTAGCTCAGTTGGTTAGAGCATCTGACTTTTAATCAGAGGGTCCTCGG
>CAZGPS010000084.1:0-10685 GCA_964527675.1 uncultured Brevundimonas sp. | reverse complement strand
AGTCTTGACGGGACGAGGATTCCTCATCTATACGCCCCCCTCTCGCGCGGGATGACCTCCCGCGCGCACCTGTTTCATGCGTCCGCTTCGTCTCGCGGACCGCTCCGAAGGATAGTCAGATGTCGCGTCGCTGCGAACTCACCGGGATCGGCCCCATGGTCGGCCACAGCGTGAGCCACTCGAACATCAAGACCAAGCGCCGGTTCCTGCCGTCGCTGAAGACGGTCAAGGTGGCCTCGGAGGCCCTCGGCCAGTCCTTCTCGCTGCGTATCTCGAACGCCGCCCTGCGCACCCTCGACTACAAGGGCGGCCTGGACCCGTTCATCGTCAAGGCCAAGGACGAGCAGCTGTCGATCGCGGCCCAGCGCATCAAGCGCCAGGTCAAGGCCAAGCTGGCCGAGCAAGCCGCCGCCTGATCGGCGACGACAACGCAATCTGGAAAGGGCCGGCGGAAACGTCGGCCTTTTTCTTTGCGTGCGATCCGATTCCCGGGTCACTCTGACGGGAGATGCGGAAGGGCCCTGCCACGCTGCGCCGACCCCATCCCCGCCTCGCCCGGAGGAGCATGACCCGCGACGAGATGTTCACCTACGCCCTGGGTCAGCCCGGCGCCGAGGATTCGTCCATGCATGGCGATCGCTGCGTCCGGGTGCGCGGCCACTGGATCGTCAACGCCCACCAGGATCCCGACGCCCTGGCGCTGGCGCTGGACCGCGAGACGGTGGCCTTCCTGATGGAGACCGAGCCGGGGACCTATTTTCAGACCCCGCATTTCGAGGGCTGGCCCGCCGTGCTGGTGCGGTTCGCATCGGCCGACGACGACCGGCTGCGCGAGCAGATCGACAAGGCCTGGGCGCGGCGTGCGACGAAGGCGCAACGAAAGGCCCGTGGGCTGCCGGCTTAGCGGTTGCGCGGGCGGGGCCGGCCTTTAGGTTGGACCCGTACACCGCCGGGAGTTCGTCCGTGCCCTTGCTCGCCTGTCGCGCCGCCCTGCCCGGCGTTTTCGTCCTCGCTCTCGCCGCCTGCGCAACCGGCCGTGAACCTGTCGCGGCGGCGCCGGTCGCCGCGCAAACGCCGGCGCCCGCGAACGGACCGGTCCGGGAATCCACCGCCTTCACCCTCGGCACCGACCAGCCCCGCGCGCCCGAACAGCTGGCCGTGCGCTTCGACAAGGCCGACCTGTCGATCAGGGTCATTCCGGACGACAAGGCCATCGACGCCGTCGCCCTGCTGGACTTCACCGCCATCGCCCCGGTCGACCGGCTGGTGGTGGAGCTGGACACCCTGCTGACCGTGTCGGCGGTGGCCGTGGACGGCGTGCCCGTCGCCGCCGACCGCTGGTCCAATCCCGAGGGCCGGATGACGGTGGAGCTGGCCCAAACCCTGGCCGCCGGCGAGACAGCGCAGCTGCGCATCGCTTACGCCGGACAGCCCCGGGTGGCTCCCGGCGCGCCCTGGGACGGCGGCTTCGTCTGGGCGACCGCGCCGACGGGCGAGCCGTGGGTCGCCACGGCGGTCCAGCCCGAGGGCTGCGATATCTTCTGGCCCTGCATCGACCATCCGCTGGCCGAGCCGGGCCGGGTCGACCTGCACATCACCGTGCCGTCGAACCTGTCGGCGCCGTCCAATGGAAAATTCCTCGGCAAGGTGGATCACGGCGACGGCTGGACGACCTGGAACTGGTCGGCGGCCAATCCGAACACCTACGCCATCGCGCTCAACATCGGGCCCTATGAAGAGGTCAGAGCCGACTACCGCAGCCGCTTCGGCAATATCGTGCCGATGTCCTACTGGCATCTGCGCTCGGATGACCCGGCCAAGGTGGCGGCGCTGTTCGCCCAGTTCACGCCGATGATGGACTTCTACGAGGCGACGGTCGGCCCCTACCCCTTCGGCGACGAGAAGATGGGCGTGGTCGAGACCCCACACCTGGGCATGGAACACCAGACGATCAACGCCTACGGCAACGGCTACAAGCTGGACGGCAAAGGCTACGACTGGCTGCTGCACCACGAACTGGCGCACGAGTGGTTCGGCAACCAGATGACCAACCGCAACTCGGACGACATGTGGCTGCACGAGGGCCTGGGCAGCTATATGCAGCCGCTCTACCTGCGCTGGCTGCACGGCGAGCAGCTGATGCAGGCTGAGCTGCTGACCCAGAGGCGCGGCCTGATCAACCGGTTCCCCGTGGTGTCGGACGAGGAAAAATCCGGGGACGAGGTCTACCACGGCCAGACCGGGCCGGGGCTGGACATCTATCACAAGGGCTCGCTGATCGCCCACAGCCTGCGCCTGCTGATCGGGGACGAGGCCTTCTTCCGCTCGGTGACGCGTCTTGTCTACGGCACGGCGACGCCGCGCCCCGGCGGATTCCGGCCCCGTTACGGCACGACCGGGGAGTTCCTCGCCATCGTCAACGAAGAGACCGGGGGCGACCTGACCTGGTTCTTCCGCGGCTACCTGTACCAGGCCGCCCTGCCCGATCTGCGCCAGACCCGTGCAAACGGCGAACTCATGCTGGAATGGGTGACCGGAGACGGCGGCGTCTTCCCCATGCCGGTCGAGGTCGAGATCGACGGCCGGCGGCAAACGGCGCCGATGACCGGAGGCCGCGGCCGGATCTTCGCTCCGGACGGCGCTCACATATTGATCGACCCGGACAACAAGGTGTTGCGCCGGCTGGAGTTCATCGAGGAATGGAAGGCGGCCGTCGGGCGGCCTCAGGCGGCCTCGGCCGTGACCGACTGACGGACCAGTTCGCACCGTCCCTGGGTGGTCAGGAAGGCGATGTCGGCGGCGTCGCGTCCGCAGGCGATCCGCACCAGCCCCTCCACCGGCGCCAGTCCGGTCGGATCGACCAGCCACCAGCCATCAGACAGCCAAACCTCGAAGATGGCGTGGAAGTCGGGAGGATTGAGCTGGTGGGCATAGGCGCTGACGGCGCGGGCCGGAATGCCCGATGCCCGACACAGGGTTATGCCCATGTGGGTGAAGTCGCGGCACACGCCGGCGCGGTCGATAAAGGTGCGAGCGGCGGTGGTCTCGCTGTCGGAGACGCCGGCCTCATAATCGAGCTCGGCCTTGATCCAGTCGAGGATTTTCAGCACCCGGTCGCCCCCGACCGAACCGCCAAAACTGCGCTCTACGAAGCGGCCGAATTGATCCGAAGGACAGTAGCGGCTGGGCCAGAGGTAGGTCAGCACCTCGGCGGGCAGATCACCCCAGTCGTGCTGGACGGTGACAGGCGGCAGGCCTTTCAGCGTGCCGTTGTCGACGAGGGCTTCATATTTGAGGGTCACTTCACCGGACAGATGGGCCCGAAGCGTCCTCGCTCCGAACTCCTCGTCCTGGTTCTCGATGAAGGCGATCTCGGGGGTGACCGTCAGCCGCTCTTCGAGGATGGTCTGGCCGGGCCAGTGCGCGACCTGGATCTTGTAGATCGCATCCGTCGGCGGATCGAAGCGATAGACGAGGTCGGCGCGCACGCGAATTTTCATGGGACCGGCCTGAGCCGGTCCCATGATTTCGTCAATCCGTCAGCGATGAGGATCAATCGCTGTCGGAATCGTCCGTGGCGACGCTGACCGCAGCCGCGATCACGCCGGCGATGGCGAGAATGCCGATGATCGGAATGCCGGCGAACTCGCTCGACGACTCGGCGGTGGGGCCGACCCGGTCACCGACGCGGGCGGCGGCCTGGCCGCTGGCGGCGGCTTGGCCGGCGAACAACAGGCAACCGGCGGTAATGGCCAAAACAGTTTTCTTCATGGATTCTCTCCCGATTTCCCCGGCCTCAACCCTGCAAAGGCCCATTCAGTTCCAAAAAGGATTGGAATTCGGCCTCAGCCTCGGGGCCGACCGCGAAACGATAGGCTAAACGGCAGTTGCATTGCAATATGCAACCACAACCCACAGCCGCGTCGAGCCGCCTCACGGCTCGAGCTCGATGTCCCAATAAAGGTAGTCCAGCCAGCTCTGGTGCAGATAGTGGGGCGGAAATCGACGGCCGAATTCCTGAAGCTGCCACGCGCTCGGCCGATGCGGAGCACGGCGCATCGGCATGCCGGCCTGCTGCGGGGTGCGGCCGCCCTTCCTCAGGTTGCAGGGGCTGCAGGCGGCGACGATATTCTCCCACGTCGTCCGGCCGCCGCGGCTGCGCGGAATGACGTGGTCGAAGGTCAGTTCCGTGGTCGCGTTGCAGTACTGGCAGGTGAAGCCGTCGCGCAGGAAGACGTTGAAGCGGGTGAAGGCGGGCTGCCGGTCCTGGTCGACATAGTTCTTCAGCGCAATCACGCTGGGCAGGACGATCTCCATCGAGGGGCTGCGGACGACCTTGTCATAGGTCGAAACCACATCGACGCGATCCTGATACACCGCCTTGACCACCTCCTCCCAGGGCCAGATCGACAGGGGGTAATAGGACAGCGGGCGGAAGTCGGCGTTAAGCACCAGCGCGGGCCAGCCGGAAGGGGGACGGCTCAGGACCTGCATCAGGCCCTCGCCGAGCGGACGTGATTGATCGACGCGACCGGACTGAAGACACGTCTCCTTCCCTGACTATGAAAGAATCCTACGCCTGATTCGACGGCTTGGCGATGACGACCCGGCGACGGTTTGGCAACGCTCAGCCGCGCGCGGCGGCCCCGGGGAAGGACGGCAGGCTCCAGCCCCACACGAGCGCGCCGGCCCGAAGGGCGAAGCCGCACGGCGCGGCGATCAGGGCGGCCTCCAGATTGGACAGGCCGAGCGCCTTGAGGCCGACATAGGCAGTGGCCGCCAGCAGAGCCGCCGTCACGGTGATCTCGCGTCGCAGGAGGATGGACGGCTGACCGGCCAGAAGGTCTCGCACGACGCCGCCGAAACAGGCGGTCAGCGCGCCCATGACGATGCAGATCAGCGGCGCCGCGCCAAGGGCCTCCGCCTTGGCGGCGCCCAGCACGCCATAGGCGGCGAGACCGACCGCATCGAGCCACAGCAAGGCTCGGAAGCGCCAGTCTCTCTGGCCCAGGAACCAGACTCCCAGCGCGGACGCCAGGCAGATGGCGATATAGCGCCAGTCCTGCACCCAGAAGACCGGGGCGTCGATCAGCAGATCGCGCAGCGTTCCGCCGCCCACGCCGGTGATCGCGGCGAAAAACCCGAGGGTGACCAGGTCATGCTTCTGGCGCGCCGCCGCGAGAGCGCCCGTGGCGCCGAACACGGCCACGCCCGCATAATCCAGCACGAACAGGGTCGGGAGGATCGGCTCTCTGAGAACATCAAGCGTCGGGGCGTCGATCACGGAACGGTTCCTCCAGCGCGACCTCGCCGCGCTTGACCGCTCCATACCACCCCCACAGCAGATGCGCCGCAATGCTGCGATGCGGCCGCCATGCCTCGGCCCGGACATATGCCTCCTTCTCGCGCGGTCGCAGCGCGGCCCCGTCCGCCCAGCGCATGCCCTCCTGCAGGGCGATGTCTCCTGCCGGAAAGATGTCCCGGCGGCCTTCGCAGAACATCAGAAAGGTTTCGGCCGTCCATTTGCCGACGCCCTTGATCGCGGTCAGTCGCGCCACCGCCTCCTCGTCCGACAGCCTCTCCAGGTGATCGAAGTCGATGCGGCCCTCGACCTGGGCGCGAGCGATCTCGTGCCCGTAGGTCGCCTTCTGGATCGACAGGCCATAGCTTCGCAGCGTCTCGATGTCCGTGGCCAGGGTGTGTTCCGGCGTGACCTCGCCGCCCAACCCCGCTTCGACCCGCGACCAGATGGCGGCGGCCGAGGCGAGCGAGACCTGTTGGTCGACGATCATATGGAACAGACCCTCGAAACCGCCGACGCGACAACGCCATTCGAAGGCCGGGGTCTGGGCGTGCGCCCGGGCCAGTCGGGGATCGAGGTCAACCACCGCCCGCCGCGCCGCCTCGATATCGTCCAGCCAGTAGGGGGTCTGCATGAGCCGACCCTAGCGCCCGGCCGGCGGACGACAAGCGACGGGATGGGATCGCGTCCGCTTGTCGCTATTCTGCGATGATGTTCGTCACCCGTTTCGCTCCGTCGCCGACCGGCCGCCTGCACAGGGGCCATGCCTTTTCAGCCCTGACGGCGTGGCGGGCGGCCCGGGACGCGAGCGGCCGCTTCATCCTGCGCATGGAGGACATCGACCCAACCCGCTGCCGGCCCGAGTTCGACGCCGGCATCCTTGAGGACCTCGACTGGCTGGGCCTCGACTGGGAGACCCCGGTCCGGCGGCAGTCCGGGCATCTTGCGGACTACGAGGGCGTCGTAGAGGTGTTGAGCCGACGGGGCCTGCTGTATCGCTGCTTCCGCACCCGCAGGGAGATCCTCGACGCCATCGGCGACGCGCCGCATGGCCCGGCGGACGCTGCACGCCCGGGGCCACATCCGGAAACGGAGGAGGCCCGGCTTCTCGCGGAAGGGCGACCCTTCGCCTGGCGCCTGTCCCTTGACCGTGCGCGCGAGACGCTGGGCGGCGAGGGCTGGGACCGACTGGTCTTCCACGAAGAGGGCGCAGGCCCGGCGGGGGAGACGGGATGGATTCGCGCGCGGCCCGAAACCGCCGGGGACGTCGTGCTGGCCCGCAAGGACGCGGGAACCGCCTACCATCTGGCTGTGACCCATGACGACGCCCTGCAGGGCGTGACCCATGTCATTCGCGGCGAGGACCTGTTCGAGGCGACGCATATCCAGGTTCTGGTCCAGGCCCTGATGGGGTGGCCGACGCCGGTTTACCGCCACCACCGCCTGCTGACCGGACCGGACGGGCGGCGGTTCGCCAAGCGGGACGGGTCGGTCACCCTGGCGGAGCTGAGGGCCGGGGGCGTCACGGCGGCGGCGCTGCGGGCGGAGATGGGGCTCTGATCAGCTGGCGAGGCGTCCCTCCGACTTCGAGGCGGGGAAGACGACGTCGGGATCGGGCTTGTCGGCCGCCACGCCGGGACCGCCGATGGTCCGCAGGATGTGGCGGATGATGTTGAGCCGCGCCGTCTTCTTGTGATCGGTGGCGACGACCGTCCACGGGGCCGTGCGATGGTCGGTCTGGTCCAGCATGCGGTCGCGGGCGGCGCTGTAGTCGTCCCAGCGATCCTGGGCCTCGGCGTCCAGCGACGAGACCTTGAACCGCTTCAGCGGGTCCGAGACCCGCGCCTCCAGCCGTTCGGCCTGCTCGGCCTTGGAGATGTCCAGCCAAAGCTTGATGATGTTGATCCCGCCGTCCGCCAGCATCCGCTCGAAATGCGGCGCGTCCTTGAGGAACTGGGCGTACTGGCCCGGTTCGCAGAAGCCCATGACCCGCTCGACCCCGGCCCGGTTGTACCAGGAGCGGTTGAACAGGATGGTCTCGCCCTCCGCAGGCAGGTGGGGCACGTAGCGCTGGAAATACCACTGGCCGGTCTCGCGCTCGGTCGGCTTGGGCAGCGCGATGACGCGCGTCTGGCGCAGGGCCATGTGTTCGGTGATGCGTTTGATGGCGCCGTCCTTGCCGGCCGAGTCCCGCCCTTCGAAGACGATCACCGTCCTGACGCCTTTTTCGATCGTCCATGCCTGGGTCTCGACCAGCAGGATCTGCAGGCGCACCAGCTCGGCTTCGTATTCGTCGGTTTTCTTGCCCATGCCGCACCGTGCGCCCGCACGGCGGGCACGGCAATGTTGCAGCTGTGTTTCGGGTCTGTTGCAGCCCGGGCCGGAAGCGGCCGCGACCCTGTCGCCGAACTCACGTGCATGGCTCCTCGCCCCTGTCGTAGCCTGACGCCATCGTTGAGAGGACCACCATGATCGCCAGCCGCCGCACCTTGCTGACCGGACTCGCCGCCTTGCCCGCGGTGATCGCCCTGCCCCGCCTCGCCCATGCACAGGACCTGGCCGCCCGCGCCGAGGCGGCGCTGGATGCGGCCTTCGCCGACGGACCGCCGGCCATGGCGGCCGCCGTGGTGGGACCGGACGGGTTGATCTGGTCGGGCGTGCGCGGCGTCCGCCGCGCCGGCGGCGACGAACCCGCCGCCCTCGACCAGCTGTGGCACCTCGGCTCGAACGGCAAGGCGATGACGGCCGTGCTGTACGCCCGGCTGGTCGAGCAGGGCCGGGCGCGATGGGGTGCGACGCTGCAGGCGCTGTTCCCGGAGGTCGCCGTCGATCCGGCGCTGGCGCCGGTCACCATCGACGACCTCCTGTGCCATCGCAGCGGCCTGCTGGACCGCGACATCGTCACCCGCGAGGTGATGATGGCCGGGCATCAGGACCAGAGGCCCGCCCGCGACCAACGCGTGGACTTCGCCGCCCAGGTGCTGGGCAAGCCGTCGACCGGGCCGCGCGGGACCTTCGCCTATGGCAACGTCAACTTCACCGTCGCGGGGGCGGCGATCGAGCGGCTGACCGGCCGGCCGTGGGAAGAGGTCATCGCCGCCGAGCTGTTCGCGCCGCTGGGCATGAGCTCGGTCGGCCACGGCGCGCCGCAGGGCGACAATCCCTGGGGCCACCGGATGATGGGCGACCAGCTCGCCGCCGTCGATCCGGCGCGGGGGGCCGACAATCCCGCCTTCATGGGGCCGGCCGGGCGGATGCATATGACGGTGGCGGACTATGGCCGCTTCCTCGCCCTGTATCTGAACGGCGGCGGCGGCGTGATCCGGCCCGGAACGCTGGCGCACCTGCTGACGCCGCCCGCCGGCCCGCCGCCGGCCTATGCATACGGCTGGGGCCAGCAGACCGGGCAGGCGTGGGCGGCGGGCGGCCCGGTGCTGGCCCATGAGGGCTCGAATACGATGTGGCACGCCATCGCCCGCGTCGCGCCGCAGCGGGGCCTGGCCGTGCTGTCGGTCGCCAATGAGCGGACCCGGGGCGCCCCGGCGAACCAGGCCCTGGCCCAGGCGCTGATCGACATCCACGCCCCGGCCTGATCGCGCATTGCGTTGCCGGCCCGGCCGTTTAAGGCTGGGTCGGGCATGAAACGCGACGTCGCCGACTTCTGGAACCTGCTGTGGGAGGCGACGCTCGGCGTCTGCGCGGCCTTCGCCCTGCTCAACGCCTTCGCCCCGGCCCAGGACCTGCCGTGGAAGCCGCTGGATCTGGGCCAGCCGATCGGCGCGGCCACGGCGGCCAAGGTGGCCGATTTCGAGCTGGCCCGCACCGCCGCCCCGGAAGAGACCGCCGCCGTCACCGACGCCTGCATCCAGGTGCTGCGCGAGGCCGGCGTGACGGTCGAGCGGGCCGAGGACAGGGACGACGGCGGCTTCTGCGTCGTGCGCGGGGCGGTCCGCATCACCGGCGGCGCCGTCACCCCCCTGCCCGGCAATCCGGTCATGCAGTGCCCGCTGGCGGTGCGATACGTCATCTGGGACCGCCAGGTGGTGCAGCCGGCGGCGCAGGCGGCGTTCGGCAGCCGGGTGGCGCGGATGAACGACGTCGGCGCCTACAGCTGCCGCCGCATCTATGGCCAGACCAGCGCCAGCGCCAATCCCAGCGAGCACGCCCGGGCCAACGCCCTGGATATCGGCGGCATGACGCTGGAGGACGGCCGCCGCGTCTCGGTGCTGGCCGACTGGGACGGAGCCGGTCCGCGCGGGGCAGAGGGGCGCAGCTTCCTGACCCGCATCCGCGACGGCGCCTGCCGGGTGTTCTCGACCGTGCTGACGCCGGACTACAACGCCGCCCACGAGAACCACCTGCATCTGGACGGGGCGCCGCGCGGCCTGTGCGCCATGCCGTCCGGCCCGCCGGCGCCCGGCGGCCGCTAACCCTGTTCCCCGTCCGGACGACTCGGTTTGCGGTTGACCGGCTCCGGTTTTTCGGGAGAGAAATGCCCCCGCAGTCCGGATTTCGCGCGGCCTCCACACCCGTGCCCGCTCCTTCGCTGAATGAGCTCGTCCAGATGGGCTGTCGGGCGTCCCCGCGGGGGCGTTCGCCTGGAAAAGCGCGTTCAGGAGACGCATTATGGCGACCGGTACGGTCAAGTGGTTCAACCCGACGAAGGGTTTCGGCTTCATCCAGCCCGATGGCGGCGGTCAGGACGTGTTCGTCCACATCACCGCCGTGCAGAAGGCGGGCCTGCAAGGCCTCGATGAGAACGCCAAGGTCGAATACGAGCTGGAATCCCAGCGCGGCAAGACCTCGGCCATCGATCTGAAGCTGCTCTGAATCTACTGACGGCAACAGCATCATGAGACGGGCGCGGCGGCTTCGGCCTCCGCGCCTTTCTTTTTGCCCGCGACCGGCGACCCGGTCATTCGAAAATGCGAAAACCCGGTCATCCCGACACTCCCGCACCCTCCCCGCCGTCGTAGCGCGGGCCGACGTCGGCGTATTCGGGCGGCAGGGGGCGGCCGGCGGCGAGGTCCTCGGCGAGGCGCAGGGCGCGCTCGCGCAGGAATTGGCGGGCCATCAGCTGGCCGGCCTCGGCCTCGCGCTCCTGCTCGGCCGGATCGTATTCGACCCATTCGAACAGGGCGTCGAGACGGGCGATCTCGGACGCCGCCCGGGCCAGCCGCAGGGCGGTCAGGCCATGCCCGCCCTTCACCGCCTCGGCGGCGGCGGCGAGGGTGCGCCGGGCCAGGTCGTTGGGGCGGATCTGGATCGGCGACGACCAGGCGGCGACCACGTCGTCCTCGGTCAGGGGGGCGTCGGGATCGGGCGGCAGGCCGGATTTCTGGCCGGGCGCGGCGAGCACGCCGACCGGGCCGCCCATGGCGCG
>CAZGPS010000083.1:0-10755 GCA_964527675.1 uncultured Brevundimonas sp. | reverse complement strand
GGCGGATGGTCTCCAGCGCGGCCGGGTCGTCGCGCATGATCAGCCTGAAGTCGCCGCCGCTTTCCAGCGGGCGGTCGAGGTCGCGCTGCTCGCCATTGATCTCGACCAGGGCCGCGCGCTTGGCCAGCGACGGCGAGATGGAGGCGGCGACGTCACGGCCCGTGGCGCCGTCGGGATACTCGCGGCTGGCGCCGTCGGGGAATTTCAGTTCGATCATCGTTCAGTCTTTTGCAGGCGGAACCGGGTCATAGCCCGATTGGCCGAAGGGGTGGCATTTGCAGAGGCGGCGGACGGTGAGCCATCCCCCCTTGATCGGGCCGTGCTGGATCAGCGCGTCCCGGCCGTAGTCGGAGCAGGTCGGCAGGAACCGGCACTGCTGTCCGATCAGGGGCGACAGCGTCAGCTTGTAGCCGCGATGGGCCAGCCGGACGCCGCGTTCGTAAAGATTACCGCCGGTTGCCATGTCGCCGCGCTTATCCCCTGTCCGATGGGCGGGGGCAACCTGGCCTCAAGTCGCACGCTGCGCGAGGCCAGATGAACACGCGCGCCTTCAGGCCGCGCCGGCGAGACTAGTTCGCGTGTCCGGACTCTTGCGCGCCAGCGCCTGCCTTACAGCGTCCAGGGTCGCCTCGATGGCCACCATGGTCGAGGCGTGCCGCGCCGGATAGCCGGCGACCAGCTTCAGGGCGCGCAGCCCCTCGAACCGGCCCTCGGGACCCTCGCCGCCCGCCTTGAGCATGGCGCCCATGGCGTCGCGCGCCGCGGCGATCTCCTCGACCGGGGCGCCGATGACGGACTCTCCCAGCACGCCTGCCGCCGCCTGTCCGAGGGCGCAGGCCTTCACATCCTGGGCGAAGGCGGCGACCCGCCCGTCCGCATCCAGCGAAACGTCCACGATCGCCTTCGAGCCGCACAGCTTGGCCACCCGTTCGCCGGTGCCCTGCGGATCGGCCAGCCGCCCGCTGTGCGGCAGGTTGGCCGCCAGCTTGAGAATGCGCGCACTGTAGAGCTCGTCGATCATGGGTCCAAGATAGGCGGGCAGGGGGCCGACGTGAAGGCCGGGCTTCAACCGCCCTGCAGCGAGCCCCAGGTCCGGGCGTGATCCGGTGCGGTCGCGCCGGCGCGGGCCCGCAGCCATTCCAGGTTCCGGTCCGCCGCGTCGGGCGGCAGGTCGCGGCGCATCATCTGCTCGGCCTCGCCCATCTTGCCGTTCAGCCCCAGCGCCATGGCCAGGTTCAGCCGCACCTTCAGCGAGGCGCCTGGCTGGGCGGCGGCGCGGCGCAGCAGCGGCTCGGCGGCGGCGGTGTCGCCCCGGGTCATGGCCGAGATGGCCATATTGGTCAGGACATCGGGATTGTCGGGCGACAGGGCCAGGGCCTGGGCCCAGGCCGCCTGGGCGTCCTGCGATCGGCGCACCTGCTCATAGGCCGCGCCCAGCAGGGACCAGGCGCGCCAGTCCCGCGCATTGGCGTCCCGGGCCCGTTCCAGCGCCGAGACGCCGTAGAAGGCCTGCCCGCGGGCGATATGGCCCCGGCCGACTTCCAGCATGGCCTCGACATTGTTCGGCTGAACCAGCAGCACCCGCTCGGCCATTTCGGCGGCTTCCTGATAGCGGCCCAGATCGCGCATCGCCTGCGCCGCCTTGACCCCGGCGACCGGATCCATCGGATTCAGCTCGGCCTGTTCGGTCCAGAACACCGACCGGCTCAGCGGATCGGCCCGGTCGTAGGCTGCGCGCGCTTCGGCGCTGGCCGGGGCCCGGGTCGTTGCCTGCGCCTGTGGCGCGGCGGCCTGTTGCGCCGCTGCGGGCGCGCCGACGGCCAGCAGCGGCGCGGCGAACAGGGCGATGGTTGCGATGTGGGCGGTCGTGCGCGACATGGAAGGGCGTTCCGGACGGTTCGGCCACAGACTCGGCCTTTCCCGTCAATCCTTGGTTAAGATCGGCCGCCCTCCGGCCGGAAAGGCCGCCTGCGATGTCCGTCCTCCACCCCGACCTGCTGACCGCCGACGGCGCCGACGCCCTTCCGGTGCGGATCGTCCGCAAGGATGCGCCCATCGACGGCGTCTGGGCCGCCTGGGCGCGGGCCAATGACTTCACCGGCAAGGCCGGTCAACTGCTGCTGCTGCCGGCCTCCGACGACGGCGTGTCGGGCGCCGTGTTCGGCGCCGGCGACGTCTTCGAACCGATGACCGCCCGTTGCCTCGCCGCGAAACTGCCCGAGGGACTGTGGCGGCTGGAGGGGCTCCAGCCGGGCGAGGCCGCCACGGCCGCCCTCGCCTTCGCGCTCGGAGCCTATCGTTTCGACCGCTACAAGGCGCGCCCCGCCGGTTCCGCCCGCCTCGTCGTCGACGCCGGCGTCGATATCGCCGGCACCGTGCGCATCGCCGCCGCCTGCGCCCTCGCCCGCGAGATGGTCGACACCCCCGCCGCCGACATGGGCCCGCTGCAGATCGAAACCATCGCCCGCGAGATCGCCGAGGCCTCCGGAGCCGCCCTCACCGTCATCACCGGCGACGCCCTGCTGGAAGACAACTACCCCGCCGTCCACGCCGTCGGCCGCGCCGCCGCCGCGCACCGCGCCCCCCGCGTCATCGAGATCGGCTGGAACCTCGACCGCACCGACCTTCCGCTGGTCGCCCTCGTCGGCAAGGGCGTGGTCTTCGACACCGGCGGCCTCGACCTCAAGACCTCGGCCGGCATGCGCAATATGAAGAAGGACATGGGCGGCTCGGCCCACGCCCTGGCCCTCGGTCGGCTGGTCATGCAGGCCGACCTGGCGGTCCGGCTGGTGGTGCTGGTGGCGGCGGTCGAGAACGCCGTCTCCGCCGACGCCTTCCGGCCCGGCGACATCCTGAACAGCCGCAAGGGACTGACCATCGAGATCGGCAACACCGACGCGGAAGGACGGCTGATCCTCGCCGACATCCTGACCCGCGCTGGCGAGCACGCCCCGGACCTGACCCTCGACTTCGCCACCCTGACCGGTGCCGCCCGCATCGCCCTCGGCCCCGAACTGCCGCCGCTCTATACCGACGACGAGGCCCTCGCCGACGACCTGCTCCAGTCCGCGCGCGCCGTCGCGGACCCCCTGTGGCGCATGCCGCTGTGGTCCGGCTACCGGGCCGCGCTCGACAGCGATATCGCCGACGTGCGCAACGATTCCGCCGCCTGGGCCCAGGCCGGTTCGATCACCGCCGCCCTGTTCCTGCAGAAATTCGCCCCGACCACCGGGGCCTGGGCCCATATGGACATCTTCGCCTGGAACCCCCGCGCCCAGCCCGGCCGGCCCGAGGGCGGCGAGGCGCAAGGGTTGCGCGCCTGTTTCGAAATGCTGTCCCGCCGCTTCCCCGCCCCCGCCTGACGACGTCTTCGCCACGATAAAGCCTCGGTTCGTTAACGGCCCTTTTGGCTTATCGCGTCATCGTGCTGTCTCAACCGGACGCGCCCTGCTTGATCCCTGACGTCGCCACGCCCGACCCCCGCACCACGCTCGCACGGCCCGACCTGGCCGAGCAGGCGCTGGAGGGGCTTGTGCGCGCCGCCGCCTATCGCCCGGTCCGCCCGATGCACGCCGTCGCCCCCGTGACCGACATCCACGTCGCCGCTGACCCGTCTTCCGAACGCATCGACCAGCTGATCCATGGCGAGGCCTTCGACGTCCTCGATCAGACCGGCGACCGTCTGTGGGGCCGCGCCCGTCGCGACGGCCTCGTCGGCTGGGTCTCGGCCTCGGCGCTCAAGGCCGGCGCCCCCCGGCCGACGCACCGGGTCGCCGCCGTCGCCGCCAGCCTGCCGCTCAACGCCCTCGTGGCCGACGCCGCCAACGTACCGGCGGCTGACCTCGCCCCCATCGGCGCCTTCGAGACCGACCCCGTCGCCGTGGCCGAACGCCTGCTCGGCGTGCCGCACAGCCTGGGGGCCCGGTCCTCGACCGCCACCGACTGCTCCGGCCTGATCCAGCAGGCCCTCTACGCCTGCGGCCTCGCCGGACCGCGCCATGCCGACCAGCAGGCCGAACTGGGCCAGGCCGTCGGTCGCGCCGACGCCCGCCGCGGCGACCTCGTCGTCTGGCTGTCGCCCCCGGGCGACCACAGCTGGACCGGCCATTCGGCCTTCATGCTGGACGCCGATCGCGTGCTCCACGCCACCGGCCACCACGGCGCCGTCGTCGTCGAGAGCTTTGCCGAGGCCGAGGCCCGCTACCGCGCCGACGGCTTCCACGCCCCCGTGTTCCGCCGCCTTCAGGCCTGATCGCCGGTCCATTCGGCCCGCACCGAGGCGTCCGCCTCCTCCGCCAGCCGCTCCGCCCTCAGCCCCGCGAACCCCGCCCCGTCCATCAGCCGCGACAGCGCCCAGACCGCCGCCCCGCGCACCACCGGCGCGGGATCGTCGACCAGAGACCGCGCCGCCTCGACCAGCGCCGGATCCCCGCTGTTGCCGATGGCGTACAGGACGTTGCGCACGAACCGGTCGCGCCCGATCCGCTTGACCGGACTCTTCGAGAACAGCGCCCGGAATCCCGCGTCGTCCAGCGCCGCCAGCTCCGCCAGCCGCGGCGACACCAGCGCCTCGCGCGCCTGCACCCGGCTCTCGTGCGAGGCCACGGCGAACTTGTTCCACGGGCACACCGCCAGACAGTCGTCGCAGCCATAGATGCGCGACCCGGTCAGGGGCCGGAACTCGACCGGCCACGGCCCCGCGAACTCGATGGTCAGGTAGGACAGGCACCGCCGCGCATCCAGCTGGAACGGCGCCGGAAAGGCCTGCGTCGGACAGACATCGAGACAGGCGGTGCAGCCGCCGCAATGCTCCCCCTCGGGCGCGTCCGGCTCCAGCTCGGCCGCGCTCAGGATGACGCCGAGAAACAGCCAGTTGCCCCGCGTCCGCGACAGCAGATTGGTGTGCTTGCCCTGCCAGCCGATCCCGGCCCGCTGGGCGAGCGGCTTCTCCATCAGCGGAGCGGTGTCGACGAACACCTTGACCGCCTCGCCGGTGCGGGCGGCGATCTGGCCGGCCAGCGTTTTCAGCCGCCCCTTGATCACCTCGTGATAGTCGTCGCCCCGCGCATAGACCGAAATATAGCCGGCCGAGGCGTCGGCCATCTCGGGCAGGGGGTCATGCCCCGGTCCGTAGTTCAGGCCCAGCACGACCGCCGTCCGCGCCTCCGCCCACATGGCGGTGGGATGGGCCCGCCGCTCCAGCGTCGTCTCCATCCAGCCCATGTCGCCGTGCCGGCCCGCGCCGACGAAATGCGCCAGCCGCTCGCCCGCGCTCCACGGCGCGCTGGCCGAGGCGAAACGGCAGACGTCGAAGCCCAGGGCCGACGCGCGCTCGCGGATGAAGTCTCGGGGATCGGCCGCCATTCGCGTCGTCTGACGCCTCGGGGCTCAGAAGTCGAGGTCGTGATACCAGGCCGAGGCCTGCACCCCGGGAAAGCGGTCCGCCAGCAGCGGCCGGAAGCAGGGCCGCGACTTCAGCTTCATGTACCAGGTCTTGAGCGCCGGCCAGGCGGCCCACTGCACCTCGCCGAAATAGTCCAGCACCGAAAGATGCGCCGCCGCCACCATGTCCACCTGGCCGATGCGCCGTCCGGCCAGGGCGTCGCGCGTGGCCAGCAGCCCCTCCAGCATCAGCAGATGGGCTTTCAGCGCCTCGCGCCCGGCCCGCAGCGCCCGCGCTTCCGGCGGCCCGAGCCGCAGCAGCGGCTTCTCCATCCGCTCGTGCAGCAGGACGGCGTTGACCTCGTCGTTGAAGCGGCGGTCGAACCAGCCGACCAGCCGCCGCGTCTCGGCCCGTTCCACCGGATCGACCGGCATCAGGAACGGCTCCTTTGAACGGTCCTCCAGCCAGCCGAAGATGGCGGCCGGTTCGCACAGCGTCAGGGCGCGGCCGGAGTCGGTGGTCTGCAGCACCGGCGGCATGCCCGACGGGTTCAGGCTCGCAACGGGGCAGCCGTCTTCCCACGGCCGCACCACCGTGTCGGTGAACTCGACCCGGGCCTCGCCCAGCGCCAGACGCGCGGCGCGGGAGCCGGGATCGAACGGGAAATGATAGAGGACGCAGGCCGACATGACGGGATGAATGCGCCGGAGGGCGTTAAGTCCACGTTAGCTATCGTGGCCCTCGCCCGCGTCGTCAGGTTTCAGCGCCGACCGCGAGGTCCGGATCGCCATGCCGCTCGGCCCGGCCTCGCGGGTCGGGATGGATCAGGATGTCGGCCCGAGGGAAGGCTTCCAGCAGCCGCTGCTCCGCCCCGACGACGATGTCATGGGCCTGCTCCAGGGTCAGGCTCGGCTCCAGATCGACGTGCATCTGGATCGACATCACCGGTCCGACCATGCGGCTGCGCAGCTGGTGCACGCCCGAGATGCGGGGATCCGCCAGCACGGCGGTGGTGATGGCGATCCGGTCCGCATCGGGCGCGGCCCGGTCCAGCAGATGGTCCGCCGCCTCCCGGAGCAGCCCCAGCGCGCCCCAGAACAGCCAGACCGCGACGATCAGCCCGGCCGCCGCGTCCAGGCCGGGGGCCGACAGAAACGCCCCCGAGGCGACGCCGATCAGCACCACGACCCCGGCGGCCATATCCGCGGCGTAATGGGCCCGGTCGGCCTTCACCGCCATCGAGCCGCTGCGCCTGATGGCCCGGTCCTGCATCCACACCAGCCAGCCGGTCACGGCGATCGAGATCAGCATGACCATCACGGCCCAGTGTCCCGAGCTCACCGGTCGGGGATCGAAAATGCGCTGGACGGCCTCCCAGCCGATGAACACCGCCGAGGCGAAGATCAGCCCGGACTGCACCAGGGCGGCCATGGCCTCGCCCTTGCCGTGACCGTGCCTGTGCTCGGCGTCGGGCGGCGCGGCGGCCCAGCGTACGGCGAAGAAGGTCGCCAGCGACGCCGCCAGATCCAGCGCCGAGTCGGTCAGGGAGGCGAGGATCGCCACCGAGCCCGAGGCCCCGAGGGCGAAGGCCTTCAGCGCGATCAGCCCCACCGCCACGCCCACCGACAGGCGCGTCACGCTGCGGGTCGCCAGATCAGCGTCTTCGGAAGCGGTCGTGGTCATCGCCGCCTTGTCGCGGAAAGCTTCGACGGCGCCAAGGCTTGCGTGAGGCTGCGGCGTTAGCGGCATCGTCATGAAATGGCCGCAGGATGGGACCGCCATGGGCTCCGGGCCCGGGCTTCGGAGGCGACATGCCGTCTGACGTGGCAGCATCGCAGGCCGGCCGCTGGATTGGACGCGGCGAAGCCTTGGCCCGACTGGGGGTCAAGGCCCAGACCCTCTACGCCTACGTCAGCCGCGGCCGCATCGCCGCTCGCCCCGACCCCGAGGACAGCCGCCGCAGCCTCTATGCGGTGTCCGACATCGTTCGCCTGAGCGGCGACGGGCCCGCCGTCGGCGAAATCGGCCAATGGTTGCCGCCGCCCGAAGAGTCGGAGGGCGCCGATCTCGAACTCAGATCTTCGGTGTCCGCCAGCAGCCAGGGCCGCCTCTACTATCGCGGCATGGACGCGGTCCAGCTGGCCGAAGCGGCCACGCTGGAGGAGGTGGCGCGGCTGATGTGGGACGCAAGGCCGGCCAATCCCTTCGCAGAGGTCCGACCGCGCGTCGGCGCCACGCCAGGCTCGTCCGCGCGCGGTCGTCTGTTCGCGGCCCTCGCCCGCCGGGCCGACGAGGACGCGGACTTGAAGGCCCGACCCGCCGACGCCTTGCGGGTGGAGTGCGCCCGCGTGCTGGACGAGGCCGTCGACGCCGTGGCCGGTCCCGGTCCGCGCCTGTTCCTGCACCAGCGCCTCGCCCGGGCGTGGAAGGTCCGGGAGGCCGACGCCCATCTGATCCGCCGGGTGCTGACCCTCGTGGCCGACAACGGTCTCGATGCGCCCGCCCTGACGACCCGGACCGCCGCAGCCGGCGGCGCCTCGCCGGCCGGCGCGGCCCTCGCCGGCCTCGCGACCCTGGCCGGCTCGGCGACGATCGGTGAACTGGCGAAAGCTTCGGCCTGGGTCCTCGCAGTCCGCCGTCAGGCCGTCGACGCCGCACGCCGCGCCCACGAGGCCGGGGCCCTGTCCGGCTTTGGCGACCCGGCCTGGCCCCAGGGCGACCCTCGCGCCGCCGCCCTGCTGCGGGTCGCCGACCTGCCATCCGATCTCGGCCGGGCCATGCAGGAGGGCGCGGAGGTGACCGGACGCCGCCCCACCCTGGGCCTCGCCCTCGTCGCCGTCACACGGCGGCTTGAACTGCCGCGCGAGGCCGCCGCCGATCTGCTGATGATCGGCCGTCTGGCGGGCCTGCTGGCCCATGCGCTGGATCAGTCCACGAACGGCTCGCCTATTCGGGCGCGGCTGCGCTATGTGGGTCCCGAACCGGGCGCGAACTGATCCGCCCGGCTTTTTTCGGGGACACGGATGCCTGATTGGCTGGCGGCGATCATTCTGGGCCTTGTCGAGGGGCTGACCGAGTTCATCCCCGTGTCCTCGACCGGCCACATGCTGCTCCTGGGTCATTTCCTCGGCTTCGAAAGCACCGGCAAGACCTTCGAGATCGTCATCCAGCTGGGCGCCCTGCTGGCCATCATCAGCGTCTATTTCAAGCGACTGTGGACGCTGGCGACGCGCTGGCCGTTCGATCCTGAGGCCCGGCGCTTCCTGATCGGGCTGCTGGTGGCCTTCGCCCCGGCCGTGGCGGTCGGCTTCATCGCCTATGACTTCATCAAGACGGTGCTGTTCGAGACCCCGCTGGTCATCTGCATCGCCCTGATCGTCGGCGGCGTCCTGCTGCTGTGGCTCGACCGGATGAAGAAGGTCCCGACCTTCCTCGCGGCCGATCGCTACCCGATGCGGGTCTATTTCCTGATCGGCCTGTTCCAGTGTCTGGCCATGATCCCCGGCGTGTCGCGCTCGGGCGCCACCATCGCCGGCGGCCTGCTGCTGGGCACGGACAAGCGCTCGGCGGCCGAGTTCAGCTTCTTCCTCGCCCTGCCGACCATGGGCAGCGCCGTGGCCTGGGACCTGCTCAAGAGCTGGGACCGGCTGGACTTCAGCGACGCCGGACTGATCGCCGTCGGCTTCGTGGTCGCCTTCCTGACGGCTCTCGCGGTCGTTCGTGTCCTGCTTGACTTCGTCAGCCGCCACGGCTTCGCGCCCTTCGCCTGGTGGCGCATCGTGGTCGGCGTCGCCGGGCTGGTAGGGCTTGCCGCGACCGGCGGCTTCTAGGCGCCCATGCGGCCGGCCAAGGCGCCGGCCGCAGCCCAGGCTCCGCTGCACCCGGTCAGGCTGTCGCCGGCCGCTCCGAAAACTGCCCGCCGCGGCGATAGCGCCACAGATAGGACGGGGCGATGGCCTCGACGCCGGTCGGCTCGATGCCCAGTTCGGCCAGGCCCTCGGCGCTGTCGGCGACGATATTGTCGGTCTCCAGCAGCGTGACCTGGTCGCGCGTCAGCACCGGCGCGATGCCCACCAGGCTGGTCAGCTGCGCCAGCGAGCCGATGCCGCGCGCGGCGAAGAAGGGCAGGGGGATCAGGGCGTTGCTGCGCCGCGTCTCGCCCAGGATCAGCTTCAGGATGTCCTCGAAGGTCAACACCTCCGGTCCGCCCAGCTCGAACGTCCGGCCCGCCGCGTCCGGCCGCTCGACGGCCCGGGCGATGGCCTCGGCCACATCGCCGACATAGACCGGCTGGAAGCGGGTGCGGCCGCCGCCGATCAGCGGCAGGAACGGGCTCATCGACGCCATGGCGGCGAAGCGGTTCAGGAAGTCGTCGCCGGCCCCGAACACGACCGAGGGCCGGATCACCACCGCGTCCGGCTTGGCCTCGCGCACGGCCATCTCGCCGGCGGCCTTGCTGCAGGCGTAGTCCGACGCGCTCTCGGGATTGGCCCCCAGGGCCGACATATGCACCAGCCGGTCGACCCCGGCGGCGGCGCAGCCGACGGCGATGTTGCGGGCGACGTCGACGTGCATCGCCTCGAACGACCGCGATCCCGACTCGTACAGAATGCCGATCAGATTGATCGCCGCGTCCGCGCCCTGCAGCGCCGCCGCGATCTGGTCCGGGTCGCGCGCGTCGCAGCGCACGGCCTGGATCTGGCCGACATGGCCCGAGGTCTGCAGCTTCCAGGCGCGGTCGGGACGGCGCACCGCCACCCGGATGCGCCAGCCGCGCCGCGCCAGGTCCTGGACCACCTGGCTGCCGACAAAGCCGGAGCCGCCGAAGACTGTGATCAGGCCGGGGGCAGCTTCGTTCATGTCAGAACTCCGAAAGGCGGACACCGGCGCGAAACCGGCTTCGGCGCGGGGATTAGACGATGGTCCCGGCGGCTGCAACGCAAACAGGCCAAATCCCTGTTGACCCGCCCAGGGGGCTGCCTTAAGGGTCCGCGCCTTCCGGACGGAAACGCACGCAACTGCGATACGTCTGGGCCCAGGTGGCGGAATTGGTAGACGCGCTGGCTTCAGGTGCCAGTGATAGAAATGTCGTGGAGGTTCGAGTCCTCTCCTGGGCACCATTATTCCGGCGGCGCCGTGTCCTAGCGATACGGCGCCGTTCGTTTATGTTCTCCCGCATGAGACAGCCGACATGACCGTACATCTCCACCAGGGCGACCTGCCGGACGGCCTCGACCTCGGTCCCGAGGTGGCGATCGATTCCGAGACCATGGGCCTGCGCTTCCGCCGCGATCCGCTGTGCGTGGTCCAGCTCTCGGCCGGCGACGGCGACGCCCACGTCGTCCGCCTGAACCGTCCCGCCTACGACTGCC
>CAZGPS010000082.1:0-10769 GCA_964527675.1 uncultured Brevundimonas sp. | reverse complement strand
GCGGCCAAGCGGGCGCCCTTGCCGGTCTCGTCAAATACCGGGTCAGCAACAACCTCCACCCCGGCGATCGGACCGAGATCTGCACGGACTTCGTCGGCCGTATCAGGACCGACAAACAGCACCGGCGTGATGCGACCCGGCGCGCTGGCCTGGGTCGCCCGGATCAGGTTGAGGAGATAGTTGTACCCCCCCGTCCAGCCCCGGCCCCCGATCAAAGGGAAGGCGACCCTGATCACGCGGCGCCCGCCTGTGTCCGCCGCCAGGCGACATAGCCGGCGATACCGGCTTCGGCCGGGGCACGCCACTCGAATCCCAAGGCGGCAAGCCGGCGTCCGTCGGCGATGAGGCTGGCGGGATCGCCGGGGCGCGCCTCGCCTGAGAAGCGGATCGGCACCGCCTCGCCCCAGGCCGTCACGACCAGCTGGGCGATGGCCGCGACATCCAGACCTCGCCCACTGCCGACATTAAGGATCGGCGCCTCTGGCGAGGCCATATCCACGATATGCTCCAGCGCCCGCACAACATCCGAGATTTCCGTCCAGTCGCGCAGCTCCGTCCCGGAGCCGCCCAGCTCCAGGACCGGAACGCCCGCCTCGAGCCTACGGCATATGTCCCACAGCAGCTGTTTGCGCAGCTCCGGCCCGTACACCGAGAACAGCCGGGCCGTCGCCACCGACAGGCCGTAGCTCTCCGCGTACTGGCGACAGACCAGCTCCATCATCAGCTTGTGATAGCCATAGGGGGAATAGGGGCGCCCAGCGGCCTCCTCGGAGATCGGCCCCGTGTGGCCGGCGCCATAGACAGCCGCGCTGGAGACGGCGAGAAGCTGCGCCTCGGGCGCCTCCAGACGCATCCAGTCGCACAGCGCCGCGGTCGCCTCGACGGTCCGCTTGAAATCCTCGCGGGGGGCGGCGATGGCCGCGCCGACCGAGGCTCCGCCCGCGAGGTGATAGACTCGTGAGGGGCGACCCTCGTCGCGCGCCAACTGTCCGAGATTGTCGGGCGCGATGTCACCGTTCAGCCAGCGCGACACGCCCCAGTCGGCCGCCTCCGGCCAGGCGCCGTGACCGAGACCGACGACGCGCCGGCCCTGCCCCGCCAGCCGCCGCGACAGATGTCGCCCGATGAACCCGCGGGCCCCGGTGACCCAGACGTCGCCGGTGGTCATGGGAACAGGTCGCTCACCGTTAGCGTCTCCCCGGTCGCCACATCGACGACAGGCAAGTCCGCCAATAGAGTACGGCGGCCGGCCATATCCAGGTGCGTCAGGGCGCCGCTCTCGTCCCGGCTTTCACGGAAGGTGGACTCCTGCGCGAACCGGGCCGGGTCGGCGGCGCGAACCCGGTCGTTCAGCAAATCCGTCCGCACATAGAAGGCGTTGCTTCGTTGCTGGTTGACGCCGACGAACGTGTAGCCGCGGCAGCTTAGAAGATGATTGAAGGCCGGCAAGTTCGCACCGTAGTAGAGGTTTGAATGATGGGCGCGGGTCCGCCAAAAAGCGGCGTCATAGGGCACGGCGATCGGCCGCTCGGATCCGAAGACCGGGTTATACTCGACGATTACGATAGAGGCGTTCCAGCGCCCGAGCCGCTCCAGTACATGATAGTCGACCCCGTCGATATCCACGGAGAGGATGCCCACGTCCGGATCGAAGCCGCTCCGGCTCAGGATCGCATCGACATTGTCCCGGTCGATGAATGAGGCCTCGGCCCGCAGATCGTACTGCCAGAAATACCAGGACCGGCGGATGCTCCGCACGTTCTCCGGCGACCCGTCGACGACGAAACCGCGCCAATTGTCCTTGGCCATCAGAAACCGGCAGTTGGACTCCCGGAAGTCCTCGACGCCGAATTCGATGAAGGTGCGGTTCCTGATTTCCAGCGATTGGGTGAGGAACTGTATGATGCCGTCCTCGCCCCACTGGGAAAAGACCTTGAAGCTATAGTCCTCAAGGTCGGCGAACCGGGCGTCCCGGTTAGCGGCGGCCAGCAGCCGGCCTTGGTTGATGAGGATTTGGTCCAGCGGTCGCTCGGTCCTGAGCGCGCGGCCCAGGACGCCTGACAGTTTCTTCAGTTTGGAAAGCAAATCATCCCCCGCCGGCGCGCGGCCAGTTCAACATGGATCGTATCGGGCCAGTCCTACCGGACCTTGCGGACGCAGTGAACAGGCCGGCGCATTTTGGCTCCGGCGGATGGCCCGATCGGGAAACCTCAGGACGGATCGAGCCGTCGAACGATGCTGGCCGGGTTACCCGCGACAACCACGTTTGGGGATACGTCCTTTGTGACGACGGCTCCTGCGGCCACGACGGCCCCCCTTCCAATCGTGACCCCCTTGAGCACGATCGCCTTGGCGGCGATCCATACATCGTCCTCGATCAGGACCGGGCTGTCTCCGAGATCGATGTCGCGAGGGTGACCGGTGTGCTTGATCGCCATGTAGTGGCGATGACGCGCGCCCGGCTCGAACGGGTGGGTGTCGTTGTCGAAGATGTTCACGTCGTGGGCGATGAGCACGCGATGGCCGATGGACACCCCCGCGCCGGACCAGATGCGGGTGTTTTCCCCGATGAAGCAGTGATCGCCTATGGTGATCGAGCCGCCGTGGGCGAACACCAGCAGCTGACCCTGAACGATGCAGTCATCGCCAATCCGGATGCTGTCACGACGGCGCTGGACATTGTCGATGACCGCAGCCGATGAAAGCACAGTCCCGGCCCCGCGCCTGCATGCCGCCATGCCGCGCGCGGCTCGGGATATCTTGCGAAGGCTTGTCAGCATGGGCCCAACCCGTTCAGCTGCGCAGGCGTATCGTCCGCGAACGCGTACGCCAGCTTAAAATGACCGCCTTCGGAGCGCCACTCGCAAGAGTTCAAGCGCATCGACATCCACCTCGACGCGGGTCGGAAGTCGGGGCAGGTCGCGGGGGTAGGAGCGCCCCAGGCTCTTCAGGGCCGAAAGCGCCAGGCTCTTGACCCCATGGGTCGCCTTGAGATCGACCCCGTGGTTCTTGACCAGCGAGACCGGGGGGAAAAGCACCAGTCCGTCCGCCTTGGCCACGGTCCAGTAGAAGCGCACCCCCCAGCTATCGAGGGCCGCTTCCATCTGGGCGATCATCATCCGGCTGTACTGGAAAGCCCCGCCTACGTCGAAGCGATGAGCCAGCGCCGTATCTGTCTTGAGCGCCTCCCACCCTTCAGCGGCCGGGTCGAACCGGTCCCACGCCCGCTTCCAGGTCGCCCATCCCCATGTTGTGGTGAAGGGCAGGAAAAACGCTGCCTCGGTGCGGCGGAGCGCCGGAACCGTGTGGACGTGCGCGGATATCTGCATCACGCGGTCCTCATGCTCATATTGATCGAGCCCGCGATTGAACCAGGCGAGGGTCAGCGGCGACAGTCTCAGATCGTCCTCGATGACGATCACCCGGCCATATTCCCGCGTCAGCCTCTCGACGCCGTCGATGATCGACCGCGCCAGACCCCGATTCTCCGGGGACTCGATGATGGTCATATTAGGCGTCCGGCGCCGGGCCAGCATCTCGCGCACCGCTTCGACGTCGCGCCGCGCCGTGTCGTTCTTCGGGCCGTCGGAAAAGACATAGACTGGCGAGCTGGCGTACTCGGGGCAGGCCTGAAGGTCGTCGAGCGTGCGGGCCAGGCTGTGGGCGCGCCGGTAGCCGAAGACCGCGATGGGCGACAGACTTGCCGTCACGTTGGAGACCCGGCCCCCGGTAGACGCCCCCGCCGGAGTGGAATGGCGGCCCATGTCAGCCGGCATCGGGCGCTGGCTGCTTCACAGGCCGTCGGCCTGACGGCGGCAGCTGCTCCGGGAAGAACCCCTCCCCGACCGGGCGTCGGTCCCGTCTCCAGATGATCTTCGGCGAGAAGCCGTAGTGCACGTTCAGAGCCATCATCAGAACGAACAGCACGCCGGAGCCGAACAGGGCGCCGGACAGCATCGACAGGGCGAAGGCCTGCCAGAACAGGAAGGCCAGCATGACGTCGCCGCCGCGGATGGCCCGGAAGCTGCGTCGCGACGAGATCACCAGCAGATAGAGCACCAGCAGGAAGCCGATCGCGCCCATCGCCATGCCGCTCTCTATCAGGATATTGTGCGGATAGGCAGCAAAGGCGGAGTCGAGATACCCTGTCCCGACAAACGGGCTACTCATGAAGTCGGCCCAGGCGCTCCGCATGACCACCAACCGACCCATGGAGGAGGCGTCCTGGACGGTAATCAGTCGCGAGCCCTGCAAATGATCGAGGACGTCCCCGCCGAAGACCGCGATGAGGCCGAGAAACACAAGGCCGAAGGCCAGACGCCAGCGTCGGGTTGCGACCAGGAAGCAGCCGATGGCGAGGGCGAGCGAGATGAACGGTGAGCGCGAATTGGCGATCACCATCAGCCACAGGCCGACGACGGACCCTATGGCCAACTGAACGCGTCCCCAGAAGCCGGCGCGGAACCACAACACCAGGACCGCCATCAGCAGGCTGGCGCCCAACTGCCCCCAGGTGATCGGATTGACCGCCTCCGCGCTCAGACGGCCGGTCTCTTCGGTCAACTCGGCCACCGCATAGAAGCCGATCACCTGGAGAAACAGAATCGAGCCGCCGGCCGCCACGGCGACATAGAACACCGTCCGGGCGACCAGTTGGTCGCGCCAGTGACCCGCCGCAATCCCGGCCGCGATGGCGGGAATCGCCGCCGTCGCAAGGAAGAACGCCAGATCGGTCTGGACCGTGGTGAACCGCCCCACCTGCAGATCCCAGACCAGTCGCATCAGGTAGAAGATGATCAGGGCCAGCAGGGGGATGCTGAGCTGGACCCGGTCCTTGCGCATCAGCACGACGAAAACAGTGGCGGCCGCGATCAGATCGACCAGCAGCCGGAAGGGGATGCTGGTCGCCCGGCTGTCCCAGCCCATGACGATGCCGACCACGCCAGCCAGTGGATAACCCACCACCGAAAGCGCAACCAGCAGCGCCAACAAGGATTCGGAAGCCTTGGAATAGGGCGGGCGCCTGGCCGAATGCGGCATGGCCGACGGGTATTGCTGCGCGCTCTCGCGGGCGGGATTCGCCATACTCATGCGGGCTCCCGCCTGTCCTGGGCGAGGTAGGCGGCGTAGGTCCGCTCCAGCCCGTCCTTCAGCCCGGTCCGCGCCGACCATCCGGCGGCTTTCAGGCGCGACACGTCAAGCAGTTTGCGCGGCGTGCCGTCCGGCCGCGACCGATCCAGCACCAGTTCGGCCTTCAGCCCAACGACATCCATAACGGTCTGCGCGAGGTCGCGGATGGTCAGATCCTCGCCGACGCCGATGTTCAGAGCCGGGCCCTCGTAGCCCGTCTCCATCAGATGGACGCAGGCGTCGGCCAGATCCTCGACATAAAGGAACTCCCGCCGCGGCTCTCCGCTGCCCCAGACGGTCATGGTCGCGTCTCCCGCCAGACGCGCCTCGTGGGCCTTGCGCAGGAGCGCCGGCAGGACGTGGCTGTTTTCCAGATCGTAGTTGTCGCCCGGACCATAGAGGTTGGTCGGCATGACGCTGACATAGTGGCGGCCGTACTGGACGTTATAGGCCTCGCACAGCTTCACCCCGGCGATCTTGGCCAAGGCGTAGGGCTCGTTGGTCTGCTCCAGCGGGCCCTGCAGCAGGTATTCCTCGCGGATCGGCTGGGCGCAGTCCCGCGGGTAGATACAGCTGCTGCCCAGGAACATGAGCCGATCGATGCCCTGGCGATGCGCGCCGTGGATCAGGTTGGCCGCGATCATGAGGTTTTCGTACAGGAAGTCGGCGCGGTAGGTGTTGTTGGCGTGGATCCCGCCGACCTTGGCCGCGGCGATGAACAGATAGTCCGGCTGTTGCTGCGCCAGAAAATCCTCGACCGCCCGTTGGCTCGTGAGGTCCAGCTCGCCGCGCGTGCGGGTGATCACATTGGCGTAGCCGCCGGCCGCCAGCCTTCGGCAGAGCGCTCCGCCGACCATACCGCGGTGTCCGGCCACGAAGATTCGCGCATTCGGATCGACCGGCTTCGCCGGATCCGGGCGTGCACCAGGGGTCGTGTCGGGACTGTTATTTGCCGCCATCTGTCCTGCCGACCACATGATCTCGAACTGGTGTTCCTGAGCCGCCGGAACCTCAGATCAGGCCGCCTCGCGCGTGTTCAATTCCGCCGTGCGCGGCGTCGGGGTCTTGTAGACGAACACCCCCCGCCGTCAACCGCGCGTCGCCGGCCCTCCATGGCTGGCGCGGGACCCCGGCGGCGGTTATGACACCTCCGCCCGGTCGCCCCTCCGTAGTCCGGACTTGCGCCCGATCAGACCGGATCAAGACATGTCCCGTTTCGCCTTCGCCCTGAACCGCCGCCTGCGCACTTTCGGCTATGAGATCCGCCGCTACGACTTCGCCAACCCCGGCTTCCAGGCCGAGCAGGCGCTGCGGGATCCGCGTATCGCGACCGTGCTCGACGTCGGCGCCAATCGCGGCCAGTACGCCGCCCACGTCAGGCGGGTTCGTCCGGACGTCGCCGTGCATTCGTTCGAGCCCCTGCCCGGGCCGTTCGCCGTGCTGGCGCAGGCCGCGGATTCCGACACGCACTGGCAGGTTCACAACGTCGCTCTCGGCCGGGCCGCCGCGGTCCAGCGCATGACCATCAGCCGGAACGACGAAAGCAGCTCGCTGCTGCCCATGCACGCCGCCCTGACCACCGCCGCGCCCCAGACCGAAGCCGTGGGCGAGATCGACGTCGAGGTGCGAACCCTGGATTCGTTTCGCGACATCCTCGGGGACAATCTGTTCCTCAAGGTCGACGCCCAGGGATATGAGGCGGAGGTCATCGGCGGTGCGACCTCGGTGCTGGACCGGGCGCTTTACGTCCAGTTGGAGGTCTCGCTGACCCCCCTTTACGAGGGTGCGCCCCGCCCGTTCGAGATGCTGAAGACGATGGACGACGCGGGCTTCGCCATCCACACACTGACGCCGGTCTTCTCTGATCGCCGGACGGCCCGCCTTATGCAGGCCGACGTTCTGTTCTCAAGGCCGGCAGTCTAAGTCTGCCCTTGATCGCCGGCCGCCGGTCGGCTTCCGGCTGTGGCGCGGGCCACTGCGTTTCGGATGGACCGAACTATGCTCGATCTGATCTCGTCGAACGCCGCGCGCCGGAGACGAGGTTCCAGTTCCGTTGCGACCTTGAGGTGGTCAGCCTGCCAATATGCTCGCCTGACCAAGTCCATCAAAGCGCCTTTGACGCGACCGTATCCCGATGCCTTGGCTGCGGCTTCTGCATAAAGCGAAGTCGGGTGTCTGCGATATTGGCGCAGCGCCGTCGGCAGCGACGCCAGTTCACCCTTACGGGCAAACCGGGCAAGGATCGGCAATTCGACCCCACGGACAAAACGGGGCTGCGACATGTTTCCCATAACTTCCTGGCAGGCATCCGTTCGCATGACGCCATAGATACAGAAGTAAGCGTTAGAAATGGGATAGGTAAAAAACGCTCGGATGCGCGTTTCCCACGGGATGCTCACCCGGATATCATCTAACCGCTCAACATCGGTAACCGAACCATTCTCGTCAATAATGACGACGTCAGTCATTACCAGGGCGGCTTCTGGCCGTTCGTCAAAAAACGTAACCGCCTCCGCCACGAAATCGCGCTCAAGAATATCATCGCTGGCCAGCCAAGTAATGAGACGGCCCTTCGCATTCGCGGTGACAAACTGAAAATTCCTGAAGGCTCCGCAATTAACATCGTGTCGCACATATCTGACCCTAGGATCGCGCGCCGCGTAATCTTGGCAAATTGCCTGGGTCTCATCGGTTGAGGCATTGTCCGCGATCAGCAACTCCAGGTCGCCGAAACTCTGATTGAGGGCCGAATCGATTGCGGCTCGTAGGTATCGCTTACCGTTGTAAACGGGGAGGCCGATCGTAACTTGTGGCGTCAAGGCAGTGCTCGCTTTTTCACATCAGGACGCGGTTCTGCCGTTGCGCCCGAATACGCGAAGGGCAATCTTGAGCGCCCTCGTCCGGGTCTCGGGAGCAGCCAGCACGGTCGCCACAAGAATCAATCCTGCGCAGATGAAAGTCTGTAGAAACAGCAGGGCCCGGTCCGGCAGGTCGGGCGCGATGAATCTGAGAGCGATAGCCACGCTGGCCCCCGCTCCAAGCGGCGCCAAATTGTCGTGCAGATACCACTTCCACTTTTCTTCCGGCAGAAGACGCCGATGCATCAGTCCGATCCCCACAAGCAGATAGCCCGTGTTCAGGCCCGCCCAAATGGCCGCTGCGCCGACCGCGCCAAACCGGGGAACAGCCAGCAATATGCCCGGAATGACGATCAGGACGGCGACGATGTTGATCTGAATCGATAGGGACAGCCACCCGTGCGCCAGTTGCAGGTGATAAGGGTTCATCATCAAAGAGTTGAACAACGTTCCCAACACCAGAAAGGCCATGATCGGCGCCACCGCCGACGCCAGCCGGGCGTCACCGGTCCAGATCAGCAGGAGGGGCTCGGCGAAAGCGATCAGGGTGATCGCCACCGACCCGGCCACCACGGCGATGAGTTGTGACGCCTGATGGTAGGCGGTGCGCAAACCCACTTCGTCCTTCATCGCCACCAGATGAGTGAAGCGCGGATAGAAAGCTGTCGTGATCGGCGCCGCCACAGACGTCAGTGAGCCCGCCACAACCGCAGCGAGCACGTAGTAGCCGAAGGTCTCCAGAGGCAGCAGCCGCGAAAGGATGACCTTGTCCGCCTGGGTCAGGATGATCGACAGCACCATGATCGCCAGGGTCCCCGCCGCGAACCGCCATATGGAACGGAGGGCCGGCCATGAGAAGCGGGCCGGCCGGCCGGCCGGGGGAAGCCTGCGATAGGTTGCAACGCCGAGCAGGACCGAGGTCAAAAGGGACACGAAGACCTGCCAGACGAAGAAGGCCAGGATCGAGTTCGAAACGAACATCAGCACCCCAACGGCGCCCAATGCCCGCAGCCCCGCCATGGCGCTGGACAGCCCGTTCTCGAGCACCTGCCGCTGCAATCCGACGAGGCAGGCGGTGTAGAGACCTTCCATAAAGCGCAGGCCCGTGACCACGCCCATCAGCAGGAAGGCGTGGGCGACGGTCTCGGGGGAGAGGGCGTCAGGCCGGACCCATTCATGCGCCAGCCATCCCGACAGAGCCCCGATGGCTCCGGCCGTGAACAAGGCGGTGCCGACGCTGATCGCCTCCACACTTCTCAGCAGGTCGCGCAGAACCTCGCCCTTGGTCACGCCCGCCGTGGACCGCGCCATCTCACGGCTGAGCGCCGGCCGAAGACCGATGTCCAGCAGGCCGAACAGTATCTGCAGAGTGGCGAAGACGCCGATCAGCCCATACGCCTCAACGCCCAGGAACCGGATATAGACCGGGACGAAAGCGAGGTTGATCGCCGTCCGCCACGCATAGCCGAGATAGTTGGCGACGACGTTCTTCTTCAGCGACGGCGTCGCTGGGCTCACGCAACCCGCCGGAGGTATCCGTCCGGGGCGACGGTGATCAGAAGCTTGTTGTGAATATCGCTGTCGATCTCGAACTCGGCGTGGTCTTTCAGATAGGCGTGGACCGCCGTCTTGGGATTGTCGCCGGGCCCCCAGGGCCGGTCGCCGAACATCTCCGCCGGCAGGTCCTCGACCAGGGTGTCGAAGACGACGCAATAGCTGCCTACCGAGGCAAGCGGTGCGTAGGCCTCCAGCTCGGCGAGCACATGGTCATGGGTATGATTGGAGTCGAGGCAGACCAGAATGCGCTTGAAAGGCGCCGCAAAGGCGTGGACCTCCTCTATGGTGCCGGCATCCGTGCTCGATCCCTGGATCATGCTGATACGCGACGCCATGGGGTGTAACTCGATCGCCTCACGGTTGTGAGCGCGGATGTCGATGTCGATGCCCAGCACCTTGCGACGGGACTGGCCGGGATCAAGGGTCTCCCCGCGCTCCATCGCGTCGACCATATCTAGCAGCGCCAACTGAGAGGCGCTGAAGATGAGCGAGCCGCCGTGGGCGATGCCGGTCTCGATGATCAGATCCGGGCGCACCTCCCAAATCAGCTCATGCATGGCGACCATATCCTGCGGATACTGAATGATGGGCCGGCCCATCCAGGAGAAATTATAGGTGTAGCCGTGCCGGTTCGTTTCCTCCGACCAGCGCCGGGAGAGTTCCTGCACCCCGCCGTCAGCCCCCAACGCCTTGATGTTGCGTGAAACCTGGGCCTTAAATTCGCTGGCAGCGGTCATGTCGTTCCTTTCAACCCCCAAATCTTTCACGGGTTACCGAGTGATTGCAGTATAGATGATGTTGCAGTCTTCGGGATGTTGGTTGCCCAGTTCGTAACAGGCCCGGCAGAACTCGGCGCGCCAGTCGCGCGGTTCCGCGCCGACCCGGCCCCAGCCGAATCCGCCGTCTTCCCATGGCCCATTTTTCAGGAACCAGTCGATCTGGGGCGTGGACATCATCTTGTAGAAAACACCGCCCGTCGCGGCGACCTTGAGACCGGCAGCGGCGACGTCTTCCTGCAGGGTCTTGAGCGAGTACGCGCGGCGATGACCGACGACGTGAATGTCGAAGGGCGAAAGCTCCTCGCACTCGGTGAGCGTTCCCATCAGCACAGCCAGACGGCGGTTGATCGCCAGCGCGTTGGGCACATGCACCAGCAATACGCCGTCATCGGTCAGAAAACTCGCGGCCTTCTTAAGAACCTCAATCGGATCGACAACCTGCTCC
>CAZGPS010000081.1:0-10806 GCA_964527675.1 uncultured Brevundimonas sp. | reverse complement strand
CCATAGGCCGCCAGCAAATGGTTCAGGACAGAATCGGGCTGGGATTCGGCGCCGCGGACGGCGACACTTGTCACCTCCCAAGCGGTCGGTGGGCGCCCCAGTCGAACTTGCAGCGAAAGGCTCGACCCGCGCACGGCTAGCGCCAGGTCATAGAGATCGAACCGTTCGCTTCCGACCGCTTCAATCCCGAACAGAACCCTCAGGACCCCGGCCGGCAGCGGCATGTCCGGATCCAGACCGAGAGGTTCGGCCAGGGTTTGGAGCGCGACCGGGGCGTTCGGATCGAGCGCCCGCCAGCCAGCATGGTGCTCCTGGAGAGAGAAGAGGCGATCCAGCGCGGCGTCCTCTGTCGCATTCGGGCAATCACCGAGGAAGCCGTCACGCCAATGGCTGGCGGCGTCGTCAGCCTGGCCGACGAAGGCGCGGGTCGTTCCGTCCCCATGATTGCCGACTTCACAGATGATAACGTCGCGGCCTCCCTCGAGGTCGGCGCCGAACTGCAGCGGCAGGGCGGCATGAACGAGGACCTGCCGATCATCTCCGTGCCCGATGTGAACGAAGCTGTCCTTCAAGCGGAGCGCCAGGCTGTGAACGACGGCGGACTGCAGCCAGGCCCTGATCTGGGCGGGATCTCCCGCCGCGCGCAGGGCCTCTGACAGGATCGGCTTGAGACGGTCGTCAGAGAAGGCATCGGCCACCTTGACCACCCGCTCGGGCGACAGGAGCGGATGGCAGGCCAGCAGATCCGCCCGCACATCCTCGAACAGGGATGCGATATCGCCCTTGTTCCAGAGGAAGGCGATCCGATTGAGCCGGTCCAGATAGGCCGGATCGGCCAGAGCGCTCGAGATCAACTCACCCGCGCGGCGCATCTGGAACATGTTCAGCCCCAGCGACTGGGCGCCGCTCTCCACCTTCCAACGGACCAGGGCGCCCACGACGCGCTTGCGGGCCTGATCATCAACCGTCAACCGGGCCGCTTCCCTATCGAGGAAATCGGCCAACCGGCCGGCATCGAGACGGTAGCGAACTCCCTCGGTCTGCACGTGATAGCCGTGCAGGGTCGGGCCCTTGCCTGGCGAGGTGAAGACCTGGGTGATCGGAAGGGTTTCGCGGGGCGGGCCGGTCAGGATGAGCTCGGCGTCGGCGCCCCAGAACACCCGCGCCAGGCCGAGACCCGTCGTCTTGCCGCCAACGCCGTCGCCGAGGAAGACGTTGAAGCCCTCGACCCAGGGCTTGAGCCGTCCGGTGGACAGCGGTCTCGCCTCATCGTCGGCCGGCTTCAGGACAGGAAAGCCCCGCAGATGGCTATGAGACTGGTGGCTGATCTGCCGGTTTTGCGGCGCATCACGCGCCGGGACGAGATTATCGCTCGTGTCCAGCCCGAAGTCGGCGATCCAAGTCGCGCCATGCACCTGACCGAGGCGCTGCAGGGTGATCTGCCGGGGCCGGACATACTCCGCCTCAAGGCCGGGCAACAAGGTTCTCGCCTCCCTTGGCAGACGCTCAAGCCAGGCGTTTGGATCATCACCGAACGGCCTCAGCCTCTGGGCGGAGTCATAGTCTTGCGCGGCCAGCCAAGGCCCCTGCCCCGCCACCGGCGGGCGCCAGTCGACCTCGACGGCGTGATAGCGTCGCGTGGCGCCGCCGGGCGAGACGGTGGCGGCGGCGAGAGACACGTCCTCCGCGCGAGGTTCGGCCTCACCGGCGCGGATGATGTTCAGTCGGGGCAGGTTGATGGAGTCGAACAGAAGGTCCGGCGCCCAGTCGAGTTCGCCGCGTAGACGCGGCAGACCCGAGCCCTTGGCTATGCCGTTGCGCTGCGCGAGGGCCAGCGCCCAAAGCGCGCCCAGATCCGCCGCGTAACCCTCCCAGACAGGGCCGCCGAACACGCGCCGAACGAGCGCCTCGGCCTCGGTCAGCGCCAAGGGCGGCGGCGTGTTCGGGTCGAAGCCGCCGAAGCGGCGCTCGTAGCGCGCAAAGGCGTCCAGGAGGGTCGAGACGATCTGACCGCGTCGCACGAAGAAATTGTCGGGGTTGAGGGGGCTGTTGAAGCCCGTCGGCTCGAGCATGGTCCACGGTCGTTTGAACCACCAGCTATCGCGGCTCGTATAGATCGACAGGGTCACCGCCGTGATGGGGCGGTCATCGCTGCCGCGCCCTCCCCGCCCCTTGCGTTGAACGAAGCTGGCGAGATTCTGGGGCGCATAGTGCTGATAGACTAGGGTGATATCCGGATCGTCGTAGCCGACCTCCAGCGATGAGGTGGCGAAGACCACGTCGGCCGCCTTGATCGCGTCCTCGACCCGTCCCGTCGAGGCGGAGGTGACGGGCCTTTCGATGACGCTAAGCGGTTGGCCGGGTCGCCGCAAACCCTGGGCGCCGATCTGGGCGGCGTCCTGAGCGGCGAACACCCAGCATTCGCCACCCTGGAACCGGTCGCACCCATAGGGCTCGCCGCAACACTGCGTCGGAAGTTCTCCGGTCGCCGGATCTTCGGGATATTTTCGGGTGCGGTAGCTTGCGAGTTCCTTGCCGTCCTCGGCGTCGGTGTAATCGCCGTGCAGGCGGCGAACCTTGTCGATCGAATCGAGGAAGACCACGCTGCGGAATCCGCCATCGCTGTCGGTCCGGCGCCTCATGCCATGGGCCAGGCACATGAGGCTCTGGATAGTCGTGGATGCGCCCGCGATGTCCGCACCGCGGGACTCGACCTCGGGCTGGATGAAATAGAAATATTCCCGGCCGCGCGGATTGATCTCCTTCTCTTTGTCGCTGGCGGCGATCGACAGGACCTCGGCGCGCCCGGCAAGCCGGCCCCAGGTGGCGGCAGGATTGCCCAAGGTGGCGCTCATCCCCACCATGAGCATGGCGGGGGCGTCGGGCGCATTGATCGCGGCGCGCGCTGACAGGCGCTGCAGCGCGAGCGCAACCTGGGCGCCATGGACATGGGAATAGAGGTGGATTTCATCGGCCATGACCGCCCGGGGCGGGGCGTATGCCGGATCATCCCCGAACAGGCGGCCGGCGATCGGATTATGCATCCACTGATGCAGCGAGTCCGTGGTGATGATGAACAGCGCCGGCGGCGTCTCGCGCAGGCCATTTTTGCTGCCGATCCAACTGTCGAACGACCAGTCGCACGCCACGCATGCGAGTCGGTCGGCGCCGGCGTCCCCTCCCCCATTGTGGAGATGGAGGGTCTGACCACACTCCGGGCAGCCGAACAGGGGGAAGATGAGTTCGCGATCGGACAACAGCCGCCAGCCTTCGTCCTTGTCCCAGTCCTGAAGGGCGTCCAGACGATTGGGCGTGCCCTTGAACTGCATGCCGACGGTGAGTCTGGGGGCTCCCGGTTGGCGCGAGAGAATGGCCGCATAGCGTACGAGACGCTGGGCCTGATTGGTCGCGAGCCTGATCCTGGGATAGGCGAGCACGGCGCGCACGCCCTTGACGCCAGCCAGCCGGTCGGCCGCGGCGCCGGCGATCAACGGAAGGGCCGCCGCCTCGGTCTTGCCGGCCCCGGTGTCTGCGGAGATGACGACGGCGTCGGTCCCGGCTCCCGCCCAGGCGCGACTGAGCGCCTCCAGGCTGCGGCGCTGGAAACCGGCGATGGTCGCCTTCGGGCCCCAGAGCCCGATGAGGCCGTCCTTAAGTGAGATCAGGGCCTGGGCATGGGTCCCGCCCAACTCCGCCGCCAGATCATCGAACACGGCCGTCAGCAGTTCGGATCTGAGGGGCTTGTTGCGATCCCGCAATTCCACCTTCAGGCTGCGAACCAGGAAGGGGCGCTTATCCGCATCATCCCGATCGAACCGCTGCTTCACATAGCGGACCTCGCGGCCGAGTTCGGCCATCCTGCTACGCACCCGGCCCTCGCCCGCGAACAACACCCATCCGTTCGCAGCGAGCCGGCCCAGTGCGGCCTGGGCCTGGGCTCGACTGAAGCCCTCGCCATCCGCCAGGGTGGCCGCCGAGGTCCAGCCTTCAAAGACCCCGAAATTGATCCGCTTGGCCTCCATGGTCTCAAGCGCGTTCAGGACCGCGAAATCTTCATCGGACAGAGCCGGCGCTTCGGGCGGTTCGGGCAAGGGCTCCAGGGTGGCGACGCCCGTCCATTCGATCCTGAGCTTTTCGCCATCGCTCGAATACTGGATCAGCCCTTCATCGCGCAGGCGATCGAATGACGGCCGCACGACGTCCCGTCCCTCGACGTTCACCCAGGCGAACTGGCGTCGGACCTCGTCATAGAAGGGCGGTTTGCGGCTTCGCTTGGACTGGTTGATGACCTCCTCAGCGCGGCCTTTGACGGTTTCATAGTCGACCGGGAAGATCCGGCGGGGGGGGGCGAGCGGCCGCGCGTTCCAGAAATTGGCCTTGTCCGTAATGATTTGCCACAGGTCGATGTGCCCCCCGGCCTGCAACCGACTCAGACCGGGCAAAACGGGCTTTCGGCCCAGGCGCTTCTCGAGCGCGAAACTCGCGGCCGTACCGTAGGCGCTGCCGAGTGCGACATCCCGCACAGCCTGAAGGAGATGGCGATCGTCATCGGTCAGAGCTTGGGTCGGAGGCGGCGCAACAGGTGCTTGGACCGGCGGGTCGATCAGGTCTCCGGAGTCTTCAAAGCCGACAAGACGGATCTGGACGCGGACCTTGGCGCCGGTGTTGTCGACGACCTCAACTTCGCGCATGAGCGCCGCGTCGAAGACGAACTCGCGCAAGCCCTCGGCCTTGTCCATCTGTTCCTGGTCGACCGGCGAGGCCTCAAGCAGCCGGCGACTGATAAGAACGATCAGCTTGTGACGCGCTCGCGTCACGGCCACGTTCAGTCGTTCGGGCGCGAAGATGAAGTCCGCCTCGGCCAAGGCGAACTCGGTGTCGGCGACACAGTAGGACAGAACGACCGCGTCGCGCTCCTTGCCCTGGATCCGGTCTACGGTTTCGACGAAGGCGTTGGCGCGCAGCGGCGCCGGCAGAGCGTTTCGAATGGCGGTGTTCTGAGCGCGGTGCGGACTGACCGCCGCGATCCGTTCACGCCAGAGATCGCTCTTGTAGGGCCCGTCCGCCTCGGTCACATCCTCCAGACGCTCGGCCAGCTTTTCCAGCAGCCGCGCGCTGGCCCAGGCTTCGAACGGATTGCTGCTCGAAGCGGACGGGCCATCATGGACGAGAACCGCGATGGGCCAATCGGGGTCGAGCGCATGCGCTTCCCACGGTTCAAGCCCTTCACGCCAGTCGGGCTTGAGCGCCAGACGCGCCTCCCGGACGGCGTCCGCCGATCGGTATTTTCCGGGGTAGAAGGTCTTCTCAGGAAAGGTCGTGAGAGGTCCGTTGAGGCGGAAGGTTTCTTCGAGGGCGAACTCCGGAGCGCCTGCGGATTTCAGGAAAGCATAGAGCGAGCTTCCGAGCTGACGACCGCTGACATCGACGTCTCGGCCCGCACGGATCGGCGGGAGTTGCCGGTCATCACCGGCGACGACGATCCGTCCATCGGGCTTGAGTCCGGAAAGGGCCATCAGGCCCTGGCTCAGCACCAGTTGCGACGCCTCATCGATACAGACGAGATCGAACAGCGGGGCCACGACGCCGTCGCCCGGCGCCTTCTTGTGCGAAAGCAGGCGGTGCAGTTGCCAGACCGAGGCGCCGACCACGACGGCCTCGGCGTCCAGGTCCGCGAAAGCCGCGTCGCCCTCCTGCTTGGCGACCGACGCCCGATGCTTGATGTGCTCCGACAGGCCCGCGGGGGGCGCTGCGCCCAGGTAATGGACGTCGAAGGCCTCTGGCGCGAACTGCCCGACCCGAGCGGCGACGCTGTCGAGAAGATTGCCTATGGCATTGCGGGTGAAGGCACTGACGAACACGCGCGCCGGCAGTCCGGCCGATCGCCGCGCCAAGATGTAGCCCACGATCAGCCACGCCAGAAGATGCGTCTTCCCCGTCCCGGGGGGGCCGAGCACGAGGCCGGCGCGAGTGGGAGCCAGCCCCTCCCAGGCGGTGACCTGTGCCGGTCGCAACGCAGGCCCGCCCCCCTCTCTGAGCAGCGGCGTGGCGACGTCGCGAAGGGCCTGAAGCCAGACCTCCGGATCGCTGGCGCCGCTGGCGAAGGTCTCTGGCTGATTGAGAAAACGCAGGATGTAGTCGCGCGTGCTCATGCCGCCTGCCCCGCGGCCAGATGGCGCAGGAAGCGCGCGGCCTTGTCTGTGTTGAAGTCGATGAAATGCCGATCGAGATGCCAGCCATTGACGGGCGTTGTCCGGAGGAGGTCTTGGAACAGAGGCCCGTCGAAGACATCCTTTCGGACGATCACCTTGACGATGTTGGGATAGGCCAGGTCCTGCTGGGAAGGCTGGAGGATCCGACACTCCACCAGAGGCCACTGCAGCATATCCAGACGCAGGTCCGGCTGGTCGGCGGTGAGGAGCAGTTTGAGATCGTTGGGCCCGAGATCGCTGTCCTGACTGGCGGGCGGAATCCTGAACCTCATCAGCTTGTCGCGGCCGTAGTTGACCATGGACATCAATTCGAGGCCCGCCATGGCGCGGCCGCCGTCCCGGCGTCTGCTGGCGGGTTGGGCCAAGTTGACGAGCGCCTCAAGAAGGCCCGCCCGGTTCTCCAGAAGTTCGCAGGCGATGAGAACGTCCAGATCGGCCGCGTCGAGCGGATCAAACGTCTCGTGGAACAGGAACGGCCGCTTGTTCAACCGCAGCATGGGCGCGCCGGCGGCGGCCGCGACCGCATGCTGTTCGTAGAGCCAGGCGATCACCGCCTGCAGGGCGCCAAGCCGGGCGGCCACATCGGCGACGATGTCAGCCGTTTCGGGCGCGCCGGCCACGCCCTCCCGGAACCCGCGGATGACGTCGATGGACAACAGGGACGAAAACGGCCGCTCAAACCCCTCCCCCGGTGCATAGGGCGCGGCGGCCCCGACTGTGGCGAGCGCCTGGCTGACCTGGCGCAGATCATAGGCGACCGAGACCGGCAAGGCGTAGAGTTGCTCCACGACACTGCGGATGGCGGTGGCGGGCAGATGGTGCGCGCCTTTGAACTCCGGCTCCGGGACGATGTCCTCGGGCGGAAATAGCCGCACCAGATGCAGGAGCGCTCCGCGGACGCGGGGGTCGTCGAGATGACGGCCGACTGCCTTTTGCAGGCTCAGGGCTTCGGAGGGCTCGTAAAAGAAGATGTGCGCATATTTGAGCGCGGCTTCGTCGCCCCGGTCCATCGCCTCGCGATTGGCTTGATCCACAGCGGCCAGATCGGCGATGAGCCGGCCCATGACCCCCACCAAGGCGTCAGCCTCATCCTTGAGCTCTGCGGTCTGGGGCACGCGGATATCGTCGCTGGTCGTGCCATCCGGACCCATGCGGCGATAGCCGATGGCGGCGATCCGGTCATCGACGGGGTCGTAGTCGACCGAGACCAGAAACCGCAGATCGGCTCTCGGCGGCATGAGAAAGCTGTGCTCTTCCTCGGTGCGCTGGATCGCATTGGTCGCCAGCGCGGCCGCCCGGGCGACCAGCCGCGACGCGTTGCGGGTCAGCGACCATCCCGCACCGGGAGTCTTCGCCAAACCATGGGCTTTCGACAGCGCCCCGACGGTCTCGATCCCCATCCTTTTGAGCGCCCGTTTGGACTCATGGGTCACGCCCGGGACCGCAGACACGTCCCGCGCCGCGCCCAACTCCGGCGCAATGGATTGCACGCAATGCTCCAGGAAGGCGCACTGTTCGCATTTGAAGTACAGGTGGTGGAAGGTCTGATCGGACGGGCCGCGGCCGATCCGCTTCTGGGCGATCACCGGCAGGGTGCCGCTGCAGAAGTCGTCGACCTGACGTAGGTAAGGACGCAGGGCAAAGACCTCCGGCTCCGCCAGATCGCCCTGGGCCGTCCCGCTGTTCGGGATACGCCAGACTTCTCCGTCGCGGTTCAGGGTGGCAGGATCGGTCAGGCGGATCTCGGCGAGGCGCTCTTCCAGCACCCGCACATAGAAGGCGATCTGGGTCTTGTGAAAAGCAGTGGCGCGTCGGGTCGCCTTGATGTCGATGATGGTAAAGCAGGCACGGCCGTCGGGCAGAATCTCTCGCCGCACGAGATCGGCGATGTTGCGATTGAGCTCCAGTCCCGTGCCCTGCAAGAACCGCGGGAGGCCTCTCGGTTTGAGGTTGATCTGGGCGGCATAGGTCTCGGATCGTTCGCCGCGTAAAAAGGCGAGCGTCAGCCGCTCGGACAGGACTTTCTCGCCTGGCGCCGGCTGCAGCACGCTCGCTTCCGCCGCCAGGCGATGGACGACGCGGTCTTCGAACTCATTACCGAGCCTGGCCCAGGGCGCTTCGCGAATATCCTTGAGCACAGGCACGGCCGCCAGTTCGTCATCGCTGGAGAGCTCGTACCGAACCTTGCGCTCGCACCGGTACTGGAACCACGACTTGACCGTGGATGCGCTGAAACCCTTCAAACCGCCGCTCCCCCACGCCCTCTCATGGACGTTTCCTACCTTGGTCGACACCGACACTATCGCGCCAAGCGTGCACCAAGCCTTCACGCCACAGCCGAAGCGAGACAATAAGCTTCAGCTTGAGTCGCGACTGGCCCACTATGGCCTGAACGTCACTGATCGACAGGGGAAACCATGACGGCGCCGAAGTCATCTTCCGACAAGAAACTGGCGATCCTCAAACCGCTGGTATGGAACGCTGGCGGGTATTTGGGGCCTGCGGGGAGCCGATCGGTCGGTGGGTTCGTGTCGGAGAATGGCTACGGCCACGAGGAATGGAATGGCGATCCGCAACGAGAGTGGAATTGCTTCCGGATCTTCCACACCGAGACCAAGGGCCGGATGGACGACTTCGCCAAGCACGGACGGCTCGGCATGATCATGACCGCCTACCGACCGAAGATGGGTCCGGTCGCTCTGGGCGTGGCCACATCGGTTCAGGCGAACTCGCCCAAGGAGATGGCCAAGATCGCCAAAGCCCTGCGGATCCATGCCGACGGCGAACGGATCTGGGCGCTGCCGTCTGTCCAGCGGAAGTTCGGAACACGGGCCAAGTTCGACAAGCACTGGGCCAGCCAGTTTGAATACATCCGGTGGCGGGCGCCGGTTGATGAATACGCATGGTTCGATCAGCCGATCCCGATCAACCCGGAAGGCGTCTTTCCAAGCGGCGATCCGACGCGTCCCCGACAGGACATCGCCAAGCGCCACGGCGGCTATATGGCAATACGCCCGGATCAGGCCCTCGCCATCGTTGGAAACGCCCTCCCTGCTGGCCACCCCGTTCTGACCTGGTTCGAAGAACCTGAGTTCGACCTGAGGCTGGTCAACCCCAAGATCCGGAAAGCCAAGGCGCCGAAGAAGTCCTCAGCGAGCGCCGCTCCGGCCACCGCGCCCTATGTCAAATGGCTCAAGGAGCAGGAGATCGCCGTCACGCCCCGACACCACGATCTGCAGAGCCGCTTCAAGGCTTACATCTCAAGCCGATGTACAAAAGTGGCGGAGAACTTGCGGGGCGTGGACCTTCAGTACGTCTGCGCGTCCAGAGGCTTAATCCTTGTGGAGGTGAAGCCCTGCGAGACGGCCACCGCGCGGTACGCCATCCGCACGGCCCTGGGCCAACTGCTCGATTATCGCCAGTCGGTAAGCGGTCCGCCCCGCCTTCTGATCGTGCTGGACGTCGCCCCTCCTGAAGAGCGGGACATTCAACTGGCGCTCAGCAACGAAGTTGGCATCGCTTGGCCCAAGGCCAAGGGGTTCGATGTCCGCTGGCCTGCCCTCAAGGCGGCAGCCTAGGCCAAGGGCGCCTCGCGGGCACCGCGTGAAGGCAGGCCGCCTAGTCCGCTGCAGGCACCGCCGCCCCGGCCCCCTCGGCGAGCGAATCCTGGAGCCACGTGCGACTGATGACCTTGAGACCCTCGTACCAAGGATCCTGGTTCGATACGTTGAAGGACAGGGTCTCGAGGTCCGCCATAATCAGGTCGCGGCCCGCCCGGGTGTCATAACTCGTGCTAGCCCAGTCTGCCGAGAAGAAGCGGGGGTCCAGAACATCGAGGATATCCTTGGTCAGAGTTTTGACCTTGTCTGGATCGCCAAGATCGACCTGGTCCCGGAGACGGGGATTTCGAGCCCAAGTTTTCATCGTCGCACAGACGAACTGCGTCATGCAAGTCAGGCCGACTTTTGACAGCAACTTGGAGTTCGCCACGAACAGATCCGCCCACTCGACCTTGATGACGGACCACATCGCAATCAGGAAGGCGTTCAGACTGTCCAGATCCTCTAGTTCAGCGAAGCCAAGCGACTTCGCTTCCGACGCCATGGCTTCAATAGCCGCAGGGACAATGATGCGGTTTTGCGCCGGGTTGTTCGGCCAGGCGACCATCCCATTGAACGGACTATCGGGATCCTCGTCAAGAACGCCGACCGACCCAAGGTTTGCGCTCAAGGCTAGTTGAGCCGTCTTGAGTCGGGTCTCGAGTTGCTCCTCCGGATAGTTGAGCGCGAGGGCGCGGATGTGATCGCGCGGAACCTTGGCCGACTTGTTGTTGATGACGAGAAACTGGAACGCCATTTCGAGATCAGATGCTTCGATGATCGCGACGATCGGCACGATCGTCGCCGGATCGACCGCCTCCAGACCTCTTTGCCGATGCTGACCGTCGATGATGAGGCCAGGCTTGGTTTGGCCTTCGCGGGTTTCGAAAGCGATAGTCTTCACCGCTCCGTCACCTTGAATGGTCACCCCGCGCAGCCCCACGACGGGCGCGAAGGCGCTGTCCAACCCCACGACGGTTTCCGCGCTGCCCAGC
>CAZGPS010000080.1:0-10938 GCA_964527675.1 uncultured Brevundimonas sp. | reverse complement strand
GTCAAGAAATTCGATCCGGACAAGGGCTTCCGCCTGGCGACCTACGCCATGTGGTGGATCCGCGCCTCGATCCAGGAATACATCCTGCGCAGTTGGTCGCTCGTGAAGATGGGCACCACGGCGGCCCAGAAGAAGCTGTTCTTCAACCTGCGCAAGGCCAAGAGCCAGATCTCGGCTTTCGAGGAAGGCGACCTGCGTCCCGAACACCTCGCCGCCATCGCCACCAAGCTGGGCGTGTCCGAGGAAGAGGTCACCAACATGAACCGCCGCCTCGGCGGGGACGCCTCGCTCAATGCGCCGATCCGCTCGGACGGAGAGAGCGAATGGCAGGACTGGCTGGCCGACGACACGGCGGTCTCGCAGGAGACCCAGCTGGCGGAAGACGAGGAGAAGTCGATCCGCCGGGGCCTGCTGGAAGAGGCCATGCACGAGCTGACCGACCGCGAGAAGCACATCCTGACCGAACGTCGCCTCAAGGACGACCCGGTCACCCTCGAAGAGCTGGCGGGGCAGTACGGCGTGTCGCGCGAACGGGTGCGCCAGATCGAGGTCCGCGCCTTCGAGAAGCTGCAGAAGGCGATGCGGGCGGCCGCCGAAGAGCGGAATCTCGTCAACGCCTGACAACGAGCGGCGCCTCACCCGGCGCCGCCGCTCATCCCGCCTGCTTCATCGGCTCCGGCGGAGCCATGGCCAGCAATGATCCGATCGGCGCGGCCAGGGTGGCCTTGCAGGCGGGCCCGGAGGCGAGAGTGACTTCAAGCGCGCCCACGGCCACGGCCAGCCGCGAGTCCGACGCCTTCATGGCCAGGGACTTCAGCGTCGCGGCCTGCTCCCGGATGGCCCGCACGGCCTGCATGGGATCCTTGTCGAACTGATCGAGAGCGGCGGCCAGGATGCGCATGGCCTGATCCTTCGCCGCCGCCATAGCGGCGGCCCCGCCGACCGGTCGGTCGGCCCGGCGCTTGCGGTCGCCGGTGAACTCCCCGGAGTTGAAGCGCCGCCGGTCCGGCCCGACATAGCCGACCGCCTCGACCCAGTCCCGGGGCTTCAGGGCGACGTTCTCGATCCGCTTGAAGAGGTCCGCGCTGGTGTACGGCTTGCGCAGGAATTCGTGCACGCCGCTGTCGCGGGCGCCGATAATCGTGCTCGCGGTGGCGTCGGCCGTGACCATGATAATGGGCGCCCGGCGGCAACTGAGACTGGACCGTCGCACGGCCCGCGCGAATGACTCGCCGTCCAGCTGATGGCCATTCCGCTCGGTGAGGATGATGCCGGGCTCCAGAGCCTCGGCCGCGCGCATCGCCCGGGATTCGTTCAGCTCGACCACGATCTCGCCCGCGCCCATGCCCTTGATGATCTCGGTCAGCAGACGCGCGGCGTGGGGGTTCGGATCAACGATCAGAACCCTTCTGAGGACCGGAGCCAGCTTCGCCAGCACACGACGATCGGCAACAAACAAGGCTCGCCTCCAGACAGGCGCTCACCCTTAGCCGCGGTCGGTTTAAAACCCTTTAAACGCTGAATTTTTTCCGCGGCCCCGCGTCACCCCTGGAAGGGGTCGTGCATCAGGATGGTGTCGTCGCGTTCCGGACTGGTCGACAACAGGGCGACCGGGGCCCCGATCAGTTCCTCGATGCGGCGGACGTATTTGATGGCGTTGGCGTTCAGGTCGCGGAAGCTGCGCGCCGAAGCGGTGCTCTGCGTCCAGCCCTCGAGTTCCTCGAAGACCGGCTCGGCCGCCGCCTGCGCCTTCAGGCTGGACGGCAGATAGTCCAGCACCTCGCCGCCGATGCGATAGCCGGTGCAGATCTTCAACGTCTTCAAGCCGTCCAGCACGTCGAGCTTGGTCAGGGCGATGCCGTCGATGCCGTTGATGGCCACCGATTGGCGGACCAGCACCGCGTCGAACCAGCCGCAGCGGCGCGCCCGGCCGGTGTTCACGCCCACCTCGCGGCCGACCGTCGCCAGGTGGCGGCCGACCTCGTCATTCAGTTCGCAGGCGAACGGCCCCTCGCCCACCCGAGTCGTATAGGCCTTCACGATGCCGAGCACATAACCGACACCGCGCGGGCCGATGCCGGCCCCCGCCGCGGCCTGACCGGCCACGGTGTTGGAGCTGGTGACATAGGGGTAGGTCCCGTGGTCCACGTCGAGGAAGGCGCCCTGGGCGCCCTCGAACAGGACGCGTTTGCCGGCGCGCCGAGCCTCGTCCAGCACCCGCCAAGCCGGTTGGACATAGGGCAGGATCTTCGGCGCGATCTCCAGAAGCTGCTGCAACAGCGCGTCCGGATCGATCGGCTCGAGGCCGAGCCCCGCCCTGAGCGGGTCATGGTGCGCCCGCAGCCGTTCGATCTTGATCTTGAGGTCCTCGGCGCTGGCCAGATCGCAGACCCGGATGGCCCGGCGCCCGACCTTGTCCTCATAGGCCGGTCCAATGCCTCGCCCGGTGGTGCCGATGCGAGCGCCCGGGGCGCTGGCCGCGGCCTCGCGGGCCACGTCGAGGGCCGGATGGATGGGAAGGATCAGACAGGCGTTGTCTGCGACGATCAGCACCTCGGGGCTGATGGCGATGCCTTGGGCCTCAATCTTCTCGATCTCGCCGACGAGGTGCCAGGGATCGACGACCACGCCATTGCCGATGATCGACGGCTTGCCCTGCACCACGCCGCTGGGCAGCAGGGCGAGTTTGTAGACCTTGCCGTCGACGACGAGGGTGTGGCCGGCGTTGTGCCCGCCCTGGAAGCGGACGACCATGTCCGCCCGGTTCGACAGCCAGTCGACGATCTTGCCCTTGCCTTCGTCGCCCCACTGGGCGCCGACCACCGCGACGTTCGCCAAGACGTTTCTCCGCTACCGGACTATCCGGGATGCGGGCGCAGCCTATAGCGGGGGAATCGGGCGGTGTCGTCCCGGCGCGCGGATTATTCCCCCAGCGCGGTTTCGAAGGCCCAGTCCAGCCACGGGGTCAGGGCCTCGACGTCGGCCGTCTCGACGGTGCAGCCGCACCAGATGCGCAGACCGGCCGGAGCGTTCCGGTGGCTCTCGACGTCGAAGGCCGCGCCTTCACTCTCCAGCAGCGCCTTCATCCGCGTCACGAGCGCCTGCCGGGCCGGTTCGTCCATTCCGGTCACGCGCGGATCCACGATCTTCAGGCAGACCGAGGTCGTCGAGCGGGTCGCGGGAGCCTCGGCGAGATAGTCGATCCAGTCGGTCCGTCGAACCCAGGCGTCCAGCGCGGCTGCATTCCGGTCCGTCCGGGCGATAAGCTCCGGCAGTCCACCGATCGACAGACCCCACTCGACGCCGTCGATCCAGTCCTCAAGCGTCCAGACCGAGAAGGTGTTGATCATCGAGCCGGTCGCGAGCGCCGGGTCGAAACCCTCGCTGTTTCTCAGGCGCAGCACCTTGGGGACGGGTCTGGGAGGCGTATAGCTGTCCAACCGCGCGATCGCCTTCGGCGACAGGGCGGCGACGCCGAGGCCGGCTTCCCCGCCCAACGCCTTCTGGAAACTGAAGGTCACTACGTCCAGTCGGTCCCACGGCAGGGGCATGGCGAAGGCGGCCGAGGTGGCGTCGCAGATCACGATCCCTTCGCGATCGATGGCGATCCAGTCGCCGCCCGGCGCCTTGACCCCGGCAGTGGTGCCGTTCCAGGGGAACACCAGATCCTTGGCGGGATCGACCCTCGACACGTCGGGAAATCGGCCCCAGGGGGCGCTCAGGATTTCTGGGTCGAGTTTCAGGTGGTCGCGAAGATCGGTGGCCCAGACCTGGCCGAAATTCTCGAACGCCATGACCTGGACCGGCCGCTCGCCCAGCATCGACCACATGGCCGCCTCGACGGCGGCGGTGTCCGACCCCGGCACATAGACCAGCCGCCAGTCGTCCGGGACCTGCAGCAGCTCGCGGGTCAGTCGCAGGCCATGGGCGAAGCGCTCGACCACCTCCGGCGCGCGGATGCCCCGTCCCAGCAGCTCGTGCGGAATGGCCGCGCTGGACCAGCCCGGCCGCTTGGCGGTCGGGCCGGACGAGAACCACGGCCGGGCCGGTTTGGAGTTTGGCTTTCCTGACATCAGTCCCGCCACGGCCGGTAACCGCCCTTGTCGCGCATGTCCTGCGCCACCTTCGTAAGGCTGTCGTCAGGCTTGTCAGGCAAGGCGATCATCAGCCGGGCCAGCAGGTCGCCGCGCCGACCTCCGACGAACGCACCCCGCCCCTTAAGACGCAGCACCTTGCCTGAATTGGAGCCGGGCGGAATGGTCATGTTGACCGTCCCCTCTGGCGTCCGCACCGGGATCTTGCCCCCCAGAACGGCGTCGGGCAGCGAGACGGGAAGATCCATGGTCAGGTCGGCGCCCTCGCGCGTGAAGACGGGATGGGCCGCGAGCTTCAGCGTGATCAGGGCGTCGCCCGCCTCGCTTCGGCCGGACACGCCCGGCGCGCCCTGGCCGCGCAGCCGGATGACCTGCCCGTCCGCCGCGCCCTTGGGGATTGTCACATCGAGCGTGCGGCCGTCCGAAAACTGAATTCGCCGCGTCGTCCCGGAAATCGAATCCTCGAGGCTGATCTCCAGCGTCGCCTTGACGTCCTGGCCGCGCGACGAAAAACCGCCGCGAGCGCCGGGGCGCGCCCCGCCGCCGAACATGCCGCCGAACAGGTCATCGAGGTCGATGTTCTCGAAGCCGCCGCGCTGGGCCCCGCCCTGACCGAACGGATTGCCGCCCGCGCCGGGCTGGGGACCGCCGCCGCCGAATCCCCGGAACTGTTCGCGTCCGTCAGCGTCGATCTCGCCCCGATCGAACTTCGCCCGCTTTTCCGCATCGCCCAGCAGGTCGAAGGCCGCCGTCACCCGTTTGAAGCGCTCATCGGCGTCACGGTTTCCGGGATTCTTGTCAGGATGAAGTTCCTTGGCGAGCTTGCGGAACGCCTTCTTGATCTCGTCGGCGCTCGCGCCTCTCGAAACGCCCAGCTCCTTGTAGGGATCGCCCGCCACGTTCGAGTTCGCTCCTGCACATCAAGTCCGATCCGTCAGTTAGGGCATTCGCACCACAGCGCAAAGGCGCACGATGCGAATCTCGTCGCGATCATGGCATCAGGACAGGCGGACGCGCCTCTCGGCTCCCCATCCATAGCCTTCGCCCCATTGCGCCACCCCTGCTTCCGCCGCGACCAGACCGACTGGGAAATCCTCCGCAAGATCAGCGGCCGAGAGGCTAACGATGGCTTCGTCGATCGTGAACGTCCGGACCGGCGCCCCCGCATCAAACAGCCGGATGCGGAACCGTGGCGGGTCCGACGCCGCCGGGTCCCCATCCCATCGATCGCCGTCAAGCCGGGACCGCGCCACCCAAGTCACCTCAAGCCCACCCGCATCAAGCAACCTGGTCCGCAGGTGAGCCGGACTCCAGGGCCGACCCTGCAGCCCGCGAATCGTGGCCATGGTCTCGCCGACGGCGGCGCCGCCGGGCGGAGCCCCGGCAGGCGCAGCTCGCCAGATCAATGGCAGGCCGCGCTCGGCCAGGGGAGACTCCATCCGCGGCAGCCCCGCCCCCATGAACACCGCCAGGCTGCCGGCCGCGCAGCCGACGGCGGTCGCCGCCTCCGTGCCCTGCTGGCCCCGCAGCAACCCCGTCAGGCGCCAGACGTCGGCTCCGGCCAGTTGGGCTGTCCTGAACTGGATGATCTCCCATCCTTCGGCCGTCTCGACGGCGACGGCGTTGCCGCCGGCCAGCACGGCCGGTATCGACAGGCTCTCCGGCGGCCGGCCCTCGACGCGGATGTAGAGGGCGTTGGCCTCATCCCAGCGAAACCGCACGCCCGGCGCCAACCTTTCCACAAGCACGCCGACGGTCGCCGGCCCATCCACCTCTCCGCGGGCGGTCAGACTTTCGGCATCCGGCCCGGCGAAGACCCGAACCGGGCGCCAGGGGTTCGACGCGGCCACTGCGATCGGCCGCCCGTCGGCCTCGACGCCCGTCAGCGGCGGCAAATCGAGGATGCGGAGAAAGGGCGCGCCGGCGACCATGGCGGATTCGCCCGCGCCCGGAATATCGACGTCCTCGCCCATTACGACGGTCGAGACCGGCTCGAGCACCAGAGAGAGCGTTTCATTCCTGTCGGACCGCGCCACGCGCCAACCACCGCCCTCGCCTTCGACCGAAACCATGTCTCCAGGTTCCAGCCGCAGGGACTCCAGCGGTCCGGGGGTGACCGTCCGCCGCTCCTCCCGACCAGCTTCCAGCGCTCGCGCCGCCGCGGCCTGCGCAAGGGCCTTCGTGCATACGGCCGGCAGGTCCAGATCAATCCCGCCGCCCGCGCCGTCCGACCGCACGACGGCGGAACCCGTCTGATAATCCGCGCCGCCATCGATGAACCTCACCCGCGCCGCGTCCGGGCGAGCCTCCAGCGTTCGGACCACCCTTCGTCCGCCGCCCGCCTCGCTCACCGCCAGGGCGTCCTGGGTCAGGACCAGGGCGGCGGCTTCTTCTCCGATGATCGAAACCCGGCCGCCGCGTTCTGCCGCCACCATGCCCAATCCCGACAACAGCGGTTCCAGCGCGTCCCTGGTGCGCATCGGACGGTCGATCACATAGCCCTGCACCTCGCCTCCGGGCGTCCCGATCTCGAAACCGGCATCGGACAATCCGCCTCGCCTGAGGATTTCGGCGATCAGATCGTGGGTTTCCCCGTGCAACCGCCCGTTCAGCCAATGACCGGTCCGCCATGCCGGTGCATCGGCCCATACTTCCGGCCGGGCAGGAAAGGCGGGCCATGGCCGGGCGTCCCAGCACCAGGCGTCGGCCGCCTCCACCATCCGCCCGCCATAGATCGGAGACTCGGGATTGTTCGCCCCGTCGCCAAAGTGCCCGAGGATCGCCGCCAGCGCCCGCCGCTGCATCCGGTCGTCACGAGCGCCGGTCGAGAATGGCGGCAGGCTCCCCTCGGCGCTCTTGGGATCCTGGAACAGATTGGGCGCGTTGCCGCCCCGGTCGACCGCGGCACAGCCGAACTCGGTCAACCGGATCGGCTTCATGCCGGGAACCCAGCCGGTGGGTGACGCGCTTCGCACGCCCGCTGGACGGTCGTGGTGAGCGTGCGACCACCAGCCCTTCAGGTCCTTGGGCCGAAACACCCAGTCCTCGCCATGGGCTGTGTCCACAATCGGGGTGCGTGTCTGTGAGGCCCGGTCCGCAGGCGACGCATAGTACCAGTCGAAGCCCTCGCCGCCGGCGACTTGCGCCGCCAGTCCGGCAGAGTCGTCGGGCGCCGGGAACCGCTCGCTGTCCACGCCACCGGCCCCGTCGCGCCAGTCCCCCAACGGCGGATACCAGTCGACGCCGACATAATCGATGACCGGATCGGCCCACAGCGGGTCGAGATGAAAGATCACGTCCGCACCCTCATGGAAGCCGAAATATTCGGACCAGTCAGCGGCGTAGGACAGCTTGATGTTGGGCCCGACGATGCCCCGGCATTCTTCGGCGAGCGAGCGAAACGCCTCGACCGCCGGAAAGGCGCCGGCCCCGTCACGGGTCCGCGTCACGCCCCGCATCTCCGACCCGATCAGGAGTCCGTCCGCTCCGGTCTCCGCCGCCAACGCGGCATAGTGCAGCGCCAGCCGCCGCAGCCCCCAGCCGTCCGCCTCGCCGAACGCCGCCGCCACCTCCGCCCCGGCTGACGCGCCATTGTCGCCGGTCACCCGGCCGCGCCACGGATAGGCCGCCTGCTCGGCGCCGCCGTAAGGATCCGGCAGGCCATTGCCCGGCGCCACATCCATGAAGACAAACGGATACAGCGTCACTTCCAGTCCGCGCGCCTTCAGTTCGGCGATCGCCTGCCGCACGCTCTGATCCGAGGGCGTGCCCCCATAGGCGGGCCCGCCGCCGCTGGTCGAAATCAGATGGGCTCCGGCCCGATCGAGGCCCGCGACCGACCATTGCAGCGGTTCGGTCGGCTTGTCCCTCCGCTCTACGCCCGGCCGGATCGTCAGATGTCCGGCCCTCAGATCGTCGCCGAACCAGCCGATCACCAGACTGACCCGCCTGAGGTTTGGCGCCTGGACCTGAAGCTGGTCGAGAGACACGGCGAGATCGGTGCGACCGTCGCCGCCATGCAGGTTCTCCGGCGCCGTGCGGGTCAGCCCCTCGCGCCGCATCACCGCCTCGGTCGCCAGCACGAACTCTCCCGCGCCCGGGATCAGGCACACCCCTTCGAGCCTGTCCTCCAGCCGCGCTTCCGTCCCGCGGGGTCGCCGGAACACCTCAAAGGCCAGCTGCGGCGGCCGGTTGCCGTAAGGCCCCAGCGGCAGATCCTCGAACACCACATAGGCCGTCCCGCGATAGGCCGGCGCGTCGCCCTCCACGGCCTCTATCAAGGGGTCCGGGGTCTGGGTGTCCGCGCCGCGATACACCCGCATGGTCACGCCGGTCATGTCCATGGGCTGTCCGTCCGCCCACACCCGGCCGATGCCGTCGATCGGGCCCTCGCAGAGGGCGACCGCGAAGCTCAGTGAATAATCGTATTCGACGGTGCGCGGGCCGCCCTTGCCGCCGGACGAGGCGTTGCGTGCCTCCAGAAAGCGCCCCGCCCAGATCACCTGTCCGGTGACCCGCGCCCGGCCGAACACACAGGCCATCGGCGCGCCTTCCGCCGCCCCCTGCAGCGCCAGCGCGCTCAATCTCGGTCCCTTCTGACGCGCCGGCTCCAGCCCGGCGACCAGACTCCGGTCCAGCATCCCGCCGAGCGTCGCCCCGATAACGCGACCGACCCCGCCGCCGAGGGCGCCGCCAATCCCGCCCAGCACCACCTGCGCCATCAGTCGACCTCCTCGCCACAGGGCCAGGCGAACGCCGCCACCAGCCGTCGCCGCCACCACGGCCCCATCCAGCTTTCGACCACAGCCCGGCCCCAGTAGGCGTGGATCATGCGCGGCTCGGCCCCGCCCGCCAGCGCGCCCTCGCTCAGGATGGCGCAGTGTTTGGCCGGGCAACCCGGCGCCATGCGGAACAGCAGGACATCGCCGGCGCGAGCGCGCTCGATCGGGATCTCCGTCAGCCAGCGCCGCGCCGCCTGCAGCAACGTCTCCTCGCCGCCGACCTCGGCCCAGTCCGGTCTATACGGCGGTACGGGTCCCGGCTCGACCCCGAACAACGCCCGCCAGACGCCGCGCACCAGCCCCAGGCAGTCGGCCCCATCGCCCTGCAGACTGGCCTGATGGCGATAGGGCGTCCCCAGCCAGGCGCGGGCGGCCGTCACCGCGCGGGCGCTCATCGCCGGCTCCCACCGTCGTTGCGCCCGCCCTGGACCGGCGCCGCGGTCAGGAAATCGTCGCCGGGAATGTCGGGAAAACCCTGGAAATTGGCCGCGTTCCCGAAGATCCCAATACAGGTCGCCCAACGCTTGTCGCAGACGGCGCCCGGATGGCTCTCAAGATCGACCTTGCATCGCGCGTCGCCCAGCCGGGCGTCGCAATCGCGCCCGTAGGTTCGCCCGACGACCCGTTCCAGCGCCGCCAGCGGTCCTTCCAGTTCGGCCGAGAACCCGTCGCCCTCGCGCTGTATCCGCGCCAGTCGCGCCACCCAGAGCCGCACCTTCAGGTCCGGCCGCCGCCAGTCGACCCGCCAGAGCGCCACCTCGGCGCCGTCGTACAGGCCGGCGGCGATATCGGCCTCCCGGATCCCGTCATCATCCAGCACGCCAGACACCGCCGCCGATCCGCACCCGAGCCCGACCGCGCTCTCCGCCGCGCCGCCGGTCCAGCCGCTGGCGGCCCGGCAGGTCACGCCGTCGACCTGCAGGTCGCGATCATGGTCGGTGAATCCTGCCGCGTCGCCATCAACCCGTTTCACCAGCCAGACGTGGCACAGCGTCGCCGCCCCGCTCTCGATGCGGGCGGCCAACTCCTCCGGTATCGGGCGCATGCTTCAGACCCTCACCTCGATGAGGGGCACGGCCGCCATGCGCCCGGCGGCGAAGCTCTCGAGCGTCACGTCGATCCGGTCGGCGTCGAAGCGGACCGGGACGTCGAACTCGAAGCCGGCCGTAACCGCCGCACCGCCCGCCGGCGGCGCAGCGAAGGTGACGGCGCCCGTCGTCAACTCGACTTCGAACGTCACGTCGTCGGCCTGAACCCCGTCGATGGCGACCGTGACCGATCCCTCGACCGGCTTGTGAATCCGGCGGTCGGAGGCCGCGTCGCCCGGGCCGTATCGCTTGCCCAGCTCAAAGCGCGTCCTGACCCCGTCGCCGACGCCGAGGCTCTGGTCCAGCGGCGTGACCGCCTCGCTGGGCGCGCAGGATTTGAAGTCGGCGAAATCCCGGAAGCGAAAGCCGTAAAGCCGACCCTGCCGCGCCTCGAAGAAGGCCGTCAGCGCCGCCATATCGTCCAGCGACCGCAGGTTCGCGCCGATCAGATAGCGCCGACGCCCGTGCGCCCACGGAGTCGATCGCCGCTCGAATCCCGAGCCCAGCGTCACGATCTCCGTGCGCCGCTCGACGCCGCCGGTCGACCCGAACGCCAGGCGCGCGGGCAGCCTCACCTCGTGAAAAGCCATCGTTCTCTCCGCAGAATTCTAGAGCCGGCGCGCGCCCAGGGCGACCGCGCGGGCCAGCGCCTGAGCGACCTGGGCCTCCGACCTCAGCAGGGCTTCGGCCCCGCCATCGACGCGCACATTAACCGTCACATTCGCCCCGGCGGACGGCTCGATCACGCCGGACGCGCCGGGCCGGAACAGCTCCGGTCCGCGTTCGCCGACCAGATAGGCGCCGCCGGCGGCGACCGGGCCGCCATCGGCCCGCGCGCCCGAGAACAGCGACCCCGCCGCCTGGGCGATCGCCTCGGCCAGCCCCCCGCCGCGTCCGCCGCCGGCCGCGGCGTTGATCGTCGTGATTACGGCCCGCGCCAGCTCCGCCAAGGTGACTTCGCCGTCCGCCGCCGCT
>CAZGPS010000079.1:0-11050 GCA_964527675.1 uncultured Brevundimonas sp. | reverse complement strand
AGCGGCAGGGTCGCCTTGCCCTCGTTGAAATCGTCGCCGGCGTTCTTGCCCAGGGTGGCCGAGGCGCCGCCGTAGTCGAGGGCGTCGTCGGCCAGCTGGAAGGCGATGCCGAGGTTGAGGCCGTAGGCGCGCAGGGCCTGCACGGCCGCTTCGTCGGCGCCCGCTCCCACCGCGCCGGCCTCGGCGGCGGCGGCGAACAGTTCGGCGGTCTTGGCCGAGATGATCCGCAGATAGGTGTCCTGATCGAGGTTCAGGTCGTGGGCGCGGGTCAGCTGCAGCACCTCGCCCTCGGAGATGACGCTCGAGGCGGTGGCGAGGATGCCCAGGGCCCGCATCTGGCCGGTCTCGACCATCAGTTCAAAGGCGCGGGCGAACAGGAAGTCTCCGACCAGCACGCTGGACGGCGCGCCCCAGATCAGATGGGCGGCGATCTTGCCCCGACGCAGGTTGGAGCCGTCGACGACATCGTCATGCAGGAGGGTGGCGGTGTGGATGAACTCGACCGCGGCGGCCAATTTGCGCGAGGCCTCGATGTCGCCATCGGCCCCCGACGCACGGGCGGCGGCCACGGTCAGCATGGGGCGCAGGCGCTTGCCGCCCGCGGACACCAGATGCTCGGCCAGAAGGGGGATCACGGGCACCTGCGACTGCATCCGCTCGACGATCAGGGCGTCGACGCCGGCCATGTCGCGCCGCGCCAGCCGCACCAGCGGCTCAACGTCTCCCTTGGGGCGGGACTCGGCGACGGTGACTGCGTCCAAGGGAGAACTCATGGGCACGGCGCGGGGGGAGGATCACGCCTGAAAATCCAGCCGCCGCTTGCAGGGCGGCGATGCGGCGCACAATGGTGATCGGGCCATGAAGGGTCAAGCCGCGTGACCGTCGCACCGTTCGTTCCGCAAGGCGGAGACATCGTCGAGAACGCCCTGCTGGGCGGCCGCGTCCGGCTGCGCCAGCCGGCGAAGGGCTATCGCGCCGGGATGGATGCGGCCCTGCTGGCGGCCGCGGCGGGGGCCGAGGCGGGCGAGCGGGTCATCGAGGCCGGCTGCGGCGCGGGCGCGGTGCTGATGCAGATGGCGGCGCGGGCGCCGGGCGTCTCGCTGACCGGCGTCGAGCGCGACCCTGTCATGGCGGCGCTGGCGCGGGACAATGCGGCGCTGAACGGGGCCGGGGCCAGGATTGTGGAGGGCGACGTGGCGGCGGGGTTCCGGGCGTTGGGGCTGGAGCCGTTCGACAGGGCGGTCAGCAATCCCCCGTTCTTCGACGATCCGGGCGCGCTGCGGACGCCCGCGCCCGGCAAGCACGGGGCGTGGATGGCCGACGACGGGCTGGCGGCCTGGACGCGCTTCCTGCTCAAGGCGGTGCGCGAAGGCGGCCGGATCGTGGTCATCCACCGCGCCGACCGCCTCGCCGATCTGCTGGCCCTCCTGGGCGAGACCGCGGGATCGTTCTCGGTTCGGCCGGTGCACCCCTATGCCGACGAGCCGGCCAAGCGAGTGCTGGTGCAGGCGATCAAGACCGGCAAGGCCCCGCTGAGGCTGCTGCCGCCGCTGGTGCTGCACGACCGCTCGGGCGGCAAGCATACGGCCGAGGCCGAGGCTGTTCTGCGCGGAGAAGCCCGCCTGGAGTGGTGAGCCGCGGTCCGGCCGGGTTGAACAGCGACAGGGGCGGCCCGACCCTGTCATCGAGAATTGCCGAAACCCTGTCATCCCGACACTCCCGGACCTTCGGCGGCGCTCCGCGCGCGGGCCGCCATGGGGGCGGGCGAGCGGATGGACGGACCCGGCGGATCGGACGCCCCGGCCCTGACGCCGGCGGTCGCTGAGCGACTGTGCAGACGGCGCGTGCGTATGTTCATGTCTGTGCGGTCCCCTGCTCCGGATATGCGCGGATGATAGGGGACCGAGGCGTCAGAATCGGACGCAGGGGTGCGGGATGACAGGGTGGCGACCGGGGTTGGCCGGGATGACAGGGTATGGGTTGGCGGGATTCCACGCCTTCTCCCGTCGCCGGAGACGGGCTATCGAGAGCCATGTCCTTGCGCCCCTTGTTCGTCACCCAGGTCTATGAGGCGTCGCTCGCCGCCGGGCCCGGCTTTCCCGCCTTCAATGCGGGACTGGCCGACGCCTGCCGCATGCTCGCCGCGGACGACCAGGCCGGGCGGATGTGGTGCCGCGAGCACGGCTATCGCGGCTACACCTCCTACGGCTCGCTGAGCGATCTGCCGCAACGCCTGCCCGAGTTCGCCGACCTGAAACGGCTGCTGGACCGCCACGCGATCGCCTATGCGAAGGCGCTGAATTTCGATCTGGCGCGCAAGCCGCGGCTGGACAGCCTGTGGGTCAACATCCTCAAGCCCGGCGGCGGGCATACGGGCCATATCCACCCGCATGCGTTCCTCAGCGGCACCGTCTATGTCGAGGTCCCCGACGGCGCCTCGGCCCTGAAGCTGGAGGACCCGCGCCTGCCGATGATGATGGCCCGCCCCGGCGTCCACCCTGACGCGCCCGAGGCGGAGAAGCCGTTCGTCTATCTGGCCCCGAAGGCCGGGACGGTGCTGATGTGGGAGAGCTGGCTGCGCCACGAGGTGCCGCCGAACGCGGCCAGGGCCGAGCGAATCTCGATCAGTTTCAACTACGCCTGAGCTCGTCCGCCCGATCGATCTTCCGTCGCTGGATCGTTGACCGCGGGCCTCCCATTGGTACCTCGTAAGCGTTCCCGTTCGAGGCGCATTGATGATCATCGGCCTGACGCTGTCCGCAGCTATCTTCTCATCGCTCCAGGCAGCGCCTGCTCCGCAGGATCCGGCCTTGGCCTACGACGCCAGGCGGCAGGTGACCCGCGCGATAGAAATAGCCCGCGCCAACTCGTACCGGTCAGCGTTGATAGACTGGCCAATGCTGGAAGAACGGGTTCACGCGGCGGCTCAAGGCGCCCGTGACGTCGTTGACCTGCTGCCTGCCTATGTGACGCTGACGCAGGAACTCGGCGACAATCATTCGTTCGTTCGGCCCACGCAGGATGTGTCCAACGGATGGAGGGACCGCCGCGGCGGTCCGCTGGTCGTGCCCCGCACCCAACCCGGACTGCCGCCCATCACCTCGGCCTTCCGCGGCCGTTCCGCTGAAAGCTCGGATGCGCGTCTCCGTTACGGAACATCCGCCCGGATCATCGTGGCGCCGCGGATGTTCGGAGGCGGACCAGCGGCCGATGCCTATGCCACACAGATCGTGAGTATGGTGCTCGACGCCCCCGATCAGACGTGCGGCTATGTGCTCGATCTTCGGGGCAACGTTGGAGGAAACATCTGGCCCATGCTGGCGGGATTGTCCCCATTGATGGGGGATGGGCCGGTCGGCGGGACGCGGGACGCGTCAGGCCGGGAATCCTGGAGCGGGAGGCTCGAGAAGGGGGTCGCCACGGCAGGCGGCGCCCCGCTGGCCATCGCCGGCGGGTGGCGGCACGAGCCGAAAACCGCCGAAATGCCGGTGGCGTTGCTGATCGACGACGGCGTGGCCAGTTCGGGAGAAGGCGTCGCCATCGCATTCATTGGCCGGCCGGCGACGCGCACATTCGGGCAGAAGACGCGAGGCCTCGCCAGCTCCAACAGCGAATTCCCGATGGACGACGGCGTCACCCTCGGCATCACCACCGCTATGATGATGGATAGAGACGGCCGAGTCTATCCGGAGGGCATCATGCCGGACGAGGTCATCGCGGCCGGCGCAGGGTCCGGTCAGGACGTTGATCCTGTCGCGGATGCAGCGACAGCATGGCTGGCGACGCAGCCGGCGTGCGCGGCGTCAAGCCTGTGAGTTAGGGCGGTGAAAAGCATGTTGGCCCATGTCGGCGCTGCTCGTCCCGCCCATTCGAATGACGTCGTCATGTTCGTCCCCCGCGCCACCGGCGTGCTCCTGTTGCTCTAAAGCGGCTTCCACATGGCCATCGGCATGTGGGCGCCCCAATTCCCCTGGCTGTTGACTGGTGGCCTGCTGGTGATCGGGTCGGTGGCGCTGCTGGCGTACCAGCCCTTGGTCGCGCGTCGTCGTTTATGCGACGGCCCTCGCCGCGGCGGCGGTTGGACTGATCGGCCAGGTTGACGCCGCGGCCGATGCCCACGCTGACGTTTCACTGGCCATGGTTATGTGGTGCCTGTGGACCTCGCTCTGGCTGGCGGTGTGCGACCTCGGCGCGCGTTACCTGCCCGACCCGGAGGCCACGCCCGGCCGGTTCTGGTCGATTCGCCCGGGCTGACTGCCGGTTGCCGTAGCGGCGGTCGGCGGTTTTCAGATCACTGCAATGGGCGCGACCATTCCCGCCTCATTTGCCCTCTGTGCAGAGGGCGGCTACATCCCGCGCCAACCTCCCCCGCACTCCAGACGACAGGGCGCGACGCACTCCATGGCGCAGCAATATATTTTCCAGATGCAGGGTCTGACCAAGACCTTTCCCGGCGGCAAGAAGATCTTCGAGAACATCTGGCTGAGCTTCTACAACGACGCCAAGATCGGCGTGGTCGGGGTCAACGGCTCGGGTAAATCGACCCTGCTGAAGATCATGGCCGGGCTGGACACCGAGTTCACCGGCGAGGCGCGCGCCGCCGACGGCGTCAAACGCGGCTATCTGGAGCAGGAGCCCCAGCTCGACGACAGCCTGAACGTCCGCGAGAACGTCGAAGCCTGGTGCGAGGAGAAGCAGTGGGTCACCCGCTTCAACGCCATCGCCATGGAAATGGCCGAGGAATACACCGACGAGCTGATGGCCGAGATGACGGCCCTGCAGGAAAAGATCGACGCCGGCGACGTCTGGGACATCGACAGCCGCATCGAAATGGCCATGGACGCCCTGCGCTGCCCGCCGGACGACTGGGAGGTCACCAACCTGTCCGGCGGTGAGAAGCGCCGCGTGGCGCTGGCGCGGCTGCTGCTGAGCAAGCCCGACATGCTGCTGCTCGACGAACCGACCAACCACCTCGACGCCGAGTCGGTGGCCTGGCTGCAGCACCACCTGGAAAACTTCCCCGGCTGCGTCATCCTGGTGACCCACGACCGCTACTTCCTGGACCTTGTCACCAAGTGGACGCTGGAGCTGGACCGCGGCAAGGGCCACCCGCACGAGGGCAACTACTCCAGCTGGCTGGAGGCCAAGACCAAGCGCGTCGTGCAGGAGCAGTCGGAATCCGAAGCCCGCCAGCGCGCCCTGACCCGCGAACTGGAATGGGTCCGTTCGGGCGCCAAGGCCCGCCAGGCCAAGTCCAAGGCCCGTCTGGCCGCCTATGAGCGGATGGTCGACGAGCAGGAGAGCCTGCGCGGGGCCCAGACCCACGCCGTCATCCAGATCCCGCCCGGCCCGCGCCTCGGCAATGTGGTGCTGGAGGCCGAGGGCCTGCGGAAATCCTATGGCGACAAGCTGCTGTTCGACAATCTGACCTTCAAACTGCCGCCCAACGGCATCGTCGGCGTGATCGGACCGAACGGCGCCGGTAAATCCACCCTGTTCCGTCTGATCACGGGCCAGGAACAGCCGGACGCCGGCACCATCCGGGTCGGCGAGACGGTCAAACTGGCCTATGTCGACCAGAGCCGCGACGACCTCGAGCCCAACAAGACCATCTGGGAAGTCATCTCGGGGGGCACCGATGTGATGATGGTCGGCAAGCGCGAGATCAACACCCGCGCCTATGTCGGCAGCTTCAACTTCAAGGGCGGCGACCAGCAGAAGAAGGTCGGCCAGCTGTCGGGCGGCGAGCGCAACCGCGTGCACCTGGCCAAGACCCTGGCCACGGGGGGCAATCTGCTGCTGCTCGACGAACCGACCAACGACCTGGACATCGAGACGCTGCAGAACCTCGAGGAGGCGCTGGAAGGCTTCGCCGGCTGCGCCGTGGTCATCTCCCACGACCGTTGGTTCCTCGACCGTCTGGCCACCCACATCCTGGCCTTCGAGGGCGACAGCCACGTGGAATGGTTCGAAGGAAACTTCGAGGCCTATGAGGAGGACAAGAAGCGCCGCCTCGGCGTCGAGAGCCTGATCCCGCACCGGATCAAGTTCCAGAAGTTTGGGCGCTGATCGCCTTGTGATAGGATGCGGGGCATGAGCGATCTCCTGTCCCGCATCACCATAGAAGAGGGCAAGCGCAGCGGGCGGCCGTGCATTCGAGGCCTGCGCATCGCCGTGCACGACGTGCTCGGATGGCTGGCGGCGGGCATGACCGAAGCGGAAATCCTCGCCGACTACGATGAGCTTGAGGCCGAAGACATCCGCGCGAGTCTGGCATACGCAGCCTGACTCCTATTCGAAACCATCGTCTCCCGGCCAGTAACCGCTTTCTTGAAGAAGGCGTTGGCCGTCGCACTCGACTTCGAGCCAATTGAAGCCGCCGAGCGACGCGAATGCCTCAAAGACGGCATTGGGCAAAAGTGGAACATCCATTCCGCTGCGCACAATGACCGAATACGAGGCGCAAGCTTTTGAATCACAGAAGATAGATTCCAGCCTCCACGCCAGAATTTCTGGCATGGCATCCAACGCCTTTTGCATTTGAAGATATTCCGACAATGCGTCGTAACGGCTGCTCAACGTCACACCTAGATGGACTAGCTCGCTGTATGGCACCTTCGGACCGGCGTCGGCATAATCGAGTTCATGTTGCAGGCGCAACAGATCTGCGAACTCTTGTGAGAACTCGAATGAGTCAGCCATCAGTCACGGTGTTCTTGATTCGTGCCGTAAGTCTAGGACAGGCCGTCGCATGACCGACCGCCCCGCCCTCCTGATCATGCAGCGGCATCTGGCGCCGCTGACGGCCTTTCTCGAGAGCCAGTGGACCGTCTACCGGTTCTGGGAGGGACCGCCGCTGGAGGCGCAGGCGGAGATCCGCGCCCTGGTGGTGGCGGGCGCGGTTCCGTTCGACAAGGCGCTGATCGAACAACTGCCGAGGCTGCAGCTGATCGCCTGTTTCACCTCGGGCTATGACCGCATCGACACCGCATGGTGCAAGGCGCGCGGCCTGCCGGTCACCCATGCGCCGGGCGTCAACCACGAGGACGTGGCCGATCACGCCATCGGCCTGATCCTCGCCGCGCGGCGGCAGATCGCGGCCGGCGACCGGGCCTTCCGTAACGGGGAATGGACGGCCGATTCAAAGATGATCACGCCGTCGCTGCATGGTCAGAAGGTCGGGATCGTCGGCCTCGGGGCCATCGGCGAGGCCGTGGCGCGGCGGGCCGAAGCGCTGCGGATGACGGCCAGCTGGTGGGGCCCGCGCGAAAAGGAGGCCGCCTGGCCGCGCGCCGCTTCGCTGCTTGAGCTGGCGCGGGACAGCGACATCCTGGTGGTGGCCTGCAAGGCCGATGACAGCAACATCGGCCTGATCTCACGGGACGTCATCGAGGCGTTGGGGCCGCAGGGCTTGCTGGTCAATGTCGCCCGTGGCCAGCTGGTCGATGAGGACGCCCTGATCGTCGCCCTGAAGGAGGGCCGGCTGGGTCAGGCGGCGCTGGATGTGTTCGAGGACGAACCGACGGACGCTGCGCGCTGGGCCGATGTGCCCAACACCGTGCTGACGCCGCACACAGGCGGGGCCACGACCGAGGCGGTCCAGGGCATGCTGATGCTGCTGATGCAGAACCTGACCGCGGCCTTCGCCGGCGAGCCGCTGAAGACGCCCGTGCCGGACGCCTGATCAGAGAGCGCCGCCGGGCATCTCGGGGAAGGGCATCGGCTCCGCCGCCGGCATCGGAATCGCCGGCGGCGCGGGCGGGCGGGGCCGTTCCTCCTCGGACAGGACGCCGTCGCCATTGGCGTCCATACGGGTGAACATCCGCTGCGCCCCGGCGATCAACTCCTCGCGCGAGATCCGGCCGTCGTTGCTGGCGTCGGACTGACCGATCATGCGGCGCAGGCGGCCCCCGCCCATGGCCGCACCCGGACCGCGGCTGAGCACTGCCAGTTCATCGCCGGTGATCGACCCGTCCTGATTGGCGTCGAGACGGGCGAACAGGCGATCGGCCCAGCCCGGCACGTCGGCGAGAGCGCCTGGCGGGCCCATGCCGCCGCCCGGGCCCGCACCAGGCCCGGTCTGCGCCGCGGCCGTCGAAGACAGGAGGGCGAGCGCGCCGAGGGTGGCGGCCGCTGCGAGGTTCGCCTTGAGGGTCATGGAGCGGTCCCGATCTACTGTTCCGTTGACCGAGATTGTGCCTGAACCCGGCTCATGGCCAGCGGTTTCCGCTTGCATAATCATATAAGGATATCTTTATATGATCCCATGACACTGAGTGCAGACCAGATCGTCGAGGCCCTCCGCGCCGCCGGTGAGCCGACCCGCCTGCGGGTGCTTTCGCTGCTGGCCGGCGAGGAGCTGTCGGTGATGGAGTTGTCGCGCATCCTCGACCAGAGTCAGCCGCGCGTCTCGCGGCACCTCAAGCTGATGACCGACGCCGGGCTGATCGAGCGGTTCCCTGACGGAGCCCGGGTCTTCTACCGCCTGACCTCGGAGGCGCCGGCGCGGCTGCTGATCGATACGGTGCTGGACGGGCTGGACGCCTCGGCCGGCGAGGCGGACGACCGCCGCCTCGAAGAGGTGCGGCGTGATCGCGAGGTGGCCGCCGGGGCCTATTTCGAACGCATCGCGCCCCAGTGGGACCGCATCCGCTCGCTCTACGTCTGCGAGACGGCGGTCGAGGCGGCGATACTCAAGGCCGCCGGGGACGGGCCGTTCGAGCGGGTGGTCGATCTGGGCACCGGTTCGGGCCGGATGCTGACCCTGCTGGGCAAGCAGGCGAAGATGTCGCTGGGTCTCGATCTCAGCCAGAACATGCTCAACATCGCCCGCGCCAATGTGACCAGGGCCGGTCTCGACAGGGTCGAGCTGCGTCACGGCGACATCTTCTCGACCCGCCTGCCCGAGCACAGCGCCGACCTGGTGCTGGTGCATCAGGTTCTGCACTACCTCGCCGATCCGGCCGTGGCCGTCGCTGAGGCGGCGCGCCTGGTCATGACCGGCGGGCGACTGCTGATCGTCGACTTCGCGCCCCACGCGCTGGAGCATCTGCGCGAGGAGCACCAGCACCGTCGACTGGGCTTCGGTGACGCCGAGATGCGGCGCTGGCTGAAGGAAGCGGGACTGACGCCATCGGCCCCCATCGCCCTCCCTCCGGACACGGACGGCCTGACCGTGGTCATCTGGACCGCCGAACGCATCGCCGGATCGAAATCGAAAGTCGCATGAGCACCTCCGCCCTCAGCCTCACCCAGGCCCGCGCCCTGCTGCTGTCGCCGTTGGGGCCGGTGGCCCGCGCCGGCCAGGACTCGTCGCGGCCGCGCGTATCGTTCGAATTCTTCCCGCCCAAGTCCGACGAGGCCGAGGCCAATCTGTGGAAGGCGGTGACCCGTCTGGCCCCTCTGGCCCCGGAGTTCGTTTCGGTGACCTATGGCGCCGGCGGTTCGACGCGCGAGCGCACCCATCGGACGGTCGAGCGGATTCTGGCGGAAACCGCCCTGACCCCCGCCGCCCACCTGACCTGCGTCGAGGCCAGCCGCGGGGATGTCGACGCCGTCATCGAGAGCTATCGCGACATCGGGGTGCGCCATATCGTGGCCCTGCGCGGCGATCCTCCGGGCGGGAACGGCATCGGCGGCGCCTATGTTCCGCGCACGGACGGTTACGCCAACGCCACCGAACTGACCGCCGCCATCACGGCGAAAGGCGGCTTCGACGTCATCGTCGGCTGCTATCCGGAGGGCCATCCCGAAAGCCCGTCGATCGCCCATGATCTCGACGTGCTGAAGGCCAAGGTCGACGCCGGCGCCACGCGCGCCATCAGCCAGTTCTTCTTCGACATCGACGCCTTCCTGCGCTTCCGCGACCGGGTGCGGGCGGCGGGGGTGACCACGCCGATCATCCCGGGGATCATGCCGGTGAGCAATTTCAACGGGCTGAAGCGGATGTCGGCGGCGTGTGGCGCGGCCGTGCCCGACTGGCTGGCGGCCCATTTCGAGGGGCTGGACGACGACCCGGAGACGCGCAAGCTGATCGCCGCCTCGGTCGCGGCCGAGACCTGCGCCCGCCTCCAGGAAGAGGGCTTCGCCGACTTCCACTTCTACACCCTGAACCGCGCCGACCTGGTCTATGCCATCTGCCGGGTGCTGGGCGTGCGAGAGACCAAGGCCGCTACAGTATGAGTTCCCCCCTTCCCCGCCGCGAACGCATCGCCGCCCTGCACCGGGCCGCCCGCGAACGCATCCTCGTGCTCGACGGCGCATGGGGCGTGATGATCCAGCGCAGCGAACTGTCGGAAGAGGATTTCCGCGGCGAGCGCTTCGCCGGCCACAACGGCCAGATGAAGGGCAATAACGACATCCTGTGCCTGACCCGGCCCGACATCGTCGCCGGCCTGCACGACCAGTATTTTGCCGCCGGCGCCGACATCTCCGAGACCAACACCTTCTCGGCCACGGTCATCGCCCAGGACGACTACAGGCTGGACGAACAGTCGGTGTGGGACATCAATCTGGAGGGGGCGAAACTGGCCCGCGCCGCCGCCGACCGCTGGACGGAAAAGGAGCCGCATAAGCCGCGCTTCGCCGCCGGTTCGATCGGGCCGCTGAACAAGATGCTGTCGATGTCTTCGGACGTGAACGACCCCGGCGCGCGGCTGGTCACCTTCGACCAGGTCTATGACGCCTATCGCCATCAGGTGAAGGCGCTCAACGAGGGCGGGGTCGATCTGTATCTGATCGAGACCATCACCGACACGTTGAACTGCAAGGCGGCGATCAAGGCCATCAAGGACCTCGAGGACGAGGGCATGGAGGCCCTGCCGATCTGGATTTCGGGCACCATCACCGACCGTTCGGGCCGGACCCTGTCGGGCCAGACGGCGGAGGCCTTCTGGAACAGCGTGCGCCACGCCAAACCCTTCGCCATCGGCTTCAACTGCGCCCTCGGCGCCGACCTGATGCGGCCGTTCATCGCCGAACTGAGCCGGGTGGCCGACACCCTGGTCGCCGCCTATCCCAACGCCGGCCTGCCCAACGCCATGGGCCAGTA
>CAZGPS010000078.1:0-11101 GCA_964527675.1 uncultured Brevundimonas sp. | reverse complement strand
CCAGCCGACCGGTCGCCGGCCCCGGCGCGACGCCCAACCGCGCCAGATCGCGGCCGCCGACCGGCAGGCGGGGCCGTGACCAGGTCCTGGCGAGGTCCATCAGGCGCGCGGCTTCTTCCGCTCGCCCCGGCGTCTCGGCCCAGCGACGGCGTACGACATCGGAAAAGCTCGGCGCGCCGAGCTGATACAACGCCGCGCGCGCCTCCTGTTCGCTCATGGACAGTTCGACCGCGGGATAGGCCGCCGCCGCGGCCGCCAGTCGGTCACGCACGGCGTTGGACAGGCGCAGCCGGGTCGCCGCCGCGCGCACCACGCCTTCGTCCGGGGGAAGCAGCAGCATCAGCCGGACAGCCGGATCGCCACCCTGTTCGACGACGGCGCCAAACGCGGCCGACGGACGCCCTTCCGGCAGGACCTCCTGCAGCACCCCCGCCTCCGCCATGGCGGCCATGGCGGATCGGGGGTCTGGCGCCGACAGCAGTTTCATCAGTTCGCTGGAAACCCGCTCGGCCGAAAGCCGGACCATGCCGGGGGCGAGGTCGCGGCAGGCGGCGAGTGCGGCCGGATCAGGCGCGCCTCGTCCATACCAGGCGTGAAAGCGGAAGAAGCGCAGGATGCGCAGGAAGTCCTCGCGAATACGGGTCTCCGGATCGCCGACGAAGATGATCCGGCCCGCCAGGGCGTCGGCGACCCCTTCGCCGGTGGGATCGAACACCTCGCCGGCGGCGTCGGCGTAGAGGGCGTTCAGCCGGAAGTCGCGGCGGGCGGCGTCCTCGGCCCAATCGTCGGTGAAGGCCACGGTAGCCTTGCGCCCGTCGGTCGAGACGTCGCGGCGCAGGCTGGTGATCTCGAACGGCTGCCGCTCCGCCACGGCGGTGACGGTGCCGTGGGCGATGCCGGTGGGCACGGCCTTCAGCCCGGCCGCCCGGATGGCGCGGTCGGTCTCCTCCGGCTTCAGCGTGGTGGCGATGTCGATGTCGGCGACCGGCTGGCCGATCAGGCTGTTGCGCACGCAGCCGCCGACGAACCGGGCGCACCCCGGACCGCCTGCGGCTTCCAGCGCGGCGATCACCGCGCGGGTCGCCGGCGCCGTCAGCCACGGCTGGCCGGACAGGCGGGCGGTCACGCCGCATCCTCGTCGACGGCGGCGGCGGGCTCGGCCTCGTCGCCATAAAGCCGGGTCCGCAGGCCGCGGACGATGGAGGCGGTCGCGCCCCAGATATAGCGCTCGCGCCACGGCATGGCCCAGAACCACCGGCGCGGCCCGCTATCGGGGTCGTAGGAGTCACGGCGATGGTTGGCCGGATCCATCAGAAAGTCCCACGGGGCCTCGAACACCTCGGCCACCTCGTCCGGAGACGGCGTCACCACCGGCGGCTCTGTCAGCCAGCCGACCACCGGGGTCACCATGAAGCCGGTCACCGTCTCATAGGCGTCGCCGACGCCCAGCACCTCGACCGCCCCCGGGTCCAGCGCCACCTCTTCCCAGGCCTCGCGGAGGGCGGCTTGGTCCGCGGTCTCGCCGGGATCGAGGCGGCCGCCGGGGAAGGCGATCTGCCCTGTGTGGCTGGCGAGGCTGTCGGAACGGCGGGTCATCAGCACCGTCGCCCCCTCCGGCCGGGCGATCACCGGCACCAGCACAGCGGCCGGACGCAGGAGCCGGTCCGGTCGCGCGGCGCCGGGATTGAGGTCGTAGTCCGAGTGCAGCGGCACGCCGCCGGGGCTCCAGTCCGCCGCCGACGCCAGACGCGCGATCAGTCGCTCCCTCAGCGAGACCAGGCTCACGGGACGTCCGCCCCGGTCGCGCCCAGGTCAAAGGCGACGCCGCCGGACCGCACCACCAGCCGGCCGTCTTCGAGGTCGGCCATCTCCACCAGTTCGTAGAACACCGGGCGGGCGATCCGGGCCCACAGATCAGCGCGGACGTGCAGGGCCGGGGCAGGCTCGCCCGTCGCCGCGTCGGTCTCCACCCGGATCAGATGCTCCGGCCCGGCCTCGACCACGTCGCCGACATCGGTGGTGAAGCTCAGGCTTCCGTCCGCCTGGGTCATGGCGATGGCGCGGAACGGCAGGTCCTCCACCCGGATCGCCAGCTTCTCGACCGGGGTGACGAGGCAATAACCGTCGGGATCCTTGCGCAGCACGGTCGAGAACAGCTGCACCAGTTCGGCCCGGCCGATCGGCGAGTTCTCGTGCAGCCAGGTCCCGTCACGGCGGATGACGATGTCGATGTCGCCGCAGTGGGCCGGATGCCACAGATGGACCGGCGGAAGGCCGCGGCCCTGCGCCGGGCTCGCGGCTTCGGCGACGGCGGCCAGTCCGCTCTTGATGTCCGTGGGTTCAGCCATGGCCCAGACTTAGGGGATGGGACGACTCTGGCAATGGTTTCCGCATTCGCGGCCGCTTCGGGCGCCGCGAGGACGGCTCATGCCCGGGCCGTCACGGCCCCGACCGGCCGACCCTCGCCCCGCCACAGCACCCGACGCGGATCCACCGGCCCGGGCAGGCGGACGTCCTGCGCGGCGGTGAAGCCGAAGCGACCGAAATACGGGGCGTCGCCGACCAGCAGCACTCCCAGGCCGGCGTCCGCCGCGTGCGCGAGACAGGCCTCAACCAGATCAGCCCCCAGCCCTGCCTTGCGATTGTCTGCGACGACGGCGATGGGGCCGAGGAACAGGGCGGGCGCGCCGTCGATGGCGATCGACCACAGCCGCACCGACCCCAGCAGCCGCGCCCCCTCCCGGACCACGAACCCGGCCCGCACCGCCGCCCGCTCGCGCAATCGCTCGGCGGTCTTGGCGAACCGACCCGGACCAAAGGCGGCCAGCACCAGCGCCTCGACGGCGGCGGCGTCAGCGGGCGTCTCGGGGTCAAGGCGCAGGACAGGGGTTTGGACGGCGTCGAGCATGGCGGCAGCTAGGGGCCGAGCACGCCCGAATCAACCGAATTCATCAGCCGGCTTTGGTGAAATCAGGCGCGCGCTTCTGGCTGAAGGCCATGAAGGCCTCCATCGCCTCGGGACTCTTCATCTGGCTGCCGAAGGCCTCGCCCTCGCGTTGCATCAGCGCCCACAGCACCTCGGCGTCGCGCATCAGACGTTTGGTCTTGCGGATCGAATTGGGCGCCCGGGCGGCCAGCTTGGCCGCCAGTTCCGCCGCCGTCGCCTCGACCTGGTCGGCCGGAACCGCCCGGTTGGCCAGACCCCAGGCCACCGCCGTGCGCCCATCGACCGGCTCGCCCAGGGCGAACATCTCGAAGGCCCGCTGGTGCCCCAGCACGGCCGGCAGCAGCAGCGACGACGCCGCCTCCGGGGCCAGGGCCAGGTTGATGAAGGGCACGGACAACAGGGCGTCCTCGGCCACCACCACCATGTCGCAGTGCAGCAGCAGGGTCAGGCCGATGCCGACCGCCCGCCCGCGCACCGCCGCCACGGCCGGCTTGTCCAGCTCGGCCAGCGCCTTGAGGAAGCGGAACACCGACATGTCGAACGGCTGTTCGCTCTGCGAGCCGATGGCGATGAAGTCCGCAATGTCGTTGCCCGCCGAGAAGCTGTCGCCCTCGCTGCGGAACAACAGCACGCGCACGGCGTCGTCGGTGCGGGCCCGTTCGGTCGCCTCCGACAGCACGGCGTACATGGCCTGGGTGATGGCGTTCTTCTTCTCCGGCCTCGCCAACGTCACCGTCAGCACGCCATCGGCCAGCTCTGTCTTGATGTGTTCCGTCACGCCTGAGAGTCCTGTCTGGTTAAGGTCCACCAATCCACGCCGTCCGCATCACGCCTGCGCGCAACACGTCCCCGGTGGAGCAGATAATTGAGATGCGCCAGGCTTTCGCCCGTCGCCATGCCACGAACGCCGTCGCCGACCGGCCGCGCGAACAGGGCGGAAAACACGTCCACCGACCGGCAGGGCTCGCGCAGCGTCCGCTCCAGACGCTTCAACGCCGTCGAATGTCCCCGGATCAGGCCTTCCAGCCGCGCCTGGACGCCGCGAAAGGGCTCGCCATGCGACGGCAGGATCAGCACGTCGGCTGGGAACACCGTCTTCATCCGCTCCAGGGAATCCAGCCAGTCGCCCAGCGGATCCGCATCCGGCTCGGTCGGCCAGACCGACACGTTCGAGGAAATCTTCGGCAGAACCTGGTCACCACCCAGCACGACCCCGTCCGCCTCGCGCCACAGGCAGGCGTGTTCCGGGCTGTGTCCCTCGCCCACGACCACGCGCCAGTCCTCACCGCCGATCGACAGCCGGTCGCCCTCGCGCATGCGGACGAAACTCGCCGGCATGGGGGAAACCACGCGTCCGAACTGACCATAGCCGGTACGGTAGCCTTCGACCTGCTCCGCATCCCAGCCCGCCGCCCGATAGAAGGTCGCGCCATCCTCCGGCGCGGGCCGTCCGGTATCGGCCAGCAACATCCGCGCGGTGACGTACTCAAGCCGCGTCATCACCAGCGGCGCGCCGAACCGCTCGCACAGCCATCCCGCCAGTCCGATATGGTCGGGGTGCATATGGGTGCAGATCACCCGGGTCACGGGCCGGCCGCCCAGCGGTCCGGCCAGCAGGGCCTCCCACTCGTCCCGGGTTGCGGGCAGATCCAGGCCAGTATCGACCAGCGCCCAGCCCTCCCCATCCCTGACGGCGTAGACATTGATGTGGTTCAGGGCCATCGGCATGGCCAGGCGCATCCAGAGGATGCCCGGCGTGATCTCGACCGCATCACCCGGGGCCGGCGGCGATGGATGCGGATAGGACAGGCCCCGCTCTTCGCGGCCCGCCACGTCCGTCTCCGTCAAGGCCAAGCCGTCCGCCAAGTCCGTCTCCAATCGAAACTCAGGGCAAGATAGGCCGAAGCCGGGACCCGCGTCCAGCACCCCGGGCGCGGCCTTGACCGCGCCACAACCCCTCGCCAAGGGTTGGAGCACCGGATTTGCTGCGGAGTTTCGAAGTGTTTCACAAGACGTTGCTCACCCTGGTCGGCGGCGCCATGGCGCTAACCCTCCTGTCGGCCCAGCCTGCCTTCGCGCAGGAGGCCGGCGAGAATCGGCCAGGCACGACTGGCCAGGCCGGCGAGCCCGACCGTAGCGACGGCAATGATCGAGGAGCGCGCAACTCACGGCAGGCGCGGCGCGCGGCGGCTGCTCCGACGGCCGAAGAAAACAAGGTGGCCGCCCAGGCCATGCTGACGTCCGCCGCCATCGACTGCCGGGTGTCCGAGGCCACGCTTCTGGGCGTCACGGCCGAACAGCACTCCACCTACGAGACAATCTGCGCCGAAGGCCCGGGTTACCTCGTCGTGGGGTCTACCCCGCCCCAGGCCTTCAACTGCCTGGAACTGGCAGGGCAGGCCGAGACCAGCCGCCTGCGCGATCCGGAGGCTGACGTCGGCCAGCAGTGCACCCTGCCGGTGAATCTGAACCCCGTCCCCGTTCTCTCGGCCTTCGCCCGCCAGGCGGGTATCGACTGCACGGTCGATCAGGCCTCCGCCATCGGCAAGGGCAGCACCGGCAAGCTCATCTTCGAAATCGGCTGCGCGGATCGCGATGGCTACTGGATTGAGCAAACGGGCGATCGTTGGAAGACCACGCCTTGCTGGGACCTGTCCCTGCAAGGTGTCGCCTGCCGCTATTCCACCGCTGCCGAAACGCTCGGCGCCTGGAGCAAGGTCCTGGCCGGAACCGAGGCGGCCGCGTGCGAGGTCCAGCAGGCCCGCCGGGTCGGCCGCGACGCCCAGGGCCTGACCGTATATGAGGTGAAGTGCGGGGTTGGCGACGGCTACCTGGCCCGCGTCGGCGAGGCCTTCACCGCCGAGCGGGTTCACCCCTGCGCCACCGCCCAGGCGATCGGCGGCGGCTGCACCCTGACGCCGGTCGCTGCTGCGGCCGCCTCAACCTCTGAGCAGTAACCGAGCTTTCAGTCCTCACCCTTCGCAAGATGAGCCTGCGACTTGGCGTAAGTCCATCTTACGCGTAACGTCTGGTTACAAACTCGCAGTCAGGTGCTCACATGACCCTTCTCAGACTTGTCGCCGCCACAGCGGCCGCGCTCCTCGTCTCGATTACAGCCGTCGATCAGGCTCACGCGCAAAACAGTCGGGCGACACAGTTGGAGGACCCCAGTACGCCGGGGGCGGTCCGGGGGATGAGAGACCGGGCGGGGAGGCTGGATCGCGAACGTGTGGACAGGGAGCTCACGCCCGGGGCCCGGCGGGATCGCCGCGGCCGGGTGCTTTCCCCCGAGGAAGTCACCCAACAGGCCCAGGCCGCGGCCACGGCGGGCGGCCTCGCCTGCCAGGTGACCGAGTCCAGCCTGCTGGGCCAGACCACCGAAAACGACGACCTGTACGAAGTCGCCTGCGCCGGCGGCGTCGGCTACATCCTGACCAGCGCCACTCCGCCGCTGACCTTTGATTGCGTCCTGCTCGCTGCCCAGGCGGACCGGATTCGCGCGGAGGGCGGAGAGGTCGCGGTCAACTCGACCTGCGTCCTGCCGGGCAATCAGAACGTCGCCCTGGCCATCGCCGGCTTCGCCCGCGAAGCCGGCATCGCTTGCCAGGTCGACGCGGGCAAGGCGCTCGGCGCGACCTCTGAAGGCAACCTCGTCTATGAGGTCGGCTGCGCCGGCGCCGACGGCTATCACATTGAAAAGACGGCCCAGGGCTGGAACAAGACCGATTGCCTCGAGGCCATGGGCATGAATCTGACCTGTGAGTTCACGACTGCGGCCGAACAGGTCGCCGGCTTCCAGCCGCTGCTCGTAGACACGGCCATCGACGACTGTGAGGCCCGGCAGATCGGGCTGCTGGCCCAGAACGACACCGGCCGCTTCATCGAGGTCAAATGCGCCTCGGGAGACGGCTATGTCGCCCAGGTCAAGGATAATGCGGTGCAACAGGTCTACGCCTGCGCTCTCGCCATCCGCATCGGCGGCGGATGCAAGTGGACCCCGGTTCCCGCCGAGTAACAGGCGGCGCCTTGCTTCGATCGACGCCCCGGAGTTCGCTCCGGGGCGTTTTCGTTTGCGCGATCACCGCTTTCCAGATCAGGCCGACACGGCCTAATCATAGGGCATGCGCATCGCCACCTGGAACGTGAACTCGGTCAACGCCCGCCTGCCAACCGTGCTGGCATGGCTGGAAGCGGCAAGGCCCGACGTGGCCTGCCTCCAGGAGATCAAATGCGTCGACGAGAAATTCCCTCGCGAAGCCTTTGAGAGCCTCGGCTACAACGTCGAGACGCACGGCCAGAAGAGCTACAACGGCGTCGCCCTGCTGTCGAAATATCCGCTGTCGGACGTCCGCCGCGGCCTGCCCGGCGTCGACGGCTCGGGCTATGAAGCCGAGGCGGAACAGTCCCGCTATATCGAGGCGGTGATCGAGGCGCCCCGCCCGGTCCGGGTCGGCTGCATCTACCTGCCGAACGGCAATCCGGTCGGCACGGAGAAATTCGCCTACAAGCTGGCGTGGTTCGAGCGTCTCCACGCCCACGCCCGCGACCTGCTGACGTTGGAGGAGCCGTTCACCCTGTGCGGCGACTACAACGTTATTCCCACCGCACAGGACGCGCGAAATCCGGCCGCCTGGACCGGCGACGCCCTGTTCCAGCCCGAAAGCCAGGCCGCCTTCCGGGCGATGCGCCATCTTGGCCTGTCCGACGCCGGAGAGCTGGGCGGCCAGCCGCCCGGGACCTACACCTTCTGGGACTATCAGGCGGGCGCCTGGCAGCGGGATCATGGCATCCGCATCGATTTCCACCTGCTGTCGCCCCAGGCCGCCGACCGCTTCCAGTCGATCGAGACCCATCGCGACGCCCGCGACATGGACAAGCCTTCGGATCATGTGCCGGTCGTCATAGAGCTGGAAGACTGACCATGGCCGAAGCCCTCCGGGTCATCCTGCTCGTGGCCCTGGCGGCGGCGGCCCTGACGACCGCGATTCTGGTCCTCGTCTGGTGGATGGAGCCGGTGCGCCGCATGCGTCGGGCGCTGCTCAAGTCGCTGGGGGGCGCTCCCGAGGCCGAGGCCCTGTCGCCGGCCGAGGGTCGCGCGGCCGGTCTCGATTTCGACGGCGCCCAGGTCGCGGTGCTTTGGAACCGCGGCGCGGCGGGGCTGGTCTACGCCTTCGACGAGATCGACGGCGGCGAGATCATCGTCGACGGCCACGTCGTCGCCCGCGTCCGTCGCGGCGAGACCCGCAAATCGCTCGACGTGCTGGCGCCCGACGCCGAACAGGTGGTGCTGCGGCTGATGTTCGGCGACGCCCGGCACCCGGAGTTCGAACTGGCCCTGTGGGACGCCACCCTGCCGGTCCAGACCAGTTCGCCGGGCGAGGCCCTGCGCCTCGGCCGCCGCTGGCTGTCGCACCTCGAGGCCCTGCTGAAAGGCTGATCGCCCTTCCTACCCCGCCACCGGAAGGCTAGAAGGCCCGGTCCCTGCCTGAGTATCCGGAGCGCCCGCCGTGGCCCGCCTGTTTGACGCCTACATCATCGCCGACTGGACCGCCGCCGAGGGCAAGAAGCTGGGCGACCAGTCGATCTGGATTGGCGTGGCCAAGCGCGACGTCCGCTTCCGGCTGTATACCGAGACGCATAACGCCGCGACGCGCGCCGAGGGCGAAAAGCTGCTCGCCGGCCTGCTGGCCGACCACCGCAAGCGCGGCGACCGCGTGCTGGTCGGTTTCGATTTCAACTTCGGCTTTCCCGCCGGCACGGCCGGGCGGCTGAAGCTGACCGGAACGCCGTGGCAGGCGATGTGGAAATTCCTCGCCGCCAATGTCGTCGACAAGCCGGACAACACCAACAACCGCTACCAGGTCGCGGCCAAGATCAACCGGCTGATGACCGACAACGCCTGGCCGATGTGGGGCGCGCCCGCCAAACAGGCGCAGCGCTGGCTGACCACGACCAAGCCGCCGGCCGGCTCGGGCGCCGACATCCCGGAGTTCCGCGCGACCGAGGTTGCGGCGCGCAAGGGCAAGCTGCAGCCCAAGAGCGTCTGGCAGATGCACGGCGCCGGCGCGGTCGGCGGCCAGACCCTGGTCGGCGTTCCGGCCGTGCGCCGCCTGCTGGAAAGCCTCGGCCCCTCGGGCGCCGTCTGGCCGTTCGGCACCGGCTGGCGCGCGCTGGAGCCCGCCGACGTCGAACCCCTGTCCGCCCTGGTCGTCGAGGTCTGGCCCTCGATGTTCGACGGCAAGCCGAATCCCGGCGAGTTCAAGGATCAGGCCCAGGTCCGCTCCACGGCCGAGGCGCTGGCGAAAATGGACGAGGCCGGCGCGCTGTCAAAGGCCTTCGCGCCGCCCAAGGGCGCGGATGAAGCTTTGATCGCGCAGGTCGAGCAGGAAGAGGGCTGGATTCTGGGAGTCTGATCCCCACATTCCCGGATATCGGCGTCGGCCCGCCGGCGATTGTCCAAAGTGTCCGAAAGTGTCCCACGAAATTTGTGCGGGCTCGGACACTTTTCCCGTCTAACGGGAATTCGAAGAGACCTTCTAACCTATCAGGGCCCGGGCCGCCGCCCGCGCCTCATCGGTGATCTCCGCCCCCGACAGCATCCGGGCGATCTCCTCGCGCCGCGCGGCCTCGTCCAGCGCATCGACCGTGGTGGTCGTGACCCCGCCGGCGTCGGCCTTGCGCACCTTCCAGTGGGCGTGGCCCCGGGCGGCGACCTGCGGGCTGTGGGTGACGACCAGCACCTGGGCCCCGATCGACAGCCGCTCCAGCCGCGCGCCCACCGCCGAGGCCACCGCCCCGCCGACCCCCTGATCGACCTCGTCGAAGATCATGACCGGCTGGCGCTGGTCCTCGCGGCCCGCCAGCGCCGCCTTCATGGCCAGGGCGAAGCGGGCCAGCTCACCGCCCGAGGCGATGGCGTCCAGCGGTCCGAAGGCGGTCCCGGCGTTGGTGGCGATCTCGAACCGGACGGTCTCGACGCCCAGAGGCCCGCGACGGCCCTCGGTCACCGGCTCGAAAGCGACTCGGAAGCGGGCGCGGTCCAGCTTCAGCGGGCCCAGTTCGGTCATGACCGAGGCCGTCAGGCGGTCGGCGGCGGCCTCGCGCGCCGAGGTCAGCAACATGGCGGCGACGTCATAGGCCTCCCGCGCGGCCGAGGCGGCGCGTTCCGCGGCGGTGATCGCCTCGGCCCCGTCCTCGATCAGCCGCAGCCGTTCGCGGAAGCGGACGCGCAGGGCCGGCAGGCTGTCGACCGAGGTGTTCAGCTTCCGCGCGGCGGCGCGCAGGGCGAACAGCCGCTCCTCGGCCTTGTCCAGCCGGCCCGGCTCGAAGTCGAAGGCGTTGGCGGCGGCGTCGACGCAGGCGATGGCCTCTTCCGCCTCGACCATGGTGCGGTCGATGGCCTCGGCGGCGGCCGACAGTTTCTGCAGCAGGGGGTGTTCGGGATCGGTCCCCGCCTGCCCGGCCCGGGTGCGGGCGTGCTCGACGGCGCGCAGGGCCGCCGACAACTTCTGGGACAGCCTGTCGCCGCCCAGCTGGGCGCGGGCGTCGGCCAGATCGGCGACGGCCTTTTCCGCCGCGCCGAGGATGGCGCGTTCGCCGGCCAGTTCCGTCTCCTCGTCGGCGCGGGGATCGAGGTCGTCGAGGTCGGCGAGGTTCTGGGTCAGTTCCTCGGCATGGGCGGCGGCGTCGGCGGCGGCGGCCTTGAGGTCGGCGACGGTGCGGTCGGCGGTCTTGAGCTTTTCGGCGGCGGCGGCGACGCCGTCCAGCTGGGGCTGCAGACCGCCATAATTGTCGAGCAGGGCGCGGTGGGTCTTCCAGTCCAGCAGGCCGACGGTCTCGTGCTGGCCGTGGACCTCGACCAGGGCTTGGCCGATCTCGCGCAGGGCGGTGACGCCGGCGGGCTGGTCGTTGACGAAGGCGCGGCTGCGGCCGTCGGCGGCGACGGTGCGGCGCAGGATCAGCTCCTCGCCCGGCGTCACGTCGAACCCGCGCTCGCCGATCAGGGCGATCAGGGCGGGATCGTCGGGGGCGGTGAAGACGGCGGTGGCCGAGGCCTGTTTGGCGCCGGCGCGGACCAGGCCGGCGTCGGCGCGCGCGCCCAGCGCCAGACCGAGGGCGTCGAGGATGATCGACTTGCCGGCCCCGGTCTCGCCG
>CAZGPS010000077.1:0-11110 GCA_964527675.1 uncultured Brevundimonas sp. | reverse complement strand
GTGATGTCGCGGGGTTATCCCGAAGCGACGATGATTTCCGGCGGCTAGGCTCTTGCGCGCCGGCCGGCGCCGCCATTGTGCGCCGGTGACCCAGGGCCAATTCATCACATTCGAGGGCGGCGAAGGGACCGGCAAGTCGACCCAGGTCGCCCGCCTGGTCGAACACCTGCGCGTCCGCGGTCTCGAGGTGGTCCAGACCCGCGAGCCGGGCGGCTCCCACGGCGCCGAGGAGATTCGCGCCCTCGCCCTCAACGGCGACGCCGGCCGCTGGTCGCCGATGACCGAGACCCTGCTGATGTACGCCGCCCGCTCCGACCATCTGGAGCGCACCGTGCGCCCGGCGCTCGAGGCCGGCCACTGGGTCGTCTGCGACCGCTTCGCCGATTCCAGCCGCGCCTATCAGGGCGTCGGCGGCGGCACGCCGGCCGACTTCATCGAGACGCTGGACGCCGGCGTGGTCGGCGACACCCAGCCGGACCTGACCCTGATCTTCGACCTGCCGGTCGAGGTCGGGCTGGAGCGCGCCTTCGGCCGCGGCCTGTTCGAGACCCGCTTCGAGTCCAAGGGTCTCGAATTCCACGAGCGGCTGCGGCGCGGCTTCCTCGCCATCGCCGCCGCCCACCCGGAGCGCTGCGTGATCATCGACGCCACCGGGAATCAGGACGTGGTCGAGACCCGCGTCCGGGCCGCCGTCGAGGCGCACCTGCCGTGAGCGAGCACCCGCGCGATCGTTTCGACCTGGTCCCCGACGCCGCCGCCGAGGCCGCCTTCCTCGACGCCTTCGACAAGGGCCGGCTGCACCACGCCTGGCTGCTGTGCGGGGTCGAGGGCGCGGGCAAGGCGACCTTCGCCTATCGCGCCGCCCGCCGCCTGCTGGGCGCCGCCCCCGACCCGTCGCGCGGTCTGCTCGGGACGCGCCCCGACGACCCCGTCGCCCGGCTGATCACGGCCCAGTCACATCCCGACCTGCTGATCCTCGAACGCGCCGTCGAGGGCGGCAAGACGAAGAAATCCATCTCCGTCGACCAAGCCCGCGACCTGCCCGAATTCTTCTCCAAAAGCCCGTCGCAGGCCAGTTATCGCGTCGCCATCATCGACGCCGCCGACGACCTGAATCCCAACGCCGCCAACGCCTTGCTGAAGATCCTTGAGGAGCCGCCCGAACGCGGCGTGCTGTTCCTCGTCGCCCATGCCCCGGGTCGGCTGCTGGCGACCATCCGCTCGCGCTGCCGTCGCCGGGCCTTTCCGGTCTGGCCGCAGCATGCGCTGGAGGAATTGGTCCGCAACCAGACCGGCGTGCCCTCGGCCGAGGCCGTGCGCATCGCCGGCATGGCCGCCGGCTCGCCGGGCCAGGCGCTCGCCTTGGCCTCCGGCGCCACGCTGGAGGCCGACCAGCTGGCCCAGGCCTGGGTCGCCGCCCCCGAGCTCGACCGCGCCGCGGTCATGGCCGTGGCCGACAAATTCCGCGGCCCCGAGGGACAGGAGCGGTTCGAGACCCTGATGGACCGGCTGATCGCCGCCGTGAAGCTGCGCGCGCTGGAAGAGGGCAAGTCCGGCGCCCGCTGGGCCGAGCTGTGGGAGCGGCTGTCGGACCTGCCCGACCGCGCCGCCGCCATCAACCTCGACCGCGCCGACGTCCTCGCCGGGGCCCTGGCCGACCTGCAGCGCACCAAGGCCCGCGCCTGATGCTGATCGACAGCCACGTCAACCTGCACGCGCCCCAGTTCGACGACGACCGCGACGCCGTCATCGCCCGCGCCCGCGCGGCCGGGGTCGGCCTGATGGTCGAGATCTCCGACAAGCTGTCGACCTTCGAGGCGACCCACGCCCTGGCCATGGCCCATGCCGACATCTGGGCCACCGTCGGCGTCCATCCGCACGAGGCGAAGGACCACGCCGACCTGACCGCCGACCGGCTGGTCGAGCTCGCCGCTCGCCCGAAGATCGTCGGCATCGGCGAATGCGGCCTGGACTTCCACTATGACCTCAGCCCGCGCGACGTGCAGGCCGCCGTCTTCCGCCAGCATATAGCAGCGGCCCGCCAGACCGGCCTGCCGCTGGTCGTCCACACCCGTGAGGCCGACGACGTCATGGCGGACATCCTCGCCGAAGAGCAGGCGAGGGGACCGTTCCGTTTCCTAATGCACTGCTACACCAGTGGCCCGGAACTGGCGGAAACGGCGGCGAAACTGGGTGCGTGGTTCTCGGTCTCCGGCATCGCCACCTTCAAAGCCGCCGCCGACGTGCGCGAGATCATCGCCGCCATGCCCGCCGACCGCATCATCGTCGAGACCGACTGCCCCTACCTCGCCCCGGTCCCGCATCGCGGCCGTCGCAACGAACCGGCGTATGTCGGCCACGTCCTCGACAAGCTGGCCGAGATCCGCGGCTGGTCGCGCGATGAGGCCGAGGCCCGCACGACGGACGCCTTCTTCGCCCTGTTCGACCGGATTCCCCGGCCGCCAGAGACCGGAGGCGCCGCATGAGCGAGCTGGAGGTCGTCATCCTCGGCTGCGGCTCGTCCGGCGGCGTGCCGCGCGGCGACGGCGACTGGGGCGACTGCGATCCGGCCGAGCCGAAGAACCGCCGCACCCGCTGCTCGGCCCTGATCCGCCGCCACGGCCCCGACGGGGTCACCAGCGTCCTGATCGACACCTCGCCGGACCTGCGCCAGCAGATGCTGGCCGCCGGGGTGCGCCATGTGGACGCCGTCCTCTACACCCACGACCACGCCGACCAGACCCATGGCATCGACGATTTGCGCGTCTTCGCCATGCGCACCCGCCGCCGCATCCCCACCTTCATGGACGCCGCCACCCAAGAAGCCCTGCAGGGCCGCTTCCGCTACATCTTCGAGAGCATCGAGGGCTATCCGGCCATCCTCGACGCCCGCCCGATCCCGCCGCACGGCCAGGCCTGGTCCGTCGACGGCCCCGGCGGCGCGGTCCCCGTCGTCACCTTCGACCAGGCCCACGGCCCGATCCGCTCAGTCGGCTACCGCATCGGCGGCGTCGCCTGGTCCAGCGACGTCTCCGACCTCGACGACGCGGCGCTTCAGGCCGTGCGCGGCTGCGACCTGTGGATCGTCGACGCCCTGCGCTGGACGCCCCACCCGACCCACGCCCACGTCGACAAGACGCTCGACTGGATCGCCCGGGCGGAGGTGAAGAAGGCGGTGCTCACCAATCTGCACCTCGATCTCGACTACAGGACGCTCTCCGCCGCCGTTCCCCCGAATGTCGAGGTCGCCTTCGACGGCTGGTCGGCCAGGCTCTAGCGATCGCGGCCCGCGTCAGCTCCGGACTTCCCCCGGAACCGAGATGTCCTCGCCGAGGGTCTTGCGCAGGTAGAGCAGGCGCACATTGACGAACAGCACGACCAGCAACGGCGTCGCCACCACCACCCCCATGAAGCCAAACAGGGCGCCGAAGGCCAGAATGCCGAACATGGTCAGGACCGGCGGCAACAACACGGCCCGCTTCTGGATGAACGGATAGACCAGATTGCCCTCCACCTGCTGGACCACGACATAGACCAGCAGGGTCCAGGCCATCAGCTCCCAGCCGCCCTGGGCCGCCAGCAGCAGGCCGGGAAGGGCGCCGGCGATGGCGCCGACGATCGGGACGAAGGCCAGCAGTCCCGCGATCAGGCCCAGCGCCAGCGGCGAGGGCAGGCCGATCAGGGCGACGCCGACCCCGGTCATGACGCCGACCACCACCATGTCGACCAGCTGGCCCGTCAGCCAGGCCGTCAGGGCGCGCCCCGTCGTGTTGGCCGCCTCGGTCAGGGCGGCGCGACGCGCGGGCGGGAACAGCACGATCACGCCGTCGCGATAGGTCCGCGGATTCACCGCCAGGAAGACTCCGGCGATGATCATCAGCAACAGGCTGGTCACCACGCCGACGGTCGACAGGGCGTAGCCGCTGATCCGTCCGACAAAGCCCCCCGCGCCGCTCATCAGACCGGCGCCGTCCAGCCGCGCGAGCTGGTCGCCGAACGGCCAGGTCGCCACCATCGATCGCAGTTCCACCGCCGAGGTCGGCAGGCTGGCGATCAGCAGCCGCGTCTGATCGACGATCACCGACCCGAACAGCCACAGGCCCGCGGAGATAAAGGTGATCAGCAGCAGGCCCGCGACCGCCACCGCCGCGCCTTCGCCAATGCGTGTGCGGACGGCGATCGGATCGGCGATGCTGCGCAGGAGCACGGCCACGATCACCGCTCCGAACGCCAGCAAGAGGGCGCCGCTCAGCTGCCAGAGCAGGAACAGACCGACGGCCATGGCGAAGACGAACACCGCCCGGCGCACGAAGCTCTGATCCAGGGTCGGATTGTCGGATGAACGAGCCATACAGCCCTAACCGCGAAGCTCGGGTCAGGGTTCACCCGCGTCGGCGCGTCAGCCCTGCAGCAGCCTCGCCGCCTGCGGCGCGAAATAGCTCAGCACCCCCGCGGCGCCGGCCCGCTTGAAGGCGTGCAGGCTCTCGAGGATCGACCGGTCCTCCTCCAGCCAGCCATTGGCCATGGCCGCCCGCATCATCGCGTACTCGCCCGACACCTGATAGGCGAAGGTCGGGACTTTAAAAGTCTGGCTAACCCGCTGAACGATATCGAGATACAGCATCCCGGGCTTGACCATCACCGCATCGGCGCCCTCGGCGATATCCATTGCCACCTCGCGCAGCGCCTCGTCGCTGTTGGCGTAGTCCATCTGATAGGTCTTCTTGTCCCCGGTCAGCGCCTTCGCCGACCCCACGGCGTCGCGATACGGCCCGTAGAAGGCCGAGGCGTATTTGGCGGCATAGGCGAGGATCATCACATCCTGCAGCCCGTTGGCCTCCAGCGCCTCGCGGATGGCCTGGACCCGCCCGTCCATCATGTCCGACGGCGCCACTACATCGGCCCCGGCGTGGGCGTGGATGAAGGCCTGTTCGGCCAGCCGCTCCAGCGTCGCGTCATTGAGGATACGGCCGTCCTCCAGCACCCCGTCGTGGCCGTGGTCAGTGTAGCAGTCCAGCGCCACGTCGGTGATCACGCCGACCTCGGGCGCCGCGTCCTTGATGGCCTTGATGCATTCGGGGATCAGCCCGTCCGGGTCGGTCGCCCCGGTCCCGACGCAGTCCTTGATCGCCCCGTCGACATTGGGAAACAGCGCCACCGCCGGAATACCGAGGTCGCGCGCCTCGACCGCCGCCGCCGCCGCCGCCTTGGGGCTGAGCCGGAACACGCCGGGCATCGAGGCAACCGGCAGCCGGTCGTCGGCCCCGTCATGCACGATCAGCGGCCACACCAGATCGGCCGGCGTCAGTGTCGTCTCGGCCGTCAGCCGCCGCACCCAGGGCTGGCTGCGCAACCGGCGGGGGCGGGCATAGGGAAAGGCGGCGGGGGCGAACGGCTGGGTCATGGGGCCTCATAGCTTCCTTCTCCCATTGGGAGAAGGTGGCGGGGCGGAGCCCCGTCGGATGAGGGTCGGCTGGCGGACGCGGGCGAAGCCGCCCCCGAACGGTCGACCCTCACCCTTTCGCGCCAGAACGCCGACTGACGCCGCCGTGCGCTCAAGCCCTCTCCCAATGAGAGAGGGTAGCCGGTAGAAGCCCACGAAAGACTCGCAGGAAACGCCATCCATGGACTTCGCCCTCACCGACGACCAGCGCGCCATCCAGGACGCCGCCCGCGCCTTCGCCGACGCCGAACTGGCCCCGCACAGCGCCGAATGGGACGAGACCAAACACTTCCCCGTCGATGTGATGAAACACGCCGCCGAGATGGGCTTCTGCGGCATCTACACCGGCGAGGAACACGGCGGCATGGCCCTGGGCCGGGTCGAGGCTGCGGTCATCTTCGAGGAGCTGTCGCGCGGCGACGTCTCCACCGCCGCCTTCATCTCGATCCACAACATGGCGACGTGGATGATCGACAAATTCGGCTCCGACGACCTGCGCGCCCGCTATGTGCCGCGCCTCGTCTCGATGGAGCTGATCGCCTCCTACTGCCTGACCGAGCCCGGCTCCGGCTCCGACGCCGCCGCCCTGCGCACCACGGCGAAGCTGGACGGCGACCACTGGGTGCTGAACGGCTCCAAGGCCTTCATCTCCGGCGCCGGGACCTCCGACGTCTATGTCGTCATGGCCCGAACCGGCGCGGACGGGCCGAAAGGCATCTCGACCTTCGTCGTCGACAAGGACGCGCCCGGCCTCAGCTTCGGCGCCCAGGAGAAGAAGATGGGCTGGAATTCCCAGCCCACCGCCATCGTCGCCTTCGACGACTGCCGTATCCCGGCGGCGAACTTGCTCGGCAAGGAGGGCGACGGCTTCCGCTACGCCATGATGGGCTTGGACGGCGGCCGGCTGAACATCGCCGCCTGTTCGCTGGGCGGCGCCCGTCTCGCGCTGGAGACGGCGCTGGAGTATGTCGCCAGCCGCAAACAGTTCGGCAAGCCGATCGCCGACTTCCAGAACACCCAGTTCAAACTCGCCGACATGGCCACCCAGCTGGAGGCCGCCCGTTTGCTGGTCCTGCGGGGCGCCTGGGCCGTCGATACGAACCACCCCGAAAAGACCAAATGGTGCGCCATGGCCAAGCGCTTCGCCACCGACGCCTGTTTCCAGATCGCCGACGAGGCGCTGCAGCTTCACGGCGGCTACGGCTACCTCAAGGACTATCCGCTGGAGCGCATCGTCCGCGACCTGCGCGTCCACCGCATCCTCGAGGGCACCAACGAAATCATGCGCGTGATCACCGCGCGGGAGATGATGCGGCAGTAGCGCCGGCCGGGTCATTCCGCTATTATGGTCAGCATTCTGGTCAGGAGGCTCGGATGCGAACCGTGGGCGTGCTTGAGGCCAAGACCAATCTGTCGGCCCTGCTGGATGATGTTGAAGACAGGGGCGAGACCATTGTCATCACGCGTCATGGACGGCCGGTGGCGAGGTTGGCTCCAGAGCCCTCAGCCCGCCGGGTCAAGGCGACGGAACTCGCTGAGCGAACCCGCGCCTTCCGCGACCGTCAGGCGCCGGACCCGGATTGGGCCGCCCTGTCATGGGAACAGTTGAAGGCGATCGCCCGCGATGAAGACCCTGGTCGTTGACGCCTCGGCCGCGGCGTCGTGGCTGCTGGCCTCGCAGTCGACCCGTCCGGCGCTCGAGCTGCTCGACCAACTGGACGCCTGGCGTCTCGTCGCGCCCTACGTCTTCGACTGGGAGGTCGGCAACCTTCTGGTTCGGCAGGCCCGGCGGGATGCGGCGTTCGACCTTCCCGAGGCCTTTGCCCAGCTGGCGGCGTTTGAGATCGACACCGCGCCCGCGCCGGACCGCGACGACACCAACAGGCTGGCCAACCTCGGCGCGGCGAAGGGGCTGAGCCTGTTCGACGTCAGCTACCTGTACTTGGCCCTCGGGCTTGACGGCGCATTGGCGTCCCGGGACGGCCCGCTTCTCGCCGTTGCGCTCTCCGCCGGCGTGGACGTGTTCGACCTGCGCGGCTAATCCCCCGTCATGACCCCCGAACCCGAAGTCCTCGCCCGCGTCTCCTCCGGCCTCGGCCGCCTGACGCTAAACCGTCCCAAGGCCCTGCACGCCCTGAACCGCGCCATGTGCGACGCCATGATCGAGGCGCTGCTGGCCTGGCGCGCCGACGACGCCGTCAAATCCGTCCTGATCGACCATGCCGGCGAGCGCGGCTTCTGCGCCGGCGGCGACATCCGCATGATCGCCGAAAGCGGGGCAGGGGACGCCTCGGAGGCGAAGGCCTTCTTCGATACCGAGTACAAGCTCAACCACCTGCTGTTCGACTATCCAAAGCCGGTCACCGCCCTCGTCGACGGCATCGTCATGGGCGGCGGCGTCGGCATCTCCGAGCCGGCCGACGTCCGCATCGCCACCGAACGCACCACCTACGCCATGCCCGAGACCGGCATCGGCCTGTTCCCCGACGTCGGCGGCGGCTGGTTCCTGCCGCGTCTGCCGGGCCAGACCGGCGTCTGGCTGGCCCTGACCGGGGCCCGGCTCAAGGCGGCCGACACGGTCTTCCTCGGCATCCACACCCACTACCTCCCGTCCGACGCCCTCGAGGCCTTCCGCGCCATTCTCGCCGCCGACCCGGCCTATCCGATCGACGTCGCCGACGGCCTCGAGACCGACGCCGGCGAGCCGCCGATCGAGCCGCACCTGCCGGCCATCGACCGCCTGTTCGCCCACGACACGGTGGAGGCGATCTTCGCCGCGCTCGAAGCCGACGGCTCGGACTGGGCCCTGGCCCAGCTGGCCACCCTGAAGACCAAGTCGCCGCAATCGCTCAAGGTCACCCTGCGCCAGCTGCGCACCGGCGCGTCGCTCGAGTCCTTCGCCGACAACATGGCCATGGAATACGCTCTTGGCGGCCGCGTCGTCCGCACCCATGACTTCCAGGAGGGCGTTCGCGCCGTCATCGTCGACAAGGACAACGCCCCGAAATGGTCGCCCGCCGACCTGTCCGGGGTCTCCGACGCAGACCTCGACGCCCTGTTCGCGCCCGCGCCGACCGGCGAGGAATGGACCCCGCTGGCCTGATCGGAGGGCTTGCATCCGGGCCCGAAGCGGCGGCGTATCAGCGTCGCAGAAACAGGAGAGGCCGCCATGCGCCGTATCTCGACCATCACGCTCACGCTCGCCGCCGCCATGGCCCTGTCCGGCTGCATCATCGTCGCCGACGGCGGGACCACGACCGTGGTCCACCATACGGTCCCTGCGGAAGACGCCTACGCCGCCGCCCTGGCCCACCCCGACCGGCCCGAGGCCGACCGCGCCCGTGACGGCCTGCGCCGCTCGGCCGACATGCTGGCCTTCATGCGCCTCGGCCCCGGCGACGTGGTCGCCGACATCCGGCCGGAAGAGGGTTTCTTCACCCGCCTGTTCGCCCCCGTCGTCGGCCCCGCCGGCCATGTCTACGCCGTCGTTCCCAACCAGACCGCGGAACGCGAGAACGCCTACGCCGACACCCTTTCGGCCACCTATGGCAACGTCAGCCGCGTCACCGGCGCGCTTGAGACCCTGGCCTTCGACCGGCCGCTGGACGTGGTCTTCATGGGCGAGGAATACCACGACTTCGTCATCCCCCGCTTCGGCGTCGACGTCCCGACGATGAACGCCGCCGTCTTCCGCGCCCTCAAGCCGGGCGGCCTCTATGTCATCCTCGACCACGAGGCCGCGCCGGGCGCCGGCGTCTCGGTCGTCGGCACCCTGCACCGCATCGAATCGTCCGAGCTGCGCCGCCAGGTAGAGGCCGCGGGCTTCGTCTTCGACGGCGAGACCCGCGTCGTCGCCAACCCAGCCGACGACCATAGCCTCAGCGTCTTCGACCCGTCGATCCGCGGCCGCACCGACCGCTTCGTCCTGCGTTTCCGCAAGCCGGGCTGACGAATTCCCGCGGCGCCGCTGGCGAGCGGGCAGGGGACGGGCTAACCCTCCCGAAAATCAACGGGAGAGACGCCATGACCCACACCCTCGCCTTCATCGGCCTCGGCAACATGGGCGGCGGCATGGCGGCCAACCAGGCGAAGGCCGGCCACACCGTGCTCGCTTTCGACCTGTCCCAGGCGGCGCTGGACCGCGCCGCCGCCGCCGGCTGCACCCCGGTCGGCTCCGTCGCCGAGGCCGTGAAGGCCGCCGACGTCGTCATCACCATGCTCCCGGCCGGCCCGCATGTGCTCAAGGTCTACAGCGAACAGATCATCGGAGCCGCCCCGACCTCGGCCCTGCTGCTCGACTGTTCGACCATCGACGTCGACACCGCCCGCAAGGTCGCCGTACTGGCGAAGGACGCCGGCTACGCCTTCGCCGACGCCCCCGTCTCGGGCGGCACCATGGCCGCCGACGCCGGCACCCTGGCCTTCATGGTCGGCTGCGACGAGCCCGACTTCGTCCGCATCGAGGCGGCGCTCGAACCCATGAGCCGCGCCACCTTCCGCGCCGGCGACCACGGGGCGGGGCAGGCGGCCAAGATCTGCAACAACATGATCCTTGGCATCACCATGCTGGGCACCTGCGAGGCGATCGGCCTGGCCGAGAAGCTGGGTCTCGATCCGGTGAAGATGTTCGACATCGTCGCCAAATCCTCGGGCCAGAGCTGGTCGACGACCACCTACTACCCCTGGCCCGGCCCGGTCCCGACCGCCCCGTCGAACCGCAACTACGAGGGCGGATTCGCCGCCGCCATGATGCTGAAGGATCTGAAGCTGGCCCAGGACGCCGCCGCAAAATCCGGCGCCTCCACCCCCCTGGGGGCCCAGACCGAGGCCCTGTTCCAGATGTTCAACGGTCTCGGCTACGGCGGCCGCGACTTCTCGGCCATACTGCAGATGCTGCGCGGCAGGCTGGACGAACTGCCGAAGGACTGAGGGCGCCCGGCGTGACGCAAAGAAACTGAGAACCATTATCAATTAAGGGTTTGCGGCGATTTGTCCGTGTCGTTTCATGGACAAATCAACCCGATCGGCGCATCACCGGGCAAGTTTTCGCCACCGGTAGAGCTGACCCTTTGTACGACTACAAGGCCGCCTTCCAGACCGCCGTCGAGCAGGTCAAGAGCGAGGGGCGCTACCGCGTCTTCGCCGACCTCAAGCGCGTGCGCGGCCAGTTCCCGAAGGCGATCCGCCGCCGCGCCGACGGCAGCTCGCAGGACGTCATCGTCTGGTGTTCGAACGACTATCTCGGCATGGGCCAGCATCCGGCCGTGCTGGAGGCCATGCAGGCCGAGCTGGACGCAGTCGGCGCCGGCGCCGGCGGCACCCGCAACATCTCCGGCACCACCCGCTCGGCGGTCGATCTGGAAGCCGAGTTGGCCAGCTGGCACCACAAGGAAGCGGCCCTGCTGTTCACCTCGGGCTATGTCGCCAACGAGGCCACCCTCACCACCCTGCAGCGCATTCTGCCGGGCCTGATCATCTTCTCCGATTCGCTGAACCACGCCTCGATGATCGCCGGCATCAGGAACGGCGGCTGCGAGCGGCACATCTTCGCCCACAACGACCTCGAACACCTCGAGGCCCTGCTGGCCGACGCCCCCGCCGACGCCCCCAAACTGGTCGCCTTCGAGAGCGTCTATTCGATGGACGGCGACATCGCCGACCTCGCCG
>CAZGPS010000076.1:0-11268 GCA_964527675.1 uncultured Brevundimonas sp. | reverse complement strand
TGCCGGAGACGACGCCCATGCCGAAGCTGATGGCGAACACCTTCACCCAGAACAGGTACAGCGTCTTGAAGGCGTCGCGCTTCGTGAACAGCCAGAGGCCCTCAAGCACGGCGAGGAAGGCGGCCAGGCCTATGGTGAAGGCGGGGAACAGGATGTGGAAGGCGACAGTGAAGGCGAATTGCATTCGCGACAGAAGCAGCGCGTCGAATTCCACGGTGGACGTCCTCGATGAGTGTCGCCGGGACGATGCGCCCTATCGACACCCGCGTCCACCGACCATCGGCCGCGCGGCGGAACGCCGCAACTGTGACGCTCAGGCGGCGGGGAGCTCGACCCAGAAGGCGGCGCCTTCACCCGGGGTGGAGACCACCCCGATCGTGCCGCCCTGCAGCTCGACCAGCCGCTTGGCCAGGGCCAGGCCGATGCCGTGGCCCTCGACGGAGGACCGCTCGAGACCGAGGCGATTGAACGGCTCGAACAGCTGGGCCTGTTTCTCGGGCGACAGGCCGGGGCCGCGGTCGATGACCTCGATGCGGACGCCGTCGTAGACCCGGGTGGCGCGGAAGACGACCAGCCCGCCGGCGCCGCCGTATTTCACCGCATTGGACGCGAGGTTGGAGACCACCTGGGTGAGGCGCTGGGAATCGGCCAGGGCCACCAGTCCGTCGCCCTCGCTGACCACATGCAGGCGGACGCCTTCGGCCTCCGGACGCAGGAGGGTGGCGCGGCGCACATCCTCCAGAACCCCGGGAACATCGGTGGGACGCAGCTCGACCTTGACCGCCCCGGACTCGGCGCGGGCCATGTCGAGCAGATCGTGGGACAGGGCCTCGACCTGGCGCGCCGTCTTGACCAGCATCTCGGCCATTTCGGCCTGGGTCTCGGTGACCGGCCCCAGTTGGCCCGCCTTCCACAACTCGCCGATGCCGATGACGCCGCCGACCGGGCTCTTGATCTCATGGGCGACGTTGGCGAGCAGGCGCGACTTGGCCTCAGAGGCGCGCTCGGCCCGGACCTGGCCGGCCTTGGCGCGATCCGACAGACGGTCGCGTTCTTCCAGCAGGGAGGCGACGAGCAAGATCGGCAGGCAGCCGAACAGCACCATCAACTGGGCGAGCAGCGCCTGATCGGCGAGGTCCGGTCCGGCGGAGAGGAACGGGCCCCGGCCCATCATGGCGCCGCCGACGGCCGTGAGGGTGACGATGACCAGGGCGGTGGCGACGCCCAGCACGCGGAACCGCACCGCGAACAGGATCAGCAAAGGGATGACGACGAAGGCGACCTGGACCCTCGACTCTACGAAGACGCCGACGCAGACCGCGACCAGCAGGCCCAGGAGGATGGCCGCCTCGGCGGCGCGCAGGGGATGGCGCAAGGTGAGCAGGTGACGACGGGTCAGCGAGAGGCCGAAGGAGCCGATCACGGCGATGCCGAGGGCATGGCCGAACCACCAGGTCTGGAAGGTGTGCAGGACGCTTGAGCCGTCGATCAGATACAAGGCCCCGGCGGTGACAGCGGCGGCGGGGATCGGGGCGATCACCGCGGCGCTGAGCAGGAAGCGGCTGGCGCCGTCGACCGTGGCCAGATTGAGCGTCGGGGCGAACCGTCGCGCCAGCAGGACGGCTGCGCCGATCTCCAGCATGTTGACGGCGGTGAACAGGGCGCTGAGGGCGTAGGAATTGCCCGCCAGCAGCTCCCCGGCGGCGATGCCGGTGGCCAGCAGGCCCGCGAAGCAGAGGTCGTAGGACGGCCCGCGCGCGCTTCGGAGCCAGACCGCGACCGCCACGCCGCCCGCGCCCCAGAGGGCGACGACGAGGCCGGCGGTGCGGGCGAACTGGATGCCCAGCACCACCAGCACCAGCACGGCGATGGCGGTGAAGATCGGTGCGAGCGGTTCCCGGAAGAAGGCCACGGCGCTGTTGACGGCGATCGTCTCCACGCGCGGCTGCGCAGCGGCCGGGGACGCCGCAACCGGTTGGGACGGATCGAGCGCGCGGCTCATGAGCATGGACGTTCCGGGGGAAGCGGACTTTTCGACCGGCTTCCTAACCCGACGCTTCCTAATATCCCCTGAAGGTCAGGCGTCCGTCGCGAGGGCGAGGTTGAAGGCCCGGACGGCGGCGGGCCCGTCCGGCGCATCCCAGACGGCCGAACTGACGGCGATGAAGTCGGCCCCGGCCCGGGCCAGATCGCCGGCCGTGGCGGGGGTGATCCCGCCGATGGCGACGCAGGGGATTTCGACCGTCTCCTGCCAGATGGACAGGATCTCGGGATCCGGCCGGTGCAGGGTCTCCTTGGTCGAGGTCGGGAAGAAGGCGCCGAAGGCGACGTAGTCGGCGCCCGCTTCGGCCGCCTCCATGGCCAGTTCGCGGCTGTCGTGGCAGGTGACGCCGATCATGGCCTCCGGCCCCAGCAGGCGGCGGGCCTCGGCCACTGAGCCGTCAGACTGGCCCAGATGGACTCCGTCGCAGCCGGCGCGGGCGGCGAGATCGGGCCGGTCGTTGAGGATCACGGCCACGCCGTGGGCGCGGGCCACCGGACCCAGGGCCTCGACCGCCGCCAGGATCGTGGCGTCGTCGGCGGGTTTGAGGCGTATCTGCAGGGCGGCGACGTCACCGGCGGCGAGGGCGGCGTCGAGATCGCGCGCGAAGGCCGCCAGGTCGGCGATCGCCGGCGGGGTGATCAGATAGAGCCGGCAGGGCGGGCGCGGCGGGACGACGGGTTCTCTGGCCATGCCGGGGGAAGTGCGGCGGCGGGAGCTGGACGTCAATCCCGCCTCCGCAGAAGACCGGAGTGCGAACGACTTGCATTCGCCGGGATTCGGCTGGTATAGCGAACCATTCGCAATCTCATGGGTTCGCTCCCTTGTACGTCTGCAACTGCAACGGCCTTCGCCAGCGTGACGTGGCCCTCGCCATCGAGGCGGGCGCCTGCCGTCCCAAGGACGTGTTCGACCGCCACCAGTGCCGTCCCCAGTGCGCGCGCTGCGTCTGCGAGATGCGCGAGATGATCGACGACACGCGCCAGTCGTACGCCCTCGCCGCCGAATAGGCCGGCCCGATCTCCGGGCGGAGATTCATTCGCATTTTCAATGTTGTGAGAAGTGTTCGCAGGTGAACACCGCGGCTGTTTCCGTGTTAATTACGGCGGACAGGCGCGGGTGATTCAGCCCGTCAGGACGACGGGCGCCCCGCGGACGAAAGAGACGACCATGAAGGGCGATCCCGCGATCATCCGCACCCTCAATGCGGTGCTGACCAACGAACTGACGGCCGTGAACCAGTATTTCCTGCACGCCCGGATGTTCGAGAGCTGGGGCCTGAAGCATCTCGGCCAGGTCATCTATGACGAGTCGATCGGCGAGATGAAGCACGCCGACAAGCTGATCAAGCGGGTGCTGTTCCTCGACGGCCTGCCGAACCTGCAGGACCTGCACAAGCTGAAGATCGGCGAGAGCGTGGTCGAATGCTTCGGCGCCGACCTGGCGCTGGAGCTGGGCGGGCGCGATACGGTGCTGGCCGGCATCGCCCAGTGCGAGGCGGGCTCGGACTTCATCAGCCGGCAGATCCTGACCGAGATCCTCGCCGACACCGAGGAGCACATCGACTTCCTCGAGGCCCAGTTCAAGCTGATCGAGCAGATGGGCGAGCAGAACTATCTGCAGTCGGCGATGACCGAGATCGCGCCGGACCGGAGCGCGACGGGGAACTGACCCCCGGCCCGCCCATTCCGCTCCCACGCTGCAAGGGAGCCCGGCATGAGCATCGACAACGCCCTGGACGACGCGCGCGACGCCGCGACGGACTTTCTCAACGCCGACGGGCGGGACCCCCGCCATGTGGCGGTCGGGGTCGTCCTGACGGTCGGCTTCGCCCTGGCGGCGACGGTGTTCGCGACGCGCACCCTGGCGCCGACCCGCGATCGGCCGGGCGACGGCCATGCGCCGGTGACGGAGCGGCCGCGCGGGCCGCTGAGCCTGATCCTGCCGGCGGTGTTTTCGGTCACCACCCTTTCGGCGGTGCGGGTCTGGAACGCCCCCCACGCGCGCGAGCGCACCGTGGCCATGAGCCTGTGGGCCGCCGCCCAGGCCCTGAATGCGGTGTGGATCGCCCTGCGGCCGGCGGGCCGGGCGATGCAGATCGCCGCGGCCATGTCCTCGGCGGGTCTGGCGGCCGCCTTCGCCCACGAGGCCCGCAAGATCGACACCCGGGCCGGCCAGCTGGCCTCGCCGATCGGCGGCCGCACCCGGCTGGCCAACAAGGTCGAGGAACAGGCGACGGTGCACTGAAGGCAACCCTCCCCCGCAGGGGGAGGATTGCCGTGAGGCCCGGCTTCCTCTAGGGACTGCGCCCGTTCGCGCGCCGTTCGAGGCTGCGCCCCAATCCCTTCCGAGAACCCGATGAAGATCAACGGCAACACCATCAAGCCCGGCATGGTCCTGCAAGTGAACGGCGGCCTGTGGGTCGTGACCAAGGCCAGCCACGTCAAGCCGGGCAAGGGCGGCGCCTTCGCCAACGTCGAGGCCAAGAACCTCGAGACCGGCAACAAGCTGAACGAACGCTTCCGGTCGGAAGACAAGGTCGAGCGCGTCACCCTGGAGCAGAAGGACTTCTCCTATCTGTACGACGGCGGCGATACGCTGGTGTTCATGGACGACGCCACCTTCGAGCAGATCGAACTGCAGAAGGACTGGGTCGGCGAGGACCGCATCCCCTATCTGCAGGAGGGCATGAAGGTGGTCATCGAGATGCACGAAGAGCGTCCGATCGGCCTGACCCTGCCCGACCAGGTCAATCTGGAAGTCGTCGAGACCGAGCCCACCGTGAAGGGCCAGACCGCCTCCTCGTCCTACAAGCCGGCCATCGCCAACAACGGCGTGCGCATCATGATCCCGCCCTATATGGGCGTCGGCGAGAAGATCGTCGTGGACACCACGACCGGCGAGTACGTCCGTCGGGCTGAATAGGAAGTGACGAGTGGCGAGTGCCGAGTGACGAGAAGGACAGGCTGACGGGTCACAGGTATCGTTCCTGCCGCTTTGCTCGCCACTCGCCACTCGCCACTCGCCACTCATACGAACCACCCGGTCCCGCAGGGGCCGCCACTTCTCCGCACCTCCGGGCGACACGCCTTTTCAGGAGCTGCGGACCAGGAGATTCCCCCATGGCGCTCGCCTCCGCCCTCGTTTCCGTCATGCTGGACGCGGTCCGCAAGACCGCCCGGCCGATGCTGCGCGACTTCGGCGAGGTCGCCCAGCTGCAGGTGTCGCGCAAGGGGCCGGGCGACTTCGTCACGGCCGCCGACATCCGGGCCGAGGACACCCTGTACGAACTGCTGATGAAGGCCCGCCCCGGCTACGGCTTCCTCGGCGAGGAGCGGGGGATGATGGAGGGGACGGACAAGTCCCACACCTGGATCGTCGACCCGATCGACGGCACCACCAACTTCATGCACGCCATGCCCCACTTCGCCATCACGGTGGGGCTGGAGCGGCGCGCGCCGGACGGTTCTTCCGAGATCGTCGCGGGCGTCACCTACAACCCCGTCATGAACGAGCTGTTCTGGGCCGAAAAGGGCAAGGGCTGCTATCTGAACGACCAGCGCATCCGCGTCGCCGGGCGGCGCGACCTGTCGGAGAGCCTGATCGCCACCGGCCTGCCGTTCATCGGCAAGACGGGCCATGCGCAGGCGATCAAGGACATCCACGCCATCGGCCAGAGGGTGGCGGGCATCCGCCGTCTGGGCTCGGCGGCGCTGGACTTCGCCTGGGTCGCGGCGGGGCGGTACGACGCCTATTACGAGCGCAATCTGCAGCCGTGGGACGTGGCGGCGGGCATCCTGTTCGTCACCGAGGCGGGCGGCGTCGTCACGACTATCGACGAGGATGGCGACCCGATGACCGGCGGCCAGATCCTGGCCTCGAACAGCGAACTGCATCCGCAGCTGCGGAAAGTTCTGCGCGGATAATACGGGCGTCACCAAGGCCCCCTACCCCGGAGCCATGTTCCGGATCATCCTGCTGGCCATGACGCTTCTGACGGCGGCCCCCGCCCTCGCTGAACCGCTGATCATCGCCCACCGCGGCGCCTCGGGCGAGCGGCCCGAGCACACGCGCGCGGCCTATGCGCTGGCCGTCGAACAGGGGGCGGACTTCATCGAGCCCGATCTGGTGATGAGCCGCGACGGGGTTCTGGTGGTGCGGCACGAGAACGAGATCGGCGGGACCACCGATGTGGCGGAGCGGCCGGAGTTCGCCGGGCGGCGCGTGACCCGGACGGTGGACGGCGCGGCGGTGACCGGCTGGTTCACCGAGGACTTCACCCTGGCCGAGTTGAAGACGCTGCGGGCGCGCGAGCGGTTGCCGGCGTTGCGGCCGGGCAGCGCGGCGTTCGACGGGCGAGAGGCGATCCTGACCTTCGAAGAGGTGCTGGATATCGCGGCGGCGGCGGGTGCGGGGGTGGCGCCGGAGCTCAAGCATCCGACGCATTTCGCGGGGCTGGGTCTGGCGATGGAGGATGCGTTTGTGGCGGCGCTTGAGCGGCGCGGGCTGAGCGGGGCGGGGGCGCCGGTGCTGGTGCAGTGTTTCGAGGTCGGGGCGCTGCAGCGGCTGGCCGGGCGGATCGACACGCCGCTGCTGCAGCTGATGGCGCGCGAGGGCGGGCCGGCGGACCGGCCGGGGCTGACCTATGCGGCGATGGCGACGCCGGAGGGGCTGGCGGCGGTGGCGGCCTATGCGGGGTGGATCGGGGCGGATACGGCGATGATCGAGCCCGAGCCGGGGGCGCCGACGGGGCTGATCACCGAGGCTCATGCGGCGGGGCTGAAGGTGGCGGGGTGGACCTTCCGGGCGGAGAACGCCTTCCTGCCGGAAGGGGACCGGGTCGGGGAGGATCCGGCCGGGCACGGGCGGCTGCGCGAGCGGCTGGCGCGGTTCGCCGGGTACGGGCTGGATGCGGCGTTTATGGATCAGCCGGGGCTGGCGCGGGACTAGCTCTCCGCTTTCGTCATTCCGGGCGAAGCGCAGCGGAGACCCGGAACCCGGCGGCGCGCGCGAGCGCGAACCTGTCGGGAGCACGGTCCTTCGCGCCTGTCGCACCTTCAACGCCGGTGTTTCGCCGCCGTCGCGGCGCCGCTGGGTTCCGGGTCTCCGGCGCTGCGCGCCTTCGCCCGGAATGACGAAAGCAAGGAGGGGAACCTCCGCCCCCCGCCCTACCCCGCGATCTGGCCGAAGTCGGCGACCCGGCCCATGACGGCGCGGACGTTGCCTAGCAGTTTCAGCCGGTTGTCGCGTTCGGCGGCGACATCCGAGTTGACCATCACCCCGGTGAAGAAGGCGTCGACCGGGGCGCGCAGGGCGGCGAGGGCCGTCATGGCGGCGGCGAAATCCTCGGTGTCGAGGGCGGTGTCGACGGCGGTCGCGGCGGCGGCGGCGGCGAAGGCGAGCGTGGTCTCCTCGGGCGGCTGGCCGGGCAGGCCGGTCTCGACCATGCCGGTCGGCACGGGGCCCTTCTTCTCCTCGGCGCGGAGGATGTTGGAGGCGCGCTTGTAGCCGGCCAGCAGATTGGCCCCGTCGTCGGTGGCGAGGAAGGCGTCGAGCGCCTCGACCCGCCGCACGATGCGGACGAGGTCGTCGTCGCCGAGGGCGAAGACGGCGTCGACGAGGTCGTGACGCTTGCCCTGGTCGCGGAGGAGGACCTTCAGGCGGTCGGCGAAGAAGGCGAGGAGGTCGACCGTTGCGATCGAAGGATATAGCCCGCGATCCAGCCTAGATTCGAACTCCGCAATCGACGCTTCGATGTGACCATCGATCTTGAGCACTTCTTCGAAACCAGCTTTGCGTACCTGAGCAATGGTCTGTTCGCCCAAGGTGTCGCCAGCCCATCTGAGCATAGAGATCAAAGCGCGGACATACTGGCGAGCCGTCGCCTCCGTGAGAGGCAGTCGGACGCCATTCTCCAGCACCAGCCGGATCACCCCCAGCGCCGCCCGCCGCAGGGCGAACGGGTCCTTGGAGCCGGTCGGCTTCTCGTCGATGGCGAAGAAGCCGACGAGGGTGTCGAGCTTGTCGGCGAGGGCGACGGCGACCGTCAGCGGGGCGGTCGGGACGGTGTCGGCGGGGCCCTGCGGCTTGTAGTGGTCGCGGACGGCGTCGGCCAACTCTGAGCCCTTCCCCCTTGATGGGGGAAGGGTTGGGATGGGGGTGTCGGCGGATGCGTCAGACGGCGCGCTTGAAGCGGCAGCCGCTGTCACCCCCAACCCCGGCCCTTCCCCCATCAAGGGGGAAGGGAGCAGTTCTGTGACGTAATACCCCCCCATCACCCCCTGCAGTTCGGGGAACTCCCCGACCATGGCGCTGGCGAGGTCGGCCTTGGACAGGCGAGCGGCCTGTTCGGCCTGGTCCGGGTCGGCGCCGACCAGGGGGGCGATCTCGCGGGCGAGGGCGGCGATGCGCTCGACGCGTTCGGCGAGCGTGCCCAGTTTGGCGTGGAAGGTGACGCCCTTGAGCTTGTCGTTCCAGACGTCGAAGCCGGTCTTGAGGTCCTCGTCCCAGAAGAAGCGGGCGTCGTTCAGGCGGGCGGAGAGGACGCGGCTGTTGCCGGCCGCGAGGGCCTGGCCGCCGTCCGAGGCCTCGACATTGGCGACGACGACGAAATGGGGGGCGAGAGGAGCGCGGGCCTCCAGGCCCGCCCCTTCGGCCGTCGTGGAAGGGCGGACCTGAAGGTCCGCGGTCCGGCGGACGGCGAAATATTTCTGGTGCACCTTCATCGACAGGCGGACCACCTCGGGCGGCAGGTCGAGGAATTGCGGGTCCATGTCGCCGAGGATCGGGGTCGGCCATTCGGCGAGGCCGGCGACCTCGTCCAGCAGGCCGTCGTCGTCGACGAGGGCGAGGCCCTTGTCGGCGCAGACCTTCCGCGCGCCCTCGAGGATGCGCAGCTTGCGGTCGGCGACGTCGAGCAAGACGAAGTCGGCCTCCAGCTTCTTGCGGTAGTCGGCGAAGTCGCGGACGGCGAAGGGCTTGCCGGCGCCCATGAAGCGGTGGCCCTCGGTGACGTCGCCGCTGGCGATTCCGTCGATGTCGAACGGGACCACCTGGCCGTCGAACAGGGCGACGATCCGCTTCAGCGGGCGGACCCAACGCAGGGTTCCGGAGCCCCAGCGCATCGACTTGGGCCAGGGGAAGTTGCGGACGATCTGGTCGACCATGTCGGGGATCAGGGCGGCGGTGGACTGGCCCTCGTGGCGGAGCACGGCGAACAGGACGCCGTCGCGCTCGGTCAGCTGGTCGCGGGTCAGGCCGGTCTTGCGCAGGAAGCCTTCCAGCGCCTGTTCGGGGGCGTTGGCGCGCGGGCCTTTCAGCTCTTCCTCGCGGTCGGGCGTGGCGGCGGGCAGGCCGTCGACGACGAGGGTCAGGCGGCGCGGGCCGGCGTATGTGTTCAGGGCGTCGTACGTCAGGCCGGCGGCCTTGAGGCGGTCGGCGGCCATGCGCCCGAGATCGCGCGCGGCGCCGGACTGCATCCGGGCGGGGATTTCTTCGGAGAAGAGTTCGAGGAGGAGTTGGGGCATCAGGTTTCATCGTCCCGGACCCACTGATCGCGGGCCCGCCAAAGAGCCCTTCCCCCTTGATGGGGGAAGGGTTGGGATGGGGGTGAGGTGATCGCCGACCGGATCGCCGTCAGCACGGCTTCACGGTCGTCGGTGACAGCCTTGGTGGTGAAACGCCGGACGCGATAGCCCTGGCCCTGCAGCCAGGCCGTGCGGGCAGCGTCATAGGCCCGGGCTTCGGGCGTCTCATGGTGCGGCCCGTCGACCTCGATCACCAGCATGCTGTCATGGTGGACGAAGTCCACGATGAAGCGGCCGATAGGGGCCTGCCGGCGGATGTTCAGCTTGAGCTTGCGGAGGCTGCCCCAAAGCACTTTTTCGGGAAAGGTCATGTCGCGGCGCAGGCAGCGCGCGCGACCGATGGCGCCGCCAAGATGGCGCGGTTTGCCTGAGAGAGTGTCACCCCCATCCCCGGCCCTTCCCCCATCAAGGGGGAAGGGGGCGATGTGGCGGTCGTCGGTGTTCACGCGCCTGCCCGCTCTTGCTCGACGTAGGCGAGCGCACAGGCCTTACACAGGTCGCGGATGCGGCCGATGTAGCTCTGGCGTTCGGCGACGGCGATGGCGCCGCGGGCGTCCATCAGGTTGAACAGGTGGCTGGCCTTGAGGACCTGGTCGTAGGCGGGCAGGACCAGGGCCTGGCCCTGCGGGCCCTTCATGGCGAGGAAGCGTTCGACCTCGGCGACCATGTCCTCGAAGCGACGTTTGAGGCCGTCGACGTCATAGCCGTGGAAGTTCGCCTCACTCTGTTGGCGCTCGTTCTCGAGGAAGACTTCGCCGTAGGTCAGGCCCTCTTTGGTGAACTTCAGATCATAGACGTTGTCGACGCCCTGGACGTACATGGCCAGACGCTCGAGGCCGTAGGTCAGCTCGCCCGAGACGACGTCGACCTCGATGCCGCCGACGCCCTGGAAATAGGTGAACTGGGTCACCTCCATGCCGTCGCACCAGACCTCCCAGCCGAGCCCCCAGGCGCCGACGGTGGGGTTCTCCCAGTCGTCCTCGACGAAGCGGATGTCGTGCAGCTTGGGATCAATGCCGATCGCCGCCAGCGAGCCCAGATACAGCGCCTGGAGATCGTCCGGGTTCGGCTTCAGGATCACTTGATATTGGTAATAGTGTTGTAATCTATTGGGATTTTCGCCATAGCGGCCGTCGCCGGGGCGGCGGCTGGGCTGGACATAGGCGGCCTTCCACGGGCGCGGACCGAGGGCGCGCAGCACGGTGGCCGGGTGCAGGGTGCCGGCGCCGACCTCGATGTCATACGGCTGGAGAATGGCGCAGCCCTGATCGCCCCAGTATTTGTGGAGCGTCAGGATCAGGTCCTGGAAGGCGAGCGGTTCGGTGGTCACGTGCGGCTTTTTCGTCCCGGGGAGAAGGCGGCGGACCCTAGACGGCGAAGGTCCCACGGAAAAGCCCTCCCCTCGAGGGGGAGGGTTGGGTGGGGTGGAGGCAGGCTGATTGGCGATGGGCTCGGATGGGCTCGGCTGACGATCGACGACGCCTCACGCGCCATATTCTGCAGCAGTCTGCCACCACCCCATCCCCCGACCCCTTCCCCCTCGAGGGGAAGGGGAGTCTTAAGGCACGGCTAGTAAGACCGGGCCCATGAAGCAGATCGACCAGATGCGCCGGCGGGCCGCGCGCTATCTCGCGGTGGAGG
>CAZGPS010000075.1:0-11488 GCA_964527675.1 uncultured Brevundimonas sp. | reverse complement strand
CGCGCGACAGGTCGATCCACACCGATCCGACCGGATTGTTGGGCCCCGGCGGCACCACCACCCTGGCGCCGCCCTCGCCATAGCTGACCCGCGACGGGTCGTAGGTGTAGTTGGGCCGGGGCGCGATCGCCCGCACCGTATGCGAGCCCGTCGGCGACGGCATCTCGCCGCTGCCGATGGTGGCGGGATAGAAGGCCAGAAGTTCGCCGGCCGCGTCGAAGGCGCGCACCGAGTTCTCCGCCTTGTCGACCACGATCCGCGCCACCTCGCCCTGCAAGGCGTTCGGACCGGGCGCGGCCACGACGATGGTCTGACCGGCGCGGCCGAAGTCGGCGCCGGGATTGAGGGCGTCCAGCAGGGCCTCGCTCATGTGAAACTTCTCGGCGAGGGCCTCGCGGGCGTTGGCGTAGCCCACGGTCTCAAGCTCGGCCATGGCCGCGATATCCTCGGGAACCGCGCCGATGAAGGGGCCGGCCGCGTCGGCCGCGGTGATGGTGTAGTCGGTCAGGACCCGGCGGCCGTCGGCAGCGGTCAGGCGCTCGAACACCTCGGCGTCCAGTTCGCCGTCGACGGGCAGGTCATTGGCCTTCTCGAAGGCGGCCAGGGCCTGACGGGTGTTCTCGCCGCCCAGGCCGTCGACGATTCCGGGCGAGAAGCGGGTCCGGTCGAGCAGGATCTGGGCCCGGACCATCGCCGGCTCGGGGAGGGCCGCGGCGGGCGGCGCCGCCGCCGGGGACGGCGCCGCATCCGAAGGAGCGCCCGGCGTCGTTGCGCGGGTCCCCGGAGCGGGAACCGGGGCGGGCGGCGTGAAGGTCGCGGCCTCGATCGACTGGCGCAGCTGTGAGGCGGCCTCGCTTCCCGGATGGCTGGTGGGGGCGGAGCGGGTCGCAGGCCCGTCGTCTCCACACGCCGAGAGAACAAGCGGCAGGGCGGCGAACAGGGCGAGACGGTGAACGATCATGGGCAAGGCTCCGGCGGACTGGACCAGAGCAACCCCGCACGGCGCCGGCCGTTCCACTCAGCGCAGCGCCGCGGCCAGTCCCTCGGCCGTGACGGCGGCCCAACAGGCGTAGCCTTCATCGTTCAGGTGCAGGTCGTCGGGACCGACGCCGCCTCGCTCGAGGCCGCCCCAGTCCGCCATGGCCTCGAAGCGGTGCAGGACGGCGTAACCGACACGGCCGCCTTCGAGATCGATCAACCGCGCCATCTCGCCGAGCGCCGGATTGCGGCCCCGGAACGCCGCATTGGTCGTGCCTTCCGGCAGCCGCTGGGGGTCGATCAGCAGCACGTCGACGTCGGCGCGATCCAGAATGTCCTGGCCGCGCCGGAAGTCGGCGAAGACGTCGTCCATGGGCCGGTCGCGCAACATGTCGTTGGTGCCGAGTTGCCAGATCACCAGGTCGGGGTTCCCCGCCGCGATCTCCCGGGAGAGCCGGTCGGCGGTCTCCCTCGCCGTTTCGCCGCCGATGCCCTTGTTGATCACTGTCACCTCGACGCCGGGCAGCCGGCGCTCGAGACCGGCCTCCAGCAGCGGGACGAACCCCAACTCCGGCCGGCTGGCCCCGACCCCCTCGATCGAGGACGAGCCCATGGCCAGAACGCTCAGTCGTCCGGCCGCCACGGCCGCCCGGCTGCGATCAAGCCCGCCATGGGCGACCACGTGGTCGGGCGTGACGGGGCAGGTCGCCGTCGCTGCGGGGTCGGATTGGGCGAAGGCGGCGGGCGCCCCCGCGAGGAGGGCGAGGGCGAGGGCGACGGCGGCTGAGGCTGAGGTCACGGGTTGGGTTCTCCGGTGGCGGGGTCGGTCTCGGTCTCGCCGCTGTTGCTGCTGCCTTCGGAGCCGGGGGGCTCCTGGGCGGGACGCGGCGGCTCGCCCTTGCGGGACGGCGTGCGCTCTTCCTCGTATTCGTTCTGGCGTCCGGGGGCGCGCGGGTCGGTCATGGCGATCTCCTCTATCACAAGGCGAACGCCCGCGTGCGGGGCAGGTTTCGTTCACCATGCCGGCTTACCCCGCTGAAAGGGCCGCGGGTTAAGCATGCCGGCCAAGGGCGTCCGTTCGGGCTCCCGCCGGGAGGTTGCATGACCGCGCTCAAGGTCGACATCGTCGGAGTCGAGGCGCTGGCGGAGGCCGAGTGGGCCGACTGGCGCGCCATGCTGGCTGCAAACCCTGCCCTGAACAGCCCCTATTTCCGGCCCGGGTTCGCCCGCGTCGCCGGGCGGATCAGTCCGGACGCCGCCGTCGCTGTCTTCTCGCGCGGCGGTCGGACGGTCGGCTTCTTCCCGCATCAGAAGCGGGGCGGGGCGATTCAGCCCCTGGCCGCCCCCATGAACGACTATCACGGGATCATAGGCCGACCGGGCGAGGCGCCTTCGCTGGAGGCGGTCGCGGCGGCCCTGGGCGCGACGCGGCTGAACGTCACCGCCTGGGTGGGGCCGGCCACGGACGACGGTCGCGACCTCGGCGAGCCGCGACGGACGGTGCAGGTCGTGCTGGATGATGGGGGTTATGAGGGCTGGTATGCGGAGCGCCGCAGCAGCCAGGGCAAATTCTTCAAGGACAAGGAACGCGCCCGACGCAGCATGGAGGCCGAGCTGGGGCCGCTGCGGGTCGAACGCGGGCTGCGGGACCCCGACCTGCTGGACTGGCTTATAGCCCTGAAGCGCGATCAGTACCGGCGTACCGGACGGCACGACATCTTCGCCTGCGGCTGGACCGCCGATCTGCTGCACGCCCTGCTTCGTGAGGACGGTGCGGATTTCGGCGCCTCGATGGCCGGACTGTGGGCCGGCGACCGGCTCACGGCGCTGGAGTATTCCCTGCACGGCGGCGACCAGTATCATTTCTGGTTCCCGGGCTACGATCCGGCCCTGTCGCGGTGCTCGCCCGGCATCCTGCTGAGCATGGACACCATGCGGCTGGCCTCGGAACGCGGCTACCGGACCTTCGATTTCGGGTTCGAGGGCGAGCACTACAAGAAGTATTTCTGCAATGCCTCCCGTACAGTGCGGGAGGCCTTGGTGCTGCGTCCGGGGCTGGGTTCCGCGGTCAGCCAGGTCGCGGTCGGGGCGCTGAACCTGGCCGGGCAGGACCGCGGCGAGCGTCTTCGGGCCAGCGTCCGCCGGCGCTGGGCCGCAATCGAGGCCTGCGAGACCACGCCGGGCGATCGCCTTCGCGGCGCCGTGCAGGCCGCAGGCGCGGCGCTTGCAAAGGCCCGACGCTCCCCGCCTTCACCTGTTCCGGGCTGAGACTCGCCATGACCGCCATGCGCACCCGATACGCCGGGCCCATCCCCAGGGCCTGCGTCCACCACCACGGCCTCGTTGAGCAGGGCTTCGCCACCGATGAGGCGCTGGCCGCCATGCTGGACCGCTACCCGGCCGAACTGTTCGACATCAACCTGTATGATTACGACCACGCCGGCCAGGTGTCGCTGCGAACCGGGGCCCGGGGCCGCCTCGGCGGCGCCGGGTTGCTGGCGGCGATCCAGCAAGGGCGTTTGTGGGTCAATCTGCGAGAGGTCGAGGCCGGCTGGCCCGAACTGTGGGCTGCCGCCCTGTCCGAGTTCGGCAAGGTGCGTCAGGCCCACCCGGGTCTGCGGGCGGTGCGCAACGCCGGCCAGCTGATCCTGTCGTCGCCGAGGGCGCGGGTGCCCTATCATTTCGACGCCGCGGGCGTGGTCCTGTTCCACATGCGCGGCCGCAAGCGGGTCTACGTCTATCCGGGCGACGAGACTCACCTGGCCGAGACCGACATGGAGCAGGTCGTGACCCGGCAGACGACGGAAGAGCTTCCGTATGATCTCGCCTTCGAGGCCGACGCCGAGGTCGTGGATCTGGAGCCGGGCCAGGCCTTGACCTGGCCGCTCTACGCCCCCCACCGGGTCGAGAACCTCGACCGGTTCTGCGTCTCCCTGTCGATGGAATTCCAGACCTGGCCGTCGCGGTTCCGGAACGGAGCCCTGTTCACCAACGCCGTGCTGCGCAAGGCGGGCGGCCGTCCGCGTTTCACCGATGCGATGGCGACGCCCGAACTGGCGGCGCGTTGGGCCGCCTCGCTGGCGCTGAAGCGGGCCGGGGCGATGAAGAGCCGCATCGCCGGCTTCCAGCGGGACTTCGAGCCGGATGCCGGCGCGACCGACGGCGCCCGCGCCCTCACGACCTGACGATCCGCCGGGCTTCCTTACAACGAGGTCATGACCTCGATTTTAAGTGACTTGGCGGACCCCGGGTCGCACCTTTCCGGAACATTCCGGAGAGGGAGCCCCCGACATGAAAGCCATCCTGCTGTCCGCCGCCGCCGCCGCGGCCATCACCGCTGCGGTCGCCGGCCCGGTCCTCGCCAATCCCGGCCCCGAGATCGAGATCGATCACGCCGTCGCCCGCGTCGTGGTCATCGTCGAGGATCGCGCCGACATCGGCGTGGAGATTGAACAGGGCGCGTCCCGCCTGCCTGCGCTCAGGGTCGAGCGCCGCGGCGCCGACGTGCGGATCAATGGGGGGCTCGGCCGCCGCGTGGCCGGCTTCCGTGTCGGCGACGATATTCGCAACTGCCGCTCCGGTCCGGATCAGACCCGACCGGGGCAGGGCGCCTCGGTCGAAGTGCGTGGCCTCGGTCAGATCAGTCTCGACGACGCTCCGCGGATCGTCATCCGCGCCCCGCGTGACGTGAACATCAGCGCCGGAGGAGCCGTGTTCGGCTCGATCGGCCGCGGCGCCGCCTCCGTCGATCTCGGCAATGGCGGATGCGGCGATTGGGTGATCGCCAACACCGACGGGCCGGTCGAGGCCGCCTCGGGGGGCTCAGGCTCCATGATGATCGGCGCCTCCCGCTCGCTTGAGGTCAGCCTCGCCGGCTCGGGGGACGTGACCGCGGGGGCCACGGGCCCGCTCGATGTGAGCCTGGCCGGATCGGGCAGCGTCATGATCGCGGAAGTGAACGGAGACACCGACATCTCGATCGCCGGATCCGGGGAGACGAGCATCCGCCGTGGGCGGATTCCGAACCTCGACATCTCGATCGCCGGTTCCGGAGACATCGATTTCGGCGGCACGGCCGGCGACGTCAGCATTTCGATCGCCGGTTCGGGCGATGTCCGCATCGCCGAGGCCACCGGTTCGGTCAGCCGCAGCGTCATCGGCTCGGGAGACATCCGCATCGGCCGCTGACGCCGGCGCCATTGCGGACCAGAGGGCCCGGTGCGTGGAACCCCCGGGCCCTCTTTCTTGTCCTGCGCCCAATGAAAAGCCCCGGCGGATCGCTCCGCCGGGGCTTCGTCACCTCGAGGTGCGTGACGCCTACAGCGCGCCCAGCAGACCCATGACGCCCGAGCCCGGCAGCGCCGCGCCGGCGCGATCGCGCGCCTGCAGGCCGCCGCCGAAGCTGTAGCGCAGACCGATGGTCCAGGTGTCGACGTCGAGGTCCTCGATGTCCGAGTGCGAATAACCGGCGGTCACCGAGAACGGCGAGTTGGCGATCTCGTACTCGGCGCCGACGCCGTAGGTGAAGCCGTCGACATCAGCGTCGTCGATGGTCACCCACGACAGGCCGGCGTTCAGGCGCAGCGAGTCGGTGACGTAGAAGGCCGCGTCGCCGCCGACCGACCAGACGTCGAGGTCGACGTCGTCAGCCGTCGTATAGGCCACGACGCCGGTCAGGGTCGCCCGGGCCAGATACTTCTGCACTTCGACGCCGGCCGTCAGGGCCGTTTCGTCCGCCACGTCAGCGGCGCCGACGAAGCCGCCGAAACGCATGTCCGGCTTGATCATGGTGGTCAGGTGGGCCGTGCCGAAGAAGGTGGTGTCGTCACCACCGTCATCCGACTCGCCGGCGGCGCCCGCGAGGGTCACGGTCCAGTCGCCGAAGGCGGGCATGGCGACAACGCCGTCGATGGCCCATGCGTCGCCTTCGGCGCTGAGGCCGCCGAGGTCGAATTCGGATTCGCTGTGGGCGACTCCGACCGAACCGACCGGGCCGCTCTGGGCCAGGGCGGGGGCCGCCGCGAAGGCGGAGACGGCGGCGGTGAGGAGGAGGAGAGACTTCATTCTTGTTTTCCTTGCTTGCCGCGGCCGGATTCGCCGCGACGGACCGGCGGGGTATCAGCCGATCTCGAAGCGTAGCCATTACAAAGCCGTCACAAATCAGCGCCATAGTCGGCCTGTGGCGATCGGAACACGCATTGTGGCCGCGAGGTGACGAAGTCGCGGACGCATAACGGCGCTTCCTCAACCGCCTGTCATCAACGCCGCTTCGGACGTCCTGGCAGGCGCAGGACAAATGGTCCCGGCTGCGCTCCCGGAGGTCTTCGCCATGCTTTCGCCGCTTGACGGAAGCGGAATCGATCTGCATAAGCCCCCACTCTTGTTGGACCGGCTGTGCACCTCGCTTGAGTTTGTGGTGCAGACGCGGTTCGCAGGAACGACCTGAGACCCTGTTCTTTGCAGTGACCCAGGACTTCAACGGCCTTCGCGGGAGACTGCGTGGGCCGATCGTTTTTGCGGACGTGCGTACTCTGAAGGCTTCGCGCCTGAAGACTCCGGTCTTTGAAATGGTTCACAGGGACGCAGGTTCGCCTGCTTGGGAATAGCTACCGATATGGATCAAAGCATCCGCATCAGGCTCAAGGCCTTCGATCACCGCGTCCTCGACTTTTCGACGCGCGAGATCGTCAACACCGCCAAGCGCACGGGCGCGACCGTTCGTGGTCCGATCCCGCTGCCGACCCTGATCGAAAAGTTCACCGTGAACCGCTCGCCGCACGTCGACAAGAAGTCGCGCGAGCAGTTTGAAATCCGCACGCACAAGCGTGTCCTCGACATCGTCGACCCCACCCCGCAGACCGTGGACGCGCTCATGAAGCTCGACCTGTCCGCCGGCGTGGACGTCGAGATCAAGATTTAATAAGAAAGAGGCGGGATCCGATGCGCACGGGCGTGATCGCCAAGAAGCTGGGCATGACCCGCGTGTTCGCCGATGACGGCGCGCACGTTCCGGTCACTGTGCTTCAGCTAGACGGCTGCCAGGTCGTCGGCCAACGTACCCAGGAGCGTGACGGCTACGTCGCTCTCCAGCTGGGCGCTGGCAGCAAGAAGGCCAAGAGGACCAACAAGGCTCAACGCGAATCTTTCGCGAAGCTGGAAGTGGAGCCCAAGGCCTATGTCACCGAGTTCCGCATCGATGCGGACGCCATGATGGATGTGGGCTCCGAGTTCTCGGCCGACCACTTCGTCGCCGGCCAGAAGGTCGACGTCCAGGCCAAGACCATCGGCAAGGGCTTCGCCGGCGCCATGAAGCGCTGGAACTTCGGCGGCCTGCGGGCGACCCACGGCGTCTCGGTCTCGCACCGTTCGCACGGCTCGACCGGCAACCGTCAGGATCCGGGTCGTACCTTCCCGGGCAAGAAGATGGCGGGTCACCTCGGTGAGGAAGTCGTCACCACCCAGAACCTGACCGTGTTCCGCGTCGACGTGGAGCGTGGCCTGATCCTGATCAAGGGCGCCGTCCCCGGTCACGAGGGCACCTGGGTCAAGATCCGCGACTCCATCAAGAAGGCCCGTCCGGCCGACGCCCCCTTCCCGGGCGGCGTCAAGTCGTCGAAGACCGCCGCTGCTGCTGAACCGGCCGAAACGCCGGCCGAAGAAGCCCCGGCCGTCGAGACCACCGAAGGCGGTGAAGCGTAATGAAACTCTCGGTCATCAAACTCGACGGCAAGGCCGCCGGTGACGTCGAACTGTCGGACGCCGTTTTCGGCATCACCGACATCCGCGGCGACATCCTGGCCCGTTACGTCAACTGGCAGCTGGCCAAGCGCCGCGCCGGCACGCACAAGGTTCAAACCCGCAACGAGAACTCTCGTACGGGCAAGAAGATGTACAAGCAGAAGGGCACCGGCGGCGCCCGTCACGGTTCGCGCCGTGCGCCCCAGTTCGTCGGCGGCTCGCGCGCCTTCGGCCCGATCGTTCGCGATCACGGTTTCTCGCTTCCCAAGAAGGTCCGCGCCCTGGCCCTGCGTCATGCGCTGTCCTCCAAGGTCGTCGCCGGTGATCTGGTCGTCGTCGACAGCCTGAACCTGAAGGACGCCAAGACCGCCGGTCTGCGCGACACCCTCGGCAAGCTGGGCTGGACGAAGACGCTGATCATCGCCGGTCCGGAAGTCGACACGAACTTCAGCCTGGCCGCCCGCAACATCCCGATGGTCAACGTCCTGCCGAACGCAGGCCTGAACGTTTACGACATCCTGCGGGCCGACAAGCTGGTGCTGACCAAGGCCGCGCTCGAGGCCATCGAAGCCACCTATGCCGACTACAAGCCCTCGCGCAGCGAAGTGGCCCGGTCGCAAGCCGTGAAGGGAGCCGCGTAATGGCCGGCGCTCAACCCACCGCCAAACACTACGACACCATCCTGGCTCCGATCATCACGGAAAAGGCCACGATCCTGTCGGAGCAGAACAAGGTCGTATTCCGCGTCGCGGGCGCCTCGACCAAGGACGAGATCGCCGCGGCGGTCGAAAGCCTGTTCAAGGTCAACGTTCTGAAGGTCAACACCCTGGTTCAAAAGGGCAAGACCAAGCGCTTCCGCGGCATCATGGGCCGTCGGGTCGACATCAAAAAAGCGATCGTGACGCTGGCTGAAGGCCAGTCGATCGACGTCACCACGGGGCTCTGATCAGATGGCCTTGAAAACATACAATCCGACATCGCCGGGCCGTCGCGCCCTGGTGCTGATCGACCGTTCGGAGCTGCATAAAGGCCGCCCCGAGAAGTCGCTGACCGAAGGCCTGACCAAGTCGGGCGGCCGGGGCGCCGGCGGTCGTATCGCCGTCCGCTTCCGCGGCGGCGGCGCCAAGACGCTGTACCGCAAGATCGACTTCAAGCGCCGGAAGTTCGCCACGGCGACCGTCGAACGCCTGGAATACGATCCGAACCGGACCGCCTTCATCGCCCTCATCGTCTATGAGGACGGCGAAAAGGCCTACATCATCGCGCCGCAACGCCTGAAGGCGGGCGACTCGGTCGTGGCCGGCGAAAAGGTCGACGTGAAGCCGGGCAATGCGATGCCGCTGCGCTCGGTGCCGGTCGGCACGATCATCCACAACGTCGAAATGAAGCCGGGCAAGGGCGCCCAGCTGGCCCGCTCGGCCGGCGCCTACGCCCAGCTGGTCGGTCGCGATCAGGGCTATGCCCAGATCCGTCTCGGCTCGGGCGAGCTTCGCATGGTGCTGGACGGCTGCATGGCCACGGTGGGCGCGGTTTCGAACCCCGACCACATGAACCAGAACCTCGGCAAGGCCGGCCGCGTCCGTCACATGGGCTGGCGTCCGCACGTTCGCGGCGTCGCCATGAACCCGATCGACCACCCGCACGGTGGTGGTGAAGGCCGGACCTCTGGCGGTCGCACCCCGGTTACGCCGTGGGGCAAGGACACCAAGGGCACCCGCACCCGCAAGAACAAGGCTACGGACAAGTTCATCATCCGTACCCGCCACGTTAAGAAGGCTCGCTAAAGATGGCCCGCTCCTCCTGGAAAGGCCCGTTTGTCGACGGGTATCTGCTCAAGAAGGCCGACGCCGTCACGACGTCGGGCCGCAAGGACGTGATCAAGACGTGGTCGCGCCGCTCCACCATCCTGCCGCAGTTCGTCGGCCTGACGTTCGGCGTCCACAACGGCCAGAAGCATGTGCCGGTGTCGGTCTCCGAAGAAATGGTCGGCATGAAGCTCGGCGAGTTCGCCCCGACCCGGTCCTTCCCCGGGCACGCGGCGGACAAGAAGGCCAAAAGGAAATAACTGATGGCCCAGACCAAAAACCCCCGTCGGGTCGCCCCGACCGAAGCCCGCGCCAAGCTGGTGAATGTCCGGATCAGCCCTCAGAAGCTGAACCTGGTCGCCCAGTCGATCCGCGGCCTGCCGGTGCAGAAGGCGCTGAACGAGCTGGAATTCAGCCGCAAGCGCATCGCCACCGACGTTCGCAAGGTCCTGTATTCGGCGGTTTCGAACGCCGAGAACAACCACAACCTCGACATCGACAATCTGGTCGTCGCCGAGGCCTTCGTGGGCAAGAACCTGGTGATGAAGCGTTTCGCGAGCCGTGCTCGTGGCCGTTCGTCGCGCATCCTGAAACCTTTCGCGGAGATCACCATCGTGGTCCGCGAAGCCGGTGAGGCCGCCTGATGGGTCAGAAAGTCAATCCGATCGGTCTGCGCCTCGGCGTCAACCGTACGTGGGACAGCCGCTGGTTCGCCGGCGGCGCGGACTACGCCAAGCTGCTGCACCAGGACCTCAAGCTGCGCACGTGGCTGAAAGAGCGCCTGAACGCCGCCGGCGTGTCGCGCATCATCATCGAGCGTCCGCACAAGAAGTGCCGCGTGACGATCTACGCCGCCCGTCCGGGTGTCGTGATCGGCAAGAAGGGCGCCGACATCGAGAAGCTGCGCAAGGACATCGCGGCCCAGACTGAAGGCGAGGTTCACCTGAACATCGTCGAGGTCCGCAAGCCCGAGACCGACGCCCAGCTGATCGCCGAGAACATCGCCCAGCAGCTGGAACGCCGTATCGCCTTCCGCCGCGCCATGAAGCGCGCGATGCAGTCCGCCATGCGCCTCGGCGCCAAGGGCGTCCGCATCAATGTTTCGGGCCGCCTCGGCGGCGCGGAAATCGCGCGGATGGAATGGTATCGTGAAGGTCGCGTGCCGCTGCACACCCTGCGCGCCGACATCGACTACGGCTTCATCCAGGCCAAGACGACCTACGGCATCATCGGTGTCAAAGTGTGGGTCTTCAAGGGCGAGGTGCTCGAGCACGACCCGATGGCGCAGGACAAGCGCTGGGCCCAGGAAGCTGCCGGTCCGTCGTCGAATGAAGGCCGTGAACGCGGCGGACCCCGCGGTGATCGCGGTCCGCGTCGTGACCGGGCCCGTGAGAGCTAGATCATGCTGCAACCCAAAAAGACCAAATACCGCAAGGCCTTCAAGGGCCGGATCCATGGCTCCGCCAAGGGCGGCTTCTCGCTGAACTTCGGCTCCTACGGGCTGAAGACGGTCGAGCCGGAACGCATCACCGCGCGTCAGATCGAGGCGGCCCGCCGCGCGATCACCCGCCAGATGAAGCGTCAGGGCCGCGTCTGGATCCGCGTCTTCCCCGACCTGCCCGTCACGGGCAAGCCGGCCGAAGTCCGGATGGGCAAGGGCAAGGGCGCCGTGGACCACTGGGCCGCGCGTTGCCACCCGGGCCGCATCCTGTTCGAAATCGACGGCGTGCCGGACGACGTGGCTCGTGAAGCCCTGCGTCTCGGCGCCGCCAAGCTGCCGGTCCGTACCAAGGTGGTCACCCGCCTCGACGCCGGCGTCTCGCACGTGGAGCACGTTGGCGCATGACCAAGATCGCCGATCTGCGGGCCCAGACGCCCGACCAGCTGTCCGACGAGCTGCTGAAGCTCAAGAAGGAACAGTTCAACCTGCGCTTCCAGGCCGCCACCGGCCAGATGGAAAAGACCCA
>CAZGPS010000074.1:0-11496 GCA_964527675.1 uncultured Brevundimonas sp. | reverse complement strand
GATTGCTGCGACTGCCGCCGCCACGAGGCTTGAAGCCGGCGCCGTCGCCGCCGCGTGGCGGAGCGCCCTCGCGCGGTTTGGCCGGGCGGGTCGGTCGTCCGCCCTCCGCCCCCGGTTTGGGCGTGAAGGGGCGGCCGGCCCCGGGCCCGCTGCGCGGCTTGTCGATGAACTGGTCCGGCCGGGGCTTGAACCCCCGCTTCGGCGTCTCGCCGGCCGCCGCCTCGCCCTCAGGGCGCGCCCGGGGAGTGAAATTCTTCTTCGGATGCTCGAATTTCGGCGCGGCCTTGGCCCAGCCCGGCTTCTTCTGCGGCCGCGCCGCGCGTTCGGCCGCCGCATCGGCGGCGGCGCCGGCGGCGCGGACCCGGCTGGGCTTGCGCGACGGGTCCGAAATGGCCGAGCCGGAGGCGCCCTTGTTGATCGGCGCCGAGGTGCGCCGACCCGGGATCGGCGCCGGGGTCGAGACCGTATTGCCGGTCGGCAGGGTCTCGGGCCGGATATGCTGGGCCAGCAGCTCGCGGATCACCCGCGGCCCGACCTCCTCGACCGACCCCAGCGGCAAGGTGCCCAGCTGGAACGGGCCATAGGCCAGACGAATGAGTCGGTTCACGGTCAGGCCGATGGACTCCAGCACCTTGCGGACTTCGCGGTTCTTGCCCTCGGTGATCGAGACGCTGATCCACAGGTTGGCGGGGCTGTTGCCCTCGCTCTCCTTCGCCTTGTCCAGCGTCGCCTCGATCGGGCCGTAGCGAATGCCGTCGACGGTGACCCCCTCCTTCAGCGAATCGAGCTGTAACTGGCTGACTCGGCCGCGCGCCCGCGCCCGGTACTGACGCACCAGTTCGGTCTGCGGCAGCTCCAGCGCCCGGCTCAGCTCGCCGTCATTGGTCAGCAGCAGCAGACCCTCGGTATTGAGGTCCAGCCGGCCGACCGACAGCACGCGCGGCAGGCCGCTGGGCAGGGCGTCGAACACGGTCGGCCGTCCGGCCGGATCGGTGTGGGAGGTCAGCAGGCCGGCCGGCTTGTGATAGCGCCAGACCCGGGTCACCTCGGCCGAGCCGATCGGCTTGCCGTCGACGGTGATGACGTCGTCGCGCGTGACCAGGGTCGCGGGCGTGTCGAGGATCTTGCCGTTGACCGCCACCTTGCCGAGACCGATCAGCCGTTCGACCTCCCGGCGCGAGGCGATGCCGGCGCGGGCCATGACCTTGGCGATACGCTCGCTGCGCTTGGGGCCGTCATCGGCCTTGGCGCCGGGCTTTCCGTCCTTGCTGAACGGCTTGCCGCCGGGTTTGCCTCCGGCGCGCGGTGGCCCCTTGGGACCGTCCTTGGCGAAGGGTTTGCGGGGGCCGTCGCGGTCGCCGTCTTGACGCGGGCGCGGCTTCTTGTCGTTGTCTCGGGGATGGAAGGCCATGATGAGCGGTTCATGCACATGGCCTTGGCCTGTGCGCAAGCGGCGGCGGACGCGGGCGAGACTCCGGTCGGCTGTGTGATCGTCGACGAATCGACCGGCGAGGTCGTGTCGGAAGGCCGAAACGGGCCCATCGGCGCTCACGATCCCACCGCCCACGCCGAGATCGTCGCCCTGCGCGCGGCGGCGGCGAAACGCGGAAACTACCGCCTCACCGGCCTGACCCTGTATGTGACGCTCGAGCCCTGCGCCATGTGCGCGGGCGCCATCAGCCATGCCCGCATCGGCCGGGTGGTTTGGGGGGCCGACGACCCCAAGGGCGGCGCCGTCGCGCATGGCCCGCGATTCTTCGAACAGCCCACCTGCCACTGGCGTCCGGAGGCGACGGGCGGCGTGCTGGCGGACGAGGGCGCGAACCTGCTACGCACCTTCTTCCGCGCCCGGCGCAAGGGAACAGCCGCCTGACCGGCGCGTTGCTCCGCAGTCCTCCCACGGCAAGGCTTGTAATATGCGTCTGATGCCCCTCGCCGTCGCGGCCGCCCTTGTCTTGACGGCCTGCGGACCGAAGCCGACCGAGGTGTCGTCCGACGGCGAGGCGGTCCGCAAGCGGGCCGAGGACGCCCAGACCGCCCGTCGCCGCACCGGGGCCGAGATCCAGCAGCGGACCCTCAACCGCGTCATCCGCACCGTCTATCTCTGCAACAACGGCGAGCGCCTCTCGGTGGATTTCGACAACGCCCGCGAAATGGCCACCGTCCGAAACTCCAGCGGAGCGGCGGTGGACCTGTTCCAGGAACGCACCCCCACGGGGCTCTGGTACCGCGCCTCGGGCCACGAATTGCGCGGCGAAGGCGTCATGGCCCACTGGACCGCCGACGGTCGCGAACCCACCGACTGCCGGGCGATCGACTAGAAGGCCGCCAGCCGCGCATCCAGTCGATCCCGTACGTCCGGCCAGTCGTCGTCGAGAATGGCGAATTGGGCGGTGTCGCGGATACGCCCCTTCCAGGTGATCTTGTGCTTGCGCAGGACGCCTTCGTCGCGGGCGCCCAGTTTGCGGATCGCCGCCTGGCTGCCGGGGTTGATGGCGTCGGTGATGATCTCGACCCTCACGGCGCCGGCCTCGAAGGCATGGCCCAGCAACAGCCGCTTCGCCGCGGGATTGACCGGACCGCCCCGCGCCTCGGGCCGATAGAAGGTCGAGCCGATCTCGCAACGCCGATAGGCGGGCTTGATCTCGTACAGGCTGGTCGTGCCGACGACGGCGCCGTCCGACAGCCGCCGCACCGCATAGGGAATCCGGCTCCCCTCGCCCATGGCCGTCAGGGCCGACCGCCACCAGCCGTCGAAATGCGGTCCATAGGCCGCGCCGACCATGATGTCCCAGGCGTCGGGATCGCAGTCCAGCGCCGCCCGCACCTCCGCCTCGAGTTCCGGTGCGAAGGGTTCGAGGCGGACGAACCGGTTGGCCAGGGGGCCGACCCGAAGGTTCATCGGCGGAACGCTCATGTGCATCCCTCTGCGGACAGGAATGACGCCACGGCGGCGGGGTCGACATCCTTGCCGACGAAGGCGTCGCCGACATCCCGGGCCAGGATCAGCGTCAGCCGTCCGCCCTCGGCCTTCTTGTCGCCCGCCATCCGCTTGAGCAGGGCCGAACCGCGGAACCGTCCCGCCTGCGCCAGCCGTGTCGGCAGGCCCGCCGCCGCCAGGACGGTCCCGACGCGCTCCGCTGCGGCCGTCGGGCACAGGCCCGTCGCCGCCGAAAACCGGAAGGCCAGGGCGCAGCCCAGGGCCACGGCCTCGCCATGCGTCAGCGCTGTCTCGTCGAAGCCCAACTCGGCCTCGATGGCGTGGCCGAAGGTGTGGCCGAGGTTCAGCAGGGCGCGTCGCCCGGCCTCCTTCTCATCCTCGCCGACGATGGCGCTCTTGATCTCGACCGAGCGCACCACGGCCCGCTCCAGCGCCGCCGGATCGCCCGACGCCCCGGCCGCCCCCTCGCCCGCCAGCCAGTCGAGGAAGCCGGCGTCGCAGATCAGTCCGTGCTTCAGCACCTCGGCCCAGCCCGAGCGCAGCTGCCGCTCCGGCAGGGTCGCCAGCAGGTCGATGTCCGCCAGCACCAGCCGCGGCTGGTGAAAGGCCCCGACAAGATTCTTGCCCCGCGGCGTATCGATCGCCGTCTTGCCGCCGACCGAGGAATCGACCTGGGCCAGCAGGGTGGTCGGGACCTGGACGAAGTCGATGCCGCGCATGTAGAGGGCCGCCGCCAGCCCGGCCAGATCCCCGACCACACCGCCGCCCAGCGCCACCACCACGTCCTTGCGATCCAGCTGAAACGCCAGCAGCCGGTCGATCACCCGCTCCAGCTCAGCGAAGGATTTGGAGCCCTCCCCCGGCGGCACCGTCAGCAACCGTCCGTGCAGGCCCGCGCCCTCCAGCGAGGCCAGGGCCGCCTTTCCGTGCAGCGCGGCCACCGTCTCGTCGGTGACCACCACGGTGCGGCCCCGGGCCAGCGGCGCCACGCGCGGCCCCAGCTCGGCCAGCAGGCCGCGGCCCACCACCACCTCGTAGGGCCAGAAGTCACCGCCCGCGACCGCCACCGTTGTCGTCATGCCTCCGCCTCCGGCGCGTGGGCGGAAAAATAGGTCCGCAGGGCGTCATGGATCGCATCCACCGCCTGGGCATGCGCCCCGCCGGTCACATCCACGGTCACGTCAGCCGTTGCGTAGACCGGGTAGCGCACCTCGGCCATGGCCCTGAGCGCCGTCAGCGGGTCACGCCCACGCAGCAGCGGCCGGGTGTCGCGCCGCTGGACCCGCTGCGCCACTGTCTCCAGATCGGCCCGCATCCACACCGTCACCGCCCGCTCTTTCAGCAGGGCCCGGGTGTCGGGGTTGAGCACCGCCCCGCCGCCGGTGGCCAGCACCATGCGCGGCCCTTCCAGCAACCGCTTGATCACCCGCGCCTCGCCGGCCCGGAACTCGGGTTCGCCCAGCTCGGCGAAGATGTCGGACACGGTCATCGCCGCCGCCGCCTCGATCTCGATATCGCCGTCCGCGAACGGCAGGTTCAATCGCTTGGCCAGCCGCCGTCCCACCGTCGATTTCCCCACCCCCATCAGCCCGACCAGCGCTATGGTGCGGCGATGGACCGGAATCGGCTCGCCCTCGCTCACGACCGGCCTCGCGGGAGGCGGTCCGACAGCGGGACGAACGGCGGGGCGGACGGCGGCAGGCAAGACGTCATGACCCGACCACCCTCTACACCAAGCGTCGCCGACGCAAAGCGGTCCCGCGCATGACCACGCCGCAAGTGGAGGCCTTTCTGGAGATGATGGCGGTCGAGCGCGACGCCTCGCCCCACACCCTGTCCGCCTACGGCCGCGATCTGGCCGACGCCGAGGCCGCCCTGCCCGACGGTCTGCTGCGCGCCGACGAGGCCGCCATCGAGGCCTGGTACGCCGGCCTCGGCGCGCGCGGCCTGTCCGCCGCCACCCAGGCCCGCCGCCGCTCGGCCATCCGCCAGTTCTACCGCTTCGCCCTCGGCGAGGGCTGGCGCGCCGATGACCCGTCGCGCCGCCTCGACGCCCCCAGACAGGGCCGCGGCCTGCCCCGAACGCTCGGTCGGGACGAAATCGAGCGCCTCCTGACCGCCGCCGCGGCCCGTGACGGCGCCGGAGGCCTGCGCCTCGTCGCCCTCGTCGAACTGGCCTACGCCTCGGGCCTGCGCGTCTCCGAGCTGCTGGGCCTGCGGGTCGAATCGGTGCGCCGCGACCCCGCCTTCCTGATCGTGCGCGGCAAGGGCGGCAAGGAGCGTCTTGCCCCGCTCAACGCCGCGGCCCGCGAGGCCGTCCGGGTCTGGCTCGTCGCCCGCGACGCCGCCCGCCCGGCTAAGGCGCCCGACAGCCCGTGGCTGTTTCCTTCCGCCTCCGCGAAAGGCCACCTGACCCCGCGCCGCTTCGCCCAGTTGCTGGACCAGGCCGCCCTCGACGCCGGCCTCGACCCGGCCCGGGTCAGCCCCCACGTCCTGCGCCACGCCTTCGCCACCCACCTGCTGGAAGGCGGCGCCGACCTGCGCGTCGTCCAGACCCTGCTCGGCCACGCCGACATCGCCACCACCCAGATCTACACTCACGTCGCCACCGACCGGCTGGCGCAGGTGGTGCGCGACAAACACCCCTTGGCGCGGGAGGACTGAACCCCGCTTGCCCCCCGGCGTTGACCCCACTAGGTTCCGCCGCCTTCCGTTGCGCAAAGACGCGCGCCTGTTCCGGACGCCTGATGGCCACCCACTACCTCGAGTTCGAGAAGCCGATCGCCGATCTTGAGGCCAAGATCGAGGAGCTGAACCTGCTCTCCTCGACCTCCGGCTCGTTCGACGCCGAGGTCGAGGGTCTGCGCAGGAAGGCGGACCAGCTGCGTCGCAAGATCTATGGTTCGCTCGATCCCTGGATGAAGACCCAGGTCGCGCGCCACCCGCAGCGGCCGCATTTCGTCGACTTCTGCGAAGGTCTGTTCACCGACTTCGTCGAGCTCAAGGGCGACCGGCAGTTCGGCGACGACCAGGCCATCCTCGGCGGCCTCGCCCGCTTCCGCGGTGCGCCGGTGGTGGTCATGGGCCATGAGAAGGGCCACGACACCCAGACCCGCGTCACCCACAATTTCGGCATGGCCCGGCCCGAGGGCTACCGCAAGGCGGTCCGGCTGATGGATCTGGCCGAGCAGTACGGCCTGCCGGTGCTGACCTTCGTCGACACCGCCGGCGCCTATCCCGGCCTCGGCGCCGAGGAACGCGGCCAGGCCGAGGCCATCGCCCGCTCGACCGAGCGCTGCCTGACCCTCGGCGTGCCCTCCATCGCCACCGTCACCGGCGAGGGCGGCTCGGGCGGGGCCATCGCCATCGCTGCCGCCGGCCGGGTGCTGATGCTCGAACATTCGATCTATTCGGTCATCTCGCCCGAGGGCGCCGCCGGCATCCTGTGGCGCGACGGGGCCCGCGCCCGCGACGCCGCCATGGCCATGAAGATCACCGCCCCGGACCTGCTTGAGCTGAAGATCGTCGACCGCATCATCCCCGAGCCGGTCGGCGGCGCCCACGCCGACCCGGCCGCGGTGATCCAGTCCGTCGGCGATGTGCTGGCCGAGGAGCTGGCCACCCTGTCGGCGCTCTCGCCGGAGCAGATCCGCAAGGCCCGGGCCGACCGCTTCTACGCCATCGGTCGCCTCGGCTGACTCCGTTAACCGTTCGGCTAGGATTGGCGCGCAAGCCTGCGCCCGGGCTGGGTTGCGTCGGGCGACTCACTCGGGGTGAGTAGCATGGGCGTCATCGGCGAGACCCTGCGCGAGAACGCGATCATCAATCTCACCGGGGCCGTCACCATGGTCGTGGACGACTCGGCCTTCGCCTCCGAGATCACCTCCAGCGCCCTGCTCGGCTTCGGCATCAAGACCCGCTATTCGATGCGCGGCGCCGCCGAGGCCATTCAGGTCCTGAAGGACTCCGAGGTCGACCTTCTGGTGGTGGATTGCGAGATGCCGGGCATCGACGGCTTCGAACTGGTGCACTGGCTGCGCCGGTCCGGCCCGCCCAACGCCTTCGTCCCGGTGATCATGACGGCCGGCCACATCCGCCGCGGCATGGTCACCCGCGGCCGCGACTGCGGCGCCAACTTCATCATCACCAAGCCGTTCAGCGCCGCCAGCCTGCTGGAGCGGATCATCTGGGTGGCCCGCGACGGCCGCCCCTTCCTTGAGGTCGGCGAGTATTTCGGCCCCGACCGGCGCTTCCGCGACGCCGCCCCGCCGGGCGAGGAGCGCCGCGCCGACGTGATCCGCCGCGCCCAATTCGAGGCCGACAAGGCCGCCGCCGCCGCGGCCTCGCCCCAATGACGGTCATCACCCACCCCCGGCGCCAGTCGCGCCTCGCCGCCATGATCGACAGCGCCGGCGGCATCGCCGTCGGCGCCGCCCTGACCCGCGCCCGCGCCAATATCGCGGCGCTCCGCCCGCAGGGCCTTGCAGAGGTCGCCCGCCATATCGAGGCGCTGGGCGCCATCGCGCCGCCGGCCGACGACGAGGCGAGGACGGGCGCTCTTTATCAGCTCTATCGGACGGCGAACCACATCATCGATGCGGCCGCCCCGTTCGATCTTGGCGAGATTTGCACCGTCGCCATCAGCCTTTGCGACGTGGTCGACCGGCTCCCGAACGAGGCCCGGCTGGACTGGCGAATCATCGAGGTTCACATCCAGGCGCTGCGGCTGCTCAACAGCCTGCCGCCGGAAGCGACCGCGGAACGCGCCGAGGTCACCGGCCAGCTGGCCCGCATGGTCGCCCGGAAATTCAGTCAGACCGGCTGACGGTCCGTCCGCGCGCCCCGCGTCTGCTTGCGCCAAAGGGCCGCATACTCCCCGCCCTGACGCGCCACCAGTTCATGGTGCGCCCCGCGTTCGACGATCCGCCCGGCCTTCAGCACCAGGATCTGGTCGGCGTCGGCGATGGTCGACAGCCGGTGCGCCACCACCAGGGTGGTCCGCCCGTTGCGCGCCCGGCGCAGCGTCTTCTGGATCGCCGCCTCGGTGCGGCTGTCCAGGGCGCTGGTCGCCTCGTCGAGGATCAACACGCAGGGATCGGCCAACAGGGCCCGGGCGATGCCGACCCGCTGGCGCTCGCCGCCCGACAGCTTCAGCCCCCGCTCGCCGACCATGGTGTCCATCCCCTGCGGCAGCTCGCGGATGAAGGCGTCCAGCTCGGCCGCGCCCGCCGCGGCCCAGATCGCCGCCTCGTCCGCCCCCGGCCGGGCGAAGCCGATATTGGCCCGCAGGGTGTCGTTGAACAGGGCCACGTCCTGCGGCACCAGGGCCACGGCCGCACGCAGCGATTCCTGCGTCGCCTGGCGCACGTCCAGCCCGTCGATCAGCACCCGGCCTTCCTGCGGATCGAGCAGGCGCAGGGCCAGTTTGACGATCGTCGACTTGCCTGAACCCGACGGCCCGACAAGCGCCGTCGTCGTGCCCGGCGCCGCGACGAAGCTGACGTTCTCCAGCCCGTTGGCCCGGGCGTCATGACGGAAGCCGACCTGTTCGAAGGCCAGGGCCGCGCCGCGCGCGTCCGCCGGTCGCGGCAGGGGCGTGGCGTCCGGCGCGTCGGCCACCTGCGGCGTCTGACGCGTCACCTTCATCATCTCTTCCATGTCGATGAACGATTGACGGATTTCCCGATAGGCGAAGCCCAGGATATTGAGCGGCGCATACAGGGAGATCATGATCAGCACCGCCGCCGTCACATCGCCCGGGCCCATCCGCCCGGCCGCGGCCTCGAAGCCCGCCATCACCGCCATGATGCCGAGGCCGATGTTCATGATCACCGCCTGAACCACATTCAGCAGCGCCAGCGAGCTGTTCGCCTTCAGCGCCGCCCGGGTGTAGTCGCCCAGGGCCGCGTCATAGCTTTGCGCCGCGCGCGCCTCGGCCCCGAACGACTTGACCGTCTCATAGTTGAGCAGGGCGTCGACCGAGACCCCGGCCGCCTGGGTGTCGGCGGCGTTCATCTCGCGCCGGTGTTCGATGCGCCAGTTCGACAGGGCGAAGGTGGTGACCGCATAGACGGCGACCACGGCCACCGCCACGGCGCCGAAGCGCCAGTCATAGGCGCCCGCCAGCACTCCGGCCGCCAGCGCCAGCTCGACCCCGGTCGGGATCAGGTTGAAGGCGAGGATGCGCATCAGGAAATCGACCGCCCGCGCGCCGCGATCCATGGTCCGCGACAGCGATCCCGACCGCTTGGTCTGGTGGAAGTCCAGCGACAGGCTCAGGGCGTGGGCGAAGGTCTCGGTCGCCGCCGTCCGCTGCGCCGCCGACCGCACCGGGGCGAACACCACGTCCGAGGCGTTGGGCGCGATAGCCGACAACAGCCGCACGAAGGCCCAGCCGATGGCGAAGGCGCCGAAGCTCCAGGCCAGGGCCACGCCCGTTCCCTGTCCCGCCGCCAGCCGGTTCACCGCCGCGCCCAGCACCAGCGGGGCGAACACGCCCAGCGCCTTGCCGGCCAGGGTCATGCCGATGGCGGCGAACAGTCTGAGATGCAGTTGCGGGGCGTTGGAGCGCCGCACCAGACGCATCAGGTCCAGCAGCGCCTGGCCGGTCGGCGGCCCCTTCGGGGATTCGGCCGGAGGGGCGCCCTGCGCCGCCTTCGCCACGGAATCGCCCCGTCGTCCGCTCCGCTCGCCCAGTCTCGCCATGGCGCCCATATGGCCCGCGCCGCGCCGATCGCAAAGGCCGCGTTCAGATGCGGCCGGTCATCGACGCCCAAACGAGTCGCAACCGCTTCACCGCCTGGCTCTCATCGGGTCGGATCAGGGTCGCGTGGGCGACGGCCGGGAAGGCGGCCACCGGCAGGGCCTTGAGCCCGCCCCGGGCGTCGGCCCTCGCCGCCCGCGCCTCGTCGAACCGCCCCGTCTGGATCAGGCCCCAGACCCGCCCCGCCGGCGCGACGGCGGCCTCATGCCCGGGCCCGACCAGAACCCGGACCGCCGCCAGCATCGGCCCGACGTAGAAGGCCTCCAGATCGTGGGGCTCGCCGTGCACCCGGCCGACATGGGCCTCGATCAGGCCGTCGAACGGCGTGCGCTCCAGTCCGCGCCGGGCCACGATATCGGTCAGGGCCTCCAGCACCGGATGTCCCTTGCGGGCGGTCCCGGCGAACACCCCGTCCATCTGCTCGCGCCACCAGACATAGCGCATCTCCGCCAGCAGCGGCTGGGTCACGCGCGTCGGTATGGCCAGCAACTCGGCCTCGAAGGCGTACAGGACGATCAGATCGGCCCGCGCCCGTGTGTCGGCCACGAACCGGCTGGACAGCCAGCGGTCGGGATCCGCCGCGCGGACCTGATCGTCGAGGCTGACGGCGGGATCAGCCAATCAGGGTCTGGTACATCGCCATCGAGGTCAGCATCGGCAGCGACAGCAGCATGTTGGTGCGGCTGCCCAGCATGGCGACCCGGGCGGCCTTGGCCTTGGCGGCGTCATCGACCACGATCATGCCCAGCGCCCGCTTCTGGTTCGGCCAGATGATCCCCCAGACATTGAGGAACATGACGATGGCCAGCCACACGCCGATGCCCAGCAGGGTGTAGCCCTTCTGGTCATCGGTCAGACCGCCGGCGAGGCCGAAGCTCAAGACCTCGACCGCATAGGCGTGGCCCCGGCTGAACGCCAGGGCGAGGCCGGCGACCACGGTGGCCAGCGCCGACCAGCGGAACCAGAACAGGGCCTCGGGGGCGATATGCTTGCCGATCGCCGGCTTCATCTCGGCCGGGATCGATGGCATGACCCGGATCTGGACGAAGTTGAAATACCACAGCAGGCCGATCCACAGGATGCCCGCCACGACGTGGGTCCAGCGGAACACCGCCTGCCAGAAGATCAGGTCGAACCCGCCCGGCGCGATGCTGCCGAAGGCGTAGATCATCACCCCCGCGAGCACGAGGCTGAGCAGGACGGTGGTGCGGAAATTGGAAAGCAGATTGCCCATGGTTCGCCCCTCCCCGGGCGAGAATCGTTGAACCGCGACCATACATCTCCCTCCCCGCTTCGGGGAGGGATGTCGTCGCCAAGCGATGACGGGGGTGAGGGCGGCCCGGCGACGCGGACGCGGCGGTCGCACCTGGCCTTCCCTCCCCGGCCCGGGGAGGGAAGAGAACAGCCCTACGGCCGGCTCGCCATACCCAGCTTGATCGGCGTGGCGTCGTCCGCCGCCCCGCCCCGCTTCACGCCCCACAGCAGGATGATCGGCGCGCCGACATAGATCGACGAATAGGTGCCGATGATAATGCCCGCCATCAGGGCGATGGAGAAGCCGAACAGGGCCTCGCCGCCGAACACCGCCAGCGCCGCCAGCACCATGACGGCCGTGATGCCGGTGATGATGGTTCGCGTCAGCGTCTCGATGATCGACAGGTCGTAGTGCGGATCGTCGATCTGGTCCTTCCAGTGCTGGACGACCTTGGAGATCTCGTGGTCGGAGACGAACACGCCCTGCATGCGCATGGGACGCGGCAGGTCCGACGGTTGATACAGCATGTCGCCGCGG
>CAZGPS010000073.1:3655-11526 GCA_964527675.1 uncultured Brevundimonas sp. | reverse complement strand
CACCGCTTCAACCGCGCCCAGCAGGACGGCTTCCTGCCCTTCGTGGAGGAGGGGGTGATCACCCTCGTCGGGGCCACGACCGAGAACCCGTCGTTCGAATTGAACGGGGCCCTGCTGTCGCGCTCGCAGGTCTACGTCCTCAAACGGCTCGACGACGCGGCGCTGGATCAACTGTTGATTCGGGCCGAGGCGCAGGAGGGCAAGACCCTGCCGCTGACGCCCGAGGCGCGCCACGCCCTGACCGCCCTGGCCGACGGCGACGGCCGCTATCTGCTGACCATGTCCGAGGTGCTGTTCGACCTGACCTCGACGGAGCCGCTCGACGTCCAGGCCCTCGCGGGTATCCTGCAGAAGCGCGCGCCAGCCTACGACAAGAGTCGAGAAGAGCACTATAACCTCATATCTGCGCTGCATAAATCGGTTCGAGGCTCCGACCCGGACGCCGCCCTCTACTGGCTGGCGCGGATGCTGAACGGCGGCGAGGATCCGCTGTATCTGGCCCGCCGCATCGTCCGCATGGCGGTCGAGGATATCGGTGAGGCCGACCCGTTGTCGCTGCTGGTCGCCAATGCGGCCAAGGATACGTACGACTTTCTCGGCAGTCCCGAGGGCGAGCTGGCCCTGGCCCAGGCGGTCGTCCATCTCGCCACCGCGCCCAAGTCGGTCGGCGTCTACGAAGCCTTCAAGGCGGCCAGGCGGGCGGCGGCCGAAACCGGCTCGCTCATGCCCCCGGCCCACATCCGCAACGCCCCGACGAAGCTGATGAAGTCGCTCGGCTACGGCAAGGGCTACCAGTACGACCCCGACACCCCCGAGGGGTTCTCCGGCGCGAACTTCTTCCCCGACGAGATGGAGCGCCGCGTCTTCTACGCCCCGAAGGGCGAGGGACACGAGGCCAAGGTCAAGGAGCGGCTCGACCGCTGGGCCGCGCTGCGGGCGCAGATGACTGCCGGCGAGGGGCCTGCGGAGTAACCGTTGCCGTAACGGCGAATTGGGATCATCCTCAGGCCTTCGGAAAATCCTTGGGAGGGGACGATGACCGAGACTTCAATGACAACCCGCACGCCCTGGCACCTGTGGGCGGTGGGCGTGGTGAGCCTGCTGTGGAATGCCTTCGGCGGCTACGACTTCATCATGACGACGACGCAGGGCGCGGCCTATATGCGGGCGTCCGGCTTCGATCAGGCGATGATCGACTATTTCCTGGCCATGCCAGCCTGGATGTACGGGCCATGGATTCTCGGCGTCTGGGGCGCGGTGGCGGGCTCGATCCTGCTGCTGATGCGCAACAGGCTCGCGGTCTGGGCCTTCGGCCTGTCGTTGATCGGCGCCGTGGTCAGCCTGATCTATGGCCAGGTCATCGATCCCCCGCCGCCGGTTCCGGCGGAAATGGCGATGATGAGCTACATGCCCTGGGTCATCACGGCGATCGCCGCCTTCCTGGCCTGGTACGCCTGGACGATGGCGAAGAAGGGCGTGCTGCGTTGACGACGGGCTGACGGGGGCGGGCGGTTCGCGTATGCACGCGCGGTGACCGACCGCGCCCCCGTTTCCCTGTCCGAAGACGAGACCGCCGCCGTCCGCTCGTGGGTGCTCCATGAGGACCCGCACCTCCTCGTCCTGAACAAGCCCGCCGGCCTGTCCAGCCAGGGCGGGCGGATCAAGGCGCACACGCTCGACGACCTGCTGTGGGCCTTCATGCGCTCCAACGGCAAGCGGCCCGAGCTGGTGCACCGGCTCGATCGCGACACCTCCGGCGTCATCCTCGCGGCGAAGACCAAGCCGGCCGCCGGCTTCCTCGGCAAGGCGCTGCAGATGCGCCGCTTCCGCAAGACCTATCTGGCCCTCGTCTCCGCCGCGCCCGAGCCGCCGTCGGGCAAGATCGACGCCCCGCTGATGCGCCAGGAGATCGGCCGCGAGAGCTATATGCGGGTCTGCGCCTTCGACGCCCCGGGCGCCCAGGGCTCGCAGAGCCGCTACCGCACCCTGTCCGCTTCCGAGGACGGCGCCCTCGTCGAGCTGGAGCCCCTGACCGGCCGGATGCATCAGCTGCGGGTGCATATGGCCCACATCGGCCGTCCGCTGGTGGGCGATCCCCGCTACGGCGGCGCCCTGACCTTCGCCGGCCGCGCGGCGCCGCGCCTGATGCTGCACGCGGCGAAGCTGACCTTCCCCCACCCGGAGGGCGGCGACCTCACGATCGAGGCGCCCCTCCCGGCTGATTTCGAGTCACTGAGGCAGGCGGGCGGGCTGTAGGAACATTCCCCGCCGCCCGGCGCTATTCAGACGAACGCCCGGAGCTCCGCCATGAACCGCCTGACCCTGCCCCTGATCGCCGCCGCCGGCCTCGCCCTGTCGGCCTGCGCCAGCCTCGCCCCCTATGGCCCGCAGATGGGGCCGGGCGGGCAGGGCTATGCCGAGCAGCAGATCGAATCCAACCGCTTCCGCGTCACCTACAACGGCGTCGGCGCGCCCGGTCCGGTGGCCGACATGGCCCTGTTGCGCGCCGCCGAACTGACCACCGCAGAGGGCTATGACTGGTTCGAGGTCACCCAGCGCTGGACCGACGGCCGCCTCGACAGCGCCGGCGGCCTGCGCCCCAGCGTCTCGATCGGCGCGGGCTCCAGCAGCTACGGCGGCCGTTATGGCAATTACCGGAGCTCCGGGGTCGGCGTCGGCGTCGGTCTCAACCTCAGCGGCCCGTCCCCGACCTCGACGGCGCTGGAGGTGGTGATGGGCCGGGGCGAAACCCCCGCCCGTCCCAACGCCTATGACGCCCGCGGCGTCCAGGACAGCCTGCGGCCCCGGCTCTAGGGGGCGGGCGCCGGCTCGGGGGCGGAATCCAGCCCGCCGACGAAATCGGCCACGGCGCGCCACAGTTCGGCGTCGTGGCCCACCCACAGGTGGCCGCCGTCGGGATACAGCACCAGTCGCGACCCCGGAATCCGCTCTGCCGCATAGATCGCCGCCTTGTCGGTCTCGTACAGGTCGCCGCGGGCGCCGATGACCAGCGTTGGACAAGCGATCCGCTCTACCGGCCAGGACGGCGGCGTTCCGGCGGTGGCCGAGTCCATCAGCAGCCCCTCGCGCCGGGCGCTGACCGGCAGGATGTGGAACATCACGTCGCCCACCCGCTTGCGCTCGCTGTCCTGCGCCGCCTGCACCGTCGCCGGATCAGTCGCCAGCACCATCCGGGTCATGAAGCCCGGCGCCGTCCTGACCCCGGCCCAGAACAGAAAGTCCGAACCCAGAGCCGCATTGATCGCCCGCTGCGTGTTGGCGTCCGGCGCGGCGTTGGCTCCCGGCAGCCGGTCGGGGGCGTACAGGGCCGGCACCGCCAGCACCAGACCGCGGCAACGGTCCGGATGCCGCAGCGCCAGCTGGGTCGCCGACAGCGCCCCCGCCGACCCGCCGAAGATGACCGCCTGCTCGATCCCCAGACGCCGCATCAGCCAGTCCAGCGCGTCGGCCTGCATCTCAACCGTCGCGCCCCGCGGCATGGCGCTGCGCAGATAGCCGAAGCGTGACGGGGCGATGATGCGAACGCCGCGCCCCGCCAGCGGCGCGCTGAAGGCCAGCGCCTGGTCGAAGCCGCCGCCGCTCCCGTGGATGAACAGCACCGGAGGCCCAGCGCCGACGTCGGCGTATTCGATCGGGCCCCACGGACTGTCGACCACCTGGCTGCGGTTGACCAGCGGCGCCCGGGCCGTGGCCATGTCCCGCCGCCAGGCCAGCGTCGTGCCGACGACCCCGATCACCATCAGAATGGCGACCGCGCCCGCTATCCAGCGCCGGTAGGGCCTGGGCGGGCGGCGGCGCCCGCGTGGCGTCTTGAACATAGGAGCCTCCGGCCGGTCGATCCGAAGCCTGGCCCGCGCCGCCGACGCCGTCCTTGATCCTGCTCAAACCGCGCGGTCAGCGCCCGCCGCGCGTCAGGGCCCGGTATTCGACCAGCCGCTCCTTGTCGCGCCGCACCTGGTCGGCGACGGCGTTGTCGACGTCCAGCGAGGCGTAGCGGACCCAGTTCTCGATGCCGAGCTTGTCCTGCACCGCCGAGGTCGGCGTCTGCCAGCGGAAATAGGACAGCAGGCCGACCACCGCCGACAGCAGGATTGCGAGCCCCTCCAGGCCCCGGAAGGCGACTTCGTGCCCGGCGGGCGCAGGCTGGACGGCGATGATCGCCACGCCGATCAGGAACACCAGAGGCGTCAGCAGTCGGGACAGCCAGCGCATCCAGTAGCGCTCACGCCGCACCCGCCACAGCTCCATCTGGACGTATTTCTCAAGGTACTCCATGCGCGCGCCCAGCCACATGGTCAGCCGGGTCAGATACAGCGCCCGTTGGCCCCAGGCCTTGCCGTCCTGCTGGTAGCGGGTCTCGGCCTGGTCGGCCATGGCGCGGCCCGAGGTGAACAGGTTCTGCAGTTCGCGCGTCCGCTGCACGATCTCGCGCGACAGCTGGTAGGAGTCGTTCTCCAGCCGGAACCGGTACTGGATGAACAGGATCTGCTGGATGCCCCAGTAGAGGCCCAGCGCCACCAGCATGGCGCCGCCGGCGATGGCCGCGCCCGCCGCGTCCGTGCCGGTCCAGCGGCTGAACCAGGTCGGGCCCAGCACCGCCAGAACCCCGAACGTCGCCATGGCCAGGGCCTGGGTCAGTCGCTTGGACAGCACATGCACCCGCAGGGCGTCGAACACCCCCCGGCCATAGGCATGGATGTCGGCGCGCAGGTCGGAGTCGACCGGGAACCGCTCCTCGATCTGACGGGCGAACAGCACGTGGAAACGGTCGGGTTTTCCCTCCGTCTCCCAGAAGGGGAAGATGTCGAGCGGCTGGTTGAAATATTCGTCGATATGGGCCGAGACGCGATCGGTCGCCTCCGGATCCTCCGAGAAATACTCGCTGTCCTGGATCGGATGCAGGATGCCTTCCGGATTGCGCAGCGGCCCGCTGCGGCGCGCCGGCGTGGCCGATGGCACGGCGCGGTCCTGAACATCCGCCGCGCCCCGGGGGGGCGGATTGGCGGCGGCGTCGATGCCGCCCGAGCGGGCGTCATGACCCCGGCCGCCATGGCCGCCGTCGATGGGCGTCGCATGCGGGTCATGCCCGTGCGGATCGTGCCCCTGCGGGGCCTGGCTGTGATCGTCGTGCGACATGGCGCTTCGGCGGTCCTTCGTTCGATGGTCCGGCAGTATGGCGGATCGGAACCGCCGGACCGACGGCCTTCCCTCGTGACGCGAAGCTGCGCCGTCGCCTTCAGGTATCGCCGTTAACCGTATCGCCCGGCAAGTGAAGTTTCAGTCAGGCTGTCAGGCGCGCGATCGCCGCGCCGTCATCCTTCGTTTTGCCGCCCGGTGCAGTATAAGCGCCGCATCATGACACGTTTTCTCATCGTCGCAGCCGGAGGGGCGCTGGGGGCCATGGCCCGCTATGGCGTCGGGCTCTGGGCCTTCCGCCTGTATCCGGCCTCGACCTGGCCCTGGGCGACCCTGATGGTCAACGGGATCGGCGGCCTGCTTATGGGCCTGCTGACGGGATGGCTGGCCTTCCGGGGCGGAACGCATGGCGAGAGCCTCCGCCTGTTCGCAGCCGTCGGCCTCCTCGGCGGCTTCACCACCTTCTCGGCTTTCTCGCTGGAGACGGTCCTGATGATCGAGCGCCGTCAATTCGCCATGGCCGGCGGTTACGTCGCCGCCTCGGTGGTCCTGGCGATCGCCGCCCTGTTTATCGGCCTGATGGTCGCCCGCCGCGCCTTCGGAGCCCCCCTTTGACCGACGAACCGATCCAGGAAGCGGAACCCGCCCCCAGGCGCGAGGTGCTGACGATCTATGTCGCCGAGGCCGAGGACGGCATTCGCCTCGATCGCTGGTTCCGCCGGCGCTGGCCGCATCTGTCCAACATCCAGGTGCAGAAGATGGCCCGCAGCGGCCAGATCCGCGTCGATGGCGCCCGCATCAAGCCCGAGGGTCGGCTGACCGCCGGCGCCGCCGTGCGTGTGCCGCCGATCCCCGACGACACCTCGCGCCAGGCCGGCGACGCCCACACCCTGTCGGCCAAGGACATCGCCTTCGCCAAGTCGCTGGTCCTCTATGAGGACGACATGGTCATCGCCATCAACAAGCCCCACGGCCTCGCCGTCCAGGGCGGCACCAAGACCAGCCGCCACGTCGACCGGCTGCTGTCGGCCTGGGGGGAGGGGATGGACCGTCCGCGTCTGGTCCACCGCCTCGACCGCGACACCTCCGGCGTCCTGCTGCTGGGCAAGGGCCCCGAGGCGGCCAAGCGGCTGGCCGGGGCCTTCGCCCGGCGTCAGGCGAAGAAGACCTATTGGGCCATCGTCATCGGCAATCCCAAGCCGGCCGCGGGCCAGATCGACATGCCGCTGAAGAAGACCGGCATCAACGATTTCGAGATGATGCGCCCGGCCGACCGCAAGGACCCGCGCGGCGAGCCGGCCGAGACCGCCTTCGCCACCCTCAGCCGCGCCGCTCACCGCGCCTCGTGGATGGCCCTGCGCCCCTTCACCGGCCGCACCCACCAGCTGCGCGCCCACATGGCGGCCATCGGCCATCCGATCCTCGGCGATCACAAATACGGCGACGACAAATCGAAGGAGCTGTCCACCGGCCTGAAGCTGCAGCTCCACGCCCGCCGCATCGAACTGGACCACCCGCGCGGCGGCGTCCTGATCGTCGAGGCCCCGCTGAGCCCCGAAATGCGCGCCGGCTTCGCCCATTTCGGCTTCGAGGAGTCAGAGGGGAACGAGAGCGACCCGTTCGAAGGGGTGAAACGGATCCGATGAGACCCCTCGCCGTGTTCGATATCGACGGCACTCTCGTCGACAGCCGCGCCTCGATCCATCGCGCCGCCTGCGAGGCCGCGCGCGACATCGGCCTGCCCGAGCCCGACTACGACCGCGTGCGCCAGATCGTCGGCCTGTCGCTGGAACACGCCATGGCGGTGCTCGAGCCGGGCCTCGACGCGCCGACCCTGGCGCGCTTCATCGCCGGCTTCCGCGCCAGCTTCCAGCGCATGTACGACGACGGCCATGAGGAGCCGCTCTATCCCGAGGCCACCGCGACCCTGCGCCGCCTGCACCGCGACGGCTGGCGTCTGGCCCTCGCCACCGGCCAGAATCGCCGCGGCGTGGCCCGCAACCTCGCCCGCGAGGGCTGGGCCGACATGTTCCTCTCCTCCCACTGCGCCGAGGACGGCCCCGGCAAGCCCGACCCGGCCATGCTCCACGCCGCCATGGCCGCCTGCGACGCCGACCCGTCTCGCACGGTGATGATCGGCGACACAGCCCACGACATCCTGATGGCCCGCAACGCCGGCGTCCTGCCGCTGGGCGTGGCCTGGGGCTTCCATACGGTCGAGGAACAGCGCGCCGCCGGGGCCCGCCACGTCGCCGTGACCTTTTCCGAACTGACGGTGGTGCTCAACGGCTTCGCCAGCCTGACCCGGGCCTGACTTCAGACCAGCAGCCAGATCCCCGCGATCAGACAGGCCGCGCCGAAGCCTATGGCGATGGCGATGACGCGGATGTTCATCGACGACAGCTCCTTGCCCGCATGGGTGTCCAGTCGAGCCGCCACGGCGCAGGCACGGCGCTCGGCCATGGCCACCAGAAAGATGGCCAGCAGGATGAAGACCGTGGCGATGGCCTTGGGCGCCCAGGCCGGCTCCATCCGGTTGAACAGGGCGTTGAAGGCCAGGCCGATGCCGATCGCCGCCATGGCGGTCCGCGCCCAGCCCGCGAAGGTCCGTTCATTGGCCATGGACGTCCGGTCCTCGGCCAGATCGGTGCGGTTCTCGGCCAGTCCCCTGCGGTCCTCTCCCCGGTCGTCCATAGGCGCGGCGGTCTTCCTGT
>CAZGPS010000073.1:0-3645 GCA_964527675.1 uncultured Brevundimonas sp. | reverse complement strand
CCCGCCCGCCCCGCGTTCCCGGTGGAGAGCCGCGCCGCCGCGCGCTATACGCCCGCCATGAGCCACATCCCCCCCCTCGATCCCAATGTCGCCGCGCGCAAGGGCTTCCGCGAGTCCGAGGAGCGGCTGAAGCGCTTCTGGACGGCGGTCGATGTCGTGGAAGGCGAGGGCGGCTGGGCCGTCACCCTCGACGGCCGCACGCCGAAAACGCCCGCCCACGAACGCCTCGTCGTCCCGACCCAGGCCGCCGCCCGCCTCGTCGCCGACGAATGGGCCGCCCAGGGCGAGTTCATCGACCCGGGGACCATGCCGGCCACCCGGCTGGCCTCGACCGCCATCGACCGCGTCAGCCAGGTCCGCGAGGCCGTGGCCGACGAGATCGCCGCCTTCTCGGGCTCGGACCTGCTCTGCTATCTCGCCGAACACCCGACCTCGCTGGCGGTGGAACAGGCCCGCGAGTGGACGCCGTGGCGCGACTGGGCGGCGCTGGAGCTCGGCGTGGTGCTGGAGCCGGTCGAGGGGGTCATCCATCGGCCCCAGGACCCCGCCGCCATCGCTCGCACGCGCGACTTGGCGCTGCGCCTCGACGACTTCGCCCTGACCGGCCTGGCCATGGCCACGCCCCTGCTGGGCTCGGCCGTCCTCGCCTTCGCCGTCCAGCGCGGCCGGCTGGACGGCGCCGCGGCCTTCGAGCTCAGCCGTCTCGATGAGGCCTTCCAGGAACGCCAGTGGGGCGTCGACGCCGAGGCCGCCGAACGCACCGCCGCCCGCCGCGCCGAGGCGGTGCTGCTGGACCGGTGGTTCGGGGCGCTCGAGCGATGACTTTCCAAGTCGGAAAATAATAACTTGCCATCATGGAAGGTGATGCTACATTTTCCACATTGGAAAGTGAGAGGCCGCCATGACGCAAGACCCCAATCCCCACGAGGCCCTGGCCTCGATCCAGGCCGCCCGCGAGGGCGTCGCCCCCGCGACCGACTATCCGTTCGGCTATGACCTGATCTACGGCGCCCTCTGCGCCCTGCTGCTGGCGGGGCCGGGGATGCCCGCGCCGTGGTCGACGATCGTTTTGGTCGTCGCCCTCGGGGGTTTCGGCGCCCTGATCATGTGGTGGCGCAAGACATTCGGCTGGTGGGTCAGCGGCTATTCGCCGAAGCGAGCCCGCTGGGTCTCCTTCGGCATGGTGGCCGTCTTCGTCGGCCTGGTCTTCCTCTCGCTTCATGGCCGGGACGAGGGCCCCGACTGGCTGTTCCTCGTCTCCGGCGGCCTCGGCTTCGTCACGGCCATCGTCGGCGGCCGCCTGTGGATGCAGGTCTGGCGCAAGGAATTGGCGGAGGGCCCCAAATGAGCGCCGTCCCCGTCTTCGACCCCGTCATCCACGCCCCCGGCCGGCTGCAGATCTGCGCCATCCTCAGCGGCATCGACGACGCCGAGTTCGCCATGATCCGCGACCGCATCGGCGTCTCGGACTCGGTTCTGTCGAAACACCTCAAACAGCTGGAGGAGGCCGGCTACATCGCCCTGACCAAGGCCCCCTTCGACGGCCGCCAGCGCACCTGGCTCAGCCTCACCGCCGCCGGCCGCAAGGCCTTCGCCGCCCACGTCGCAGAACTCCAGCGCCTGGCGGCCATGACCGCGCCGGAACCGATGGGGCAGGGCTTCTCGGGCTAGCGCCCGCCGCCCGGCCGCACCATCACCGGACCGGCGCCCGGCTGCGGCTCCGGAGGGGTCCAGCCGGGCGGAGCGACGGCCCGGCGCAGGGCGGCCGAGGCCGGCCTCTGGGCCCCGTCCTGGTTGGCCAGCACGATCAGCGTCACCGGCGCCTCCTCGAACGTATCGACCTGGGCGCCCGCGCCGATCGTCCCGCCGTTGTGGCCCCAGGTCGGCTGGCCGAAGATCGTCAAGCGCCCGAAGCCGAGCGCAAAGGCGTCCAGCGGACCGCCCTGACGGGTCATCCTGCCACGCTCCGCCTTGAGCCGGTTCAGCGTCTCCGGCTTCAGCAACCGTCCGCCCTTCAGCGCCTCGACGAAGGCGTTCAGGTCGCCGGCCGTGCTGAAGGCGCCGCCCGCCGGCCCACCCTTCACGGCGCTGACGGCGTGGCCGTCCTGCCAGTCCCCGGGCGTGCAGGCGGCCGGCGGGCGACCGAAGCAGCCATTGTGATAGGGACGGGCGCGATCGGCGGCCAGGTCGTCCGGCCCGGGGTAGCCGGTGGCTGTCATGCCGGCCGGGGCGAAGATCCGTTCCCGCATCACGGCATGGTAATCCTGCCCCGTCAGGCGCTCGATCACCGCGCCCAGCAGGACGAAGCCCGAGTTGGAGTACTCGTACCGCTCGCCGGGCGTGAACTGCAGCGGCTCGTCGGCGATGACCGCCAGATAGTCCGCGACGGTCCGGATCGAGGCGCGCCGCCCGGCCCATAGCGGGGCGTTGAAATAGCTGCCCAGGCCGGATGTATGCTCGAGCAGCTGCGACAGGGTGATGCGGCCGCCGATATCGGCCCGCACATCCGGCAGATGGTCGATCAGCCGGTCTTCCAGTCGCAGCCGGCCCGCTTCCATCAACTGGCCGATGCCCACGGTGGTGAACATCTTCCCGGCGGAGGCGATGTTGAACCGGGTGTCGAGCGCGTTCGGGCGGCCGGCGGCCCGGTCGGCCAGGCCATAGGCCCTGTGGAACAACGGTCGGCCCTCCACGGCGCCCAGGACCACGCCGGAGAACCGGCCCTGCCGCGCCAGACCGTCCATCAGCCCCTCGACCAGTCCCCCCGCCGTCAGGGCCGCCCGCGCCCGCGCAATGAGGTCCTCAGCCGCTACAGGGCCGGGAGCCGGGGCGGGGGAGGCGGTCGCCGCCTGCCGCGCGAAGCCGCCGACGGCGGGGGCGGCCACAGCGGCGGCGAAGAGGCTGGCGAGGGTCTGGCGTCGGGTCCGGGTCATGGGCGCGATCCTGGCCGACCTTCGCCGCCGGGATGTTTCGCCGCTGAAACAGTCGGCCCCTTCGTCGAATCCCCGTCGCGCGACGCGTCCCGCCCCCGCTTGCCTGATCGCCCGCGTCTCCGTAAGCCTCCCGCCCAGGGAGACGCCGTATGAAGACCATCCTCGACCAGCTCGACGCCCGCCGCGCGGCCGCCAAACTCGGCGGCGGCGAGACCCGCATCGCCAGCCAGCACGCCAAGGGCAAGCTGACCGCCCGCGAACGCATCGACGTCCTGCTGGACGAGGGCTCGTTCGAGGAAACCGACATGTTCGTCGAGCATCGCTCGCACGACTTCGGCATGGAGACCCAGCGCATCCCCGGCGACGGCGTGGTCACCGGCCGCGGCACCATCGGCGGCCGTCTGGTCTATGTCTTCTCCAAGGATTTCACCGTCTTCGGCGGCTCCCTGTCGGGGGCCCACGCGGCCAAGATCGTCAAGGTCCAGAAGATGGCCCTGACCAACGGCGCGCCGATCATCGGCCTGTTCGACGCCGGCGGCGCCCGCATCCAGGAGGGCGTCGAATCCCTCGCCGGCTACGCCGACATCTTCCTGCAGAACACCCTCGCCTCGGGCGTCATCCCCCAGATCAGCGTCATCATGGGTCCCTGCGCCGGCGGCGACGTCTATTCCCCCGCCATCACCGACTTCATCTTCATGGTGAAGGACACCTC
>CAZGPS010000072.1:9758-12039 GCA_964527675.1 uncultured Brevundimonas sp. | reverse complement strand
GGCGCTCTCCGGCGGCCTGGGCCACGGTGCGGCTGTTGCCGCCCGCGATCATCAGGGCCGTGCCGAGTACCGCCTCGTGGCCGTCACGAGTGGCGCCGCCCAGCCGCGGCGCCTGCCCGACCTCGACCGTCGCCACGTCGGCGACGCGCACCACCAGGCCGCCGCGATTGGCGACCGGAGCTTGTGCGAGATCCTCGACGGTCGAGGCCAGGGCGTCGGTCCGAACGGTCAACGCCTCGCCGCCGCGCTGGACATAGCCGGCGCCGGCCTGGGTGTTGGCCCGTTCCAGGGCCGTGACGAGATCGCCCAGACCCAGCCCATAGGCCGACAGGCGGGCGGCGTCGGGGCGAACGGCGTACTCCTTCACATAGCCGCCAATGGTGTCGACGCCGGCGAGGCCGGGCGCGGTCCGCATCTGTGGCGCGACGATCCAGTCCTGCACGGTGCGCAGATAGGTGGCGCGCGCCTCTGGCGTGGTCAGCCGCTCGCCCTCGGGCGTGAGGTAGACGCCCCCCGGCTGCCAGCCGGGCTGGCCCGGCTTGGCGAGGTTGCGGCTGTTGAACGGCAGATAGTCCACCGTCCACATCAGGACCTCGCCGAGGCCGGTGGTGATCGGCGCCAGGGCCGGCTCCACGCCTTCGGGCATGCTTTCGCGGGCCTGGGCGAGGCGTTCCGCCACCTGCTGGCGCGCGAAATAGATGTCCGTCTGGTCGGTGAAGATGACCGTGATCTGGCTGAAGCCGTTGCGGCTCAGCGAGCGGGTGCTGGTCAGGCCGGGAATGCCGGCCATGGCCGTCTCGAGCGGATAGGTGACCTGCCGCTCGATCTGTTCCGGCGCGAGCGCCGGGGCGACGGTGGTGATCTGGACCTGCCGGTTGGTGATGTCCGGAACGGCGTCGATCGGCAGCTTGGTCAGTTCGAACAGACCGAGCGCGGCGACCAGCGCCGTGGCCAGGACGACGAACCAGCGGAAGCGGACCGAGGCTTCAATGATGAGTTTGAACATGGCGCTTCTCAGTGGCCTTCTTCGCCTTCGCCCTTGGCGAGTTCGGCTTTCAGCAGGAAGGCGTTGGCGGCGGCGACCCGTTCGCCCCCGTCGAGGCCGCGCAGGATCTCCGTGCGCCCTCCCGCCTGACGCCCCGCCAGCACCGGGACGGCCCGGAAGCCGCCCTGGACCTGGACGAAGACGACCGTCGCGCCTTCGACGGTCTGGACGGCCTCGCTGGGCACCGTCAGACCGCCCGCGACCGCATCGCCGGTGACGATGGAGCCGGTGACGGCGGAGCCCGCCGGCGGCAGCGACGCACCCGAGGGCCGGGCGCGTATGATCGTGGCGCCGCTCTCGGCGCCGGCGCCGGCGGCGACGCCGGTGACGACGGCGTCGAACTCCCCGTTCGGCCCGGTCGCCCTCAGCCGCGATCCGGCGCGAACCTGCGCGGCCAGAGCCGGTGGCGCATTGAAGACGAGTTCGATCCGGGCGGGATTGGTGACCTCGGCGACGACGCCGCCTTGGGGCACGAAGCCCCCGGGGCCGACCTGCACCGAGGTGACCACGCCCGAGATCGGGCTGGTCACGCCAAGGCGTCCCGAAGCGTTCGGCGATCCGGCCGCGGAAGCCCTGGCGCGGGCGGCGCGGGCGGCCGCCTCGGCGCTGAGCGACTGGGCGCGGGACGTCTCCACCTCCTGGCGCGCGACCACGCCCTGGTCGGCCAGGTTGCGGTCGCGCTCATAGGCCCGGCGGGACGCTTCGGCCTGCGCCGCCGCCGCGTCGGCGTCGGCGCGGAAGGTCGCGGCGTCGCCGCTGACCAGTGTGGCGAGGGCCTGACCGGCGCGCACGGACTGCCCGGGGGCGACCAGGACGCGCTCGACCCGGCCGCCGACCGAGGCGGCCACGGCGGCGCGCGCGTCGACCATGGGCTCGACGCGTCCTGACAAACGGGTTTCGGATCCGCCGCCGCCGCCGACGGCGACGATGGCGATGCCGGCGGCGCGGATCTGCTCGGGCGTGAGCGCCACGACGCCTTCGGGGGCTTCGGCGCCCTCCCCTTCCGCGTGGCCCTCTTCCTCGGCATGACCGGCCTCGCCCTCGGCGGCCGGCGGCGCGTCAGAGCGATTGAGGGCCAGGAACAGGCCGCCGCCCCCGAGCAGGACGACGGCGGCGGCGCCGCCGATGAGCAGCGTTTTGTTGGATTGCGGCTTGCGCATTATTGAACCCCTCCAAAGGGTGCGCGGCCTTGCAGGCGCGCGAGATCGATTTCGGCGCGGACGCGCGCCAGGCGGG
>CAZGPS010000072.1:0-9658 GCA_964527675.1 uncultured Brevundimonas sp. | reverse complement strand
GCGCGGCCTTGCAGGCGCGCGAGATCGATTTCGGCGCGGACGCGCGCCAGGCGGGCGTCGACGGCGGCGTTGCGGGCGGTGATGAGGGCGGCGCGGGTTCCGCGCAGCTCCAGTTGCGAGATGCGGCCGGCCTCGAAGCCGATCCGGGACAGGCGATAGGCTTCCTCGGATGAGGTCACGCCGGCGTCGGCGGCCGCGACGCGGCTCACCGAGGCGTTCAGCCGGGCGACCGCGGCCTGACCGTCGGCCTCGGCCTCCTGGCGCGCGCCGGCCAGGCGGGCGTCCGCGGCGCGGAACTCGGCCTGGGCCGCGTCGATATTGCCGCGGTTCCGGTCGAACAGGGGCAGCGGCATGCTGATGCCGAAGGTCAGCGCTGTCGCATCCTCGGCTTCGTAACGCCGAACGCCGACGCTGGCGCTAACGTCGGGCCGCGCGCGCACCCGCTCGACGGCGATCCGCCGTTCGGCCGCTTCGCGTTCGGCCTCGGCGACGCGAACGGCCGGCGCCCCGGGAGCGGCTTCGATGGCCGTCCGGGTCGGCGCGTCGTCCAGCAGGCTGTCGACGATCGAGGTGACCGGCGCGGGCAGCATCGCGACAGCCGTCAGGCGGGCGAACGCCGCGTCCCGCTCGGCCTGCGCCTCGTCACGGGTCGCGCGGGCCGCCGCCGCCTCGCTCTCGGCCTGGATGCCGCGCAGCATGGGCTCGCGTCCCTCCTCCACGAGCACCAGGGCGGCGCGGGCGTCCGCGATGGTCAGGCTGAGCGCCTCCTCGGCCAGGGCGAAGCGCCGCTCGGCGGCTTCCGCTTCGGCGTAGGCGAGTGCGAGCCGTCCGGCGGCGTCGACGACCGCCTGATCGCGACGCAGCGAAGCCGTTCCGGCCTCCGCCCGCGCCACCTCGACCCGGGCGCCGCGCCGGCCCCACAGTTCGAGGTCCTGCGTGAGCGAGAGCGTGGTCTCGGCGTTGTCGTAGCCGGAAAAGGGACCGCTGCCGAAGGCGTTTTCCGCCTCAAGGGCGGCGGTGGGGTTGGGTCGGACACGCGCCTGGCGCACCCGGGCCTCGGCCGCTTCGAGCATGGCCTCGGCCTCGGCCGCGGAGGGGCTGGCCCCGATGCGCTCAAGCAGGGTCTGGAAGGATGGCGCGGGATCGGCCCAGGCCGGGCCGGTCAATGCGGTCGTCAGGGCGACCACGGCGCAGCCGACCGCGAAAGGCGGCAAGCGGCGAATAGAGGATGGCATGTCTCATGTCCCAGAAGGTTGACGTGAAGGCGCGCAAGCGCGGTCACGTCAGGCTCGGGGCGGGCGCTTGGGTCCGGCGGGGCTGCGGGAGGCCGGCGCCTGGTCGAGCGACGGCGCCAGGGGCGCGCGATCGAGAGCCGCGGACTTCATGTCGTTGACAGCGGGCGGAACCGTGACGCCGCTGTGATGGCAGTGACCGTGGGCGCAGGCGACAGGATCCGCCGCGCCCTCACCTTTACCGTGGCCCGCGTCTGACACGACTACCAGGTCCGATGCCGCCACGCCTTGCGAGCTTCCACCTTCGGGCGCGCATGCGGCGGCGTCGACGGCGGAGACCAGGACGAACAGGGCCAGGAACGACGCCAGCAGCGCCGCCATCCAACCCTGCCTGGCCGAAGGGAATCCCATGCCGTCCCATATCACGGCTCGCCGCGACATCAATCGCCTCATCGTCGCACCGCCCGGTAGAGAGAAATGGATCCGGTCGCGGTCGGGATGAGGTCGATCTCCCGAACCTGCCCGAAACCGGCCTCGGCCATCAGCGTCGGCAGGACGCCGTCGGCGTTCGGCTGGGTGTTTTCGTAGCCGTCCAGAGACTGCACCAGGCGGAAGAGCACGCGCATCGCACCCGACTGGCGGCCGTAGTCCGCGACATGCAGCGTTCCGCCCGGCTTGAGCGCCCGCAGGCTCGCGGCGAGGCCCGCTCGCTTCTCGGCCATGGGCAGCTGATGGAAGACCAAGCTGGAAACCACCTTGTCGGCGGCGTCCTCGCCCAGGAGCGCCGCCACATCGCGCGAAAACCCCTGGATGAAACGGACGGCCTGACCTGCAGCGGCCGTCTTCGTCTCGGCCCGCCTGAGGATGTCGCCGTCGGGATCGAGGCCGAAGATGCGCGCGTCCGGCGCCCGGTTCGCCATGGCGATCGCGAATGAGCCGGTTCCACATCCAAGATCGATGATCGTCTCGCCAGGGGACGGAGCCACCTGTTCGAGAAGGCGGCTCCGCCACAGCGGTTCCCGGGTCAAAAGCGCGATGGCCGGATCATACAGCCCGCTCAGGGCTGTATGGCCGAGCGCGGGGGTGAAGCTCGCGGTCACGCGGCGGCCTTCAGTTCTTCGCGGGACTGACGAATGATCGACCAGCCGGATTGCAGGAAGACCACCGCCAGGATCGCGCCGGCGATCAGGTCGGGCCAGCGAGAGGCGGTCAACCAGACGGCCACGCCCGTGGCCGCGACCACCAGGCTCTGGATCAGGTCGTTGCGCGTGCACAGCCAGACCGAACGGACATTGGCGTCGCCTTCGCGATGGCGGACCAGCAGCAGCGCGGCCAGGGCGTTGGCGAAAAAGCCCAGGGCGCCCAGGCCGGTGATGACGACGCCTTCCGGGGGCGCCCCCGAGGTCGCCCGCCAGATCGCGTAGCCAAGGATGAACAGCGCCAGCGCCGCGAGGCTGGCGCCCTTGATCATGGCGGCCCCGGATCTCACGGCGACCGAGCGCCCGATCACGGCCAGGCTGATGCCGTAGGTGGCGGCGTCGGCCAGGAAGTCGAGGGCGTTGGCACCCAGCGAGGCCGAGCCCTGCAGGGCCGCGCCGCCGGCGATGGCCAGGAAGGCGGCGCCGTTGATAGCGATCACCGCCATCAGGATGCGGCGATAGGCCGGCGTGGCGCCGTCGAACTTGACGGCCGCGCCGCAGCCGCAGCCGGCGGCCGCCGGTTCGGGGGACGAGAGGGAGTCAGTCATCGAAGTCCGCCTTTCACCACGAGAATGCATCCTCCAGTCGCTCGAGGATCAAGAACAAAAATGGATGCCTCGCCCAAAAAGACGCGGTTTGGCGGAACCGACTTGATCCTCTAGTAGCTAGAGGACGCACAATCGGACGAAATCCACAGGAGGCCTCATGATCACGATGCACCGGTCGCGACGCGGTCCCAGCCGCATGCGGGCGATCGCCTTCTCGTTCTTCATGCTGATCGCCGCTCTGGATCAGGCCGCCAAGGCCGCGGCTCGCGCCCGACTCGAGAGCCCGGTGGACCTCACGCCGTTCCTCGCGCTGCGTCTGGGATTCAATCCCGGCGTCACCTTTGGCCTGTTCGCAGACTCGGGCGCGGTGGGACGATGGGCCCTGAGCGCCGTGGCATTCCTGATCATCGGCGTCCTGCTGACCTGGATCTGGCGTACGCGAAGCGCCGTCACGGCGGTCGCGGCGAGCCTCATCGCCGGTGGAGCGCTCGGGAACCTGCTCGATCGTCTGCGCTCCGGCGCGGTGACGGATTTCATCGATCTTCATTGGGGCGACGCGCACTGGCCGACCTTCAACCTCGCCGATGCGGCCATCGTTTGCGGCGTGGCGCTGCTCCTCCTGACCGTCCGGGGCTCGGACGGCCGCCCGGCGACGTCGACCCTGGAACGGGCGGAGCGATGACCTTTTCCGCCGAACAGAAGGCGATCGCCGTCCGTTCGGGGTTGGCGATTCTCATCACCGCTGCGGCGGTGGCGTCAGCCTGGCTATGGCTTTCGCCACGTCTCCTGGGCGCCGCGCCGGACATGGCGACAGCTGATCGGCTGGCCTATGCCCTGAAGGCGGACCTCCTCGTTTTCCTGTGGCTCGCCGGTTGTTTGAGGGCCGTGGCGAGCATCCGGTTCCGGTCCGACGCCGACCGGCCGGGTTCCGCCTATGCGGCACCCAGCTCGAGGCTCGCCGTGCCTGCCGCCGTGCTTCAGAACACCCTGGAGCAGACGGTCCTGGCGGTGGGCGCCCACCTGGTGCTCGCCACCGTGCTGCGCGGCGAGGAAATGGTCGTGCTGCCGGTGCTGGTCGCCCTCTATCTGATCGGCCGCGTGTTGTTCGCCCACGGTTATGCGCGGGGCGCGGCGGCCCGGGCCTTCGGCATGGCCCTTACCGGCGCCTCCACGATCGCCGCCTTCGGCGCCGCCATCGTCCTCACGGGACTCGGCCGATGATCCTTTTCCGCCCTGCGCCTGCCGCCCTTTAGCCCGCTGCTGCGAGATGATGCGATGACCCTACCCTCCCCGGCCCCGTCCGGCCTGCGTCCCATCGGCAAACTCGCCGCCGCCACCGGCGTCAAGGTTCCGACCATCCGCTTCTACGAGGAGATCGGCCTGCTCCCCGCCCCGCCGCGCACGGCCAGCGACCGGCGCATGTATGACGACGCGGCGGAACGCCGCCTGTCGTTCATTCGGCATGCACGGCAATTGGGCTTCGATCTGGACTCGATCCGCTCCCTGCTGGATCTGTCCGATCACCCTGATCGGCCCTGCGCCGAAGCCAGCATCCTCGCCGAACGTCATCTGGCGGAGGTGACGCAGAAGATCGCCCGACTCCGGGCCCTGCAACGCGAGCTTTCGCGGATGACGGCGGAATGTGCCGGCGGCCGCGTGTCCGCCTGCAAGGTGATCGAAGCCCTGCACGATCCCTCGGCGCCGGTTTGAAGACGAACCCGACCCGGGTTTGCACCGCTCCTCGGCCTCGCCGTGCAGGTCGGCGCTGAAGGTCAGAACGGGCCCGGGATGATGCAGGAGCCATTGGGTCACCGCGACGTTTTGAGTAATCCCGCGGCCCTCGTCGCGCTCCCATCGTCCATGGAGGACTTCGATGGCGCATCGATCGACACAGCGACACGCCGATCAGACGTTCGCCCTTTTGACGGACCCGTACAGGCGCATCTCCCGCCTGTTCGAGCAGGCCGGCGCGGACGCAATCGAGACCCGTCTGGCGCTGAAGGAGACGGCCTGTCTGAGAGGGCGCGAAGCGGCCCAGGTCTTCTACGACGAGACCCGCATCTCGCGCGCGGGCGCCATGCCGGCGCCTGTCCGACGCACACTGCTCGGCGAAGGCGGCGTCCAGGGCCTGGATGGCGAAGCGCACCGCGCCCGCAAACGCGTGTTCATGGCTCTTATGTCGCCGGAACGGATCGCGTGGCTGGGCGACCTGTTCGAGTCGGAATGGCGACGCGCGGCCGTTGAATGGGCTGGCCAGGAAGAGATCGTGCTGTACGACGCCCTGCAGCCGGTGCTCACCCGCGCCGTCTGCCGCTGGGCGGGGGTGCCGCTGAATCCCGACGACGAAGCGAAACGGGTCAGTCACCTCAGGGCGCTGTTTGACGCGGCAGGATCGCGGGGGCCTCGCCACCTGTGGTCGAGGTACGCGCGGCGACGCGTCGACGCCTGGCTGGCCTCGATCATCGAGGGAATTCGCGCCGGACGACTGGCGCCGGATCCAGACACCGCCGCCTACGCCTGGGCCTGGGCGAGCGCGGATGATGGCGAACCGTTGGCGGCCCGGACGGCGGCGGTCGAACTGGCCAATGTGCTGAGGCCGACCGTGGCGACCTCGGTCTATATCGTGTTTGTGGCGCACGCGATGCAGGCGCACCCCGCGGCGGCCCGTCTGGCCACCGCGGACGCCGGCCGCCGCCGCGCCTTCGTTCAGGAGGTGCGACGCCTTTATCCGTTTTTCCCGGCGGTGATCGGGCGTGTGCGCGCGCCGTTTCGCTGGCGCAACCTTGACTTCCCGGTGGGTCGGCAGGTGATCCTCGATCTCTATGGCTCCAATCACGATCCTGCCGTCTGGACCGATCCCGACGAATTCCGGCCAGAGCGTTTCATCGACGGCTCCGGGGACGCGTTCGGCCTGATTCCCCAAGGCGGCGGGGACGCCCTGACCGGTCACCGTTGTCCCGGCGAAAGCATCGTCGTCGAATTGATGGAGCGGGCCCTCGGCTTGCTCGCCGGCCTGAACTACCGGCTGCCGGCTCAGGATCTGGAGATCGACTTCCGCCGCCTTCCGGCCCTCCCCAGGAGCGGGTTCCGAATGATGACGCGTCGGGCTTCCCCGCGTGAGGGCGGCGCCTGATGTTTGCTCATGCGGGTGGCCGGCGCCTTCGTCCCTCTTTCACTTACAGCGAAGGCTGACGCGATGGCTTCGATCACATCCTATGACCTGGTGATAATCGGCGGCGGGCCGGGCGGGTACCCCTGCGCCATCCGGGCGAGCCAGCTCGGCATGTCGGTGGCGGTTATCGACGACCGGGAACTCCTCGGTGGAACCTGCCTGAACATCGGGTGCATTCCGTCAAAGGCGCTGCTGCAGGCCACAGAGCGGCTGGAGATGGCCCGCAATCTCGAGGCTTTCGGCGTCCTGGTCGACAATGTGCGGGCCGACCTTGCCGGCGTCATGCGGCACAAGGCCAGGGTCGTGACGGAGCTTGGTGAAGGGGTCGCCTACCTCCTGCGCAAGAACAAGGTCACCCGCCTGCAGGGCCGCGGCCGGCTGCTGTCGCGCGACCGTGTGGAAGTGAGCGCCCCGGACGGCAGCTTCGAGGTGCAGGCCCGCAAGGCGATCGTGCTCGCCAGCGGATCGAAAGCGGCGACGTTGCCGGACCTGCCCATCGACGAGCAGCGGATCGTCACCTCGGCGGGCGCCCTCAGCCTGACGGCGGCGCCGCGCCATCTGGCGGTGATCGGCGGCGGCTATGTCGGACTGGAGCTGGGCTCCGTCTGGCGCCGTCTCGGCAGCGAGGTCACGGTCGTCGAGGTGCTCGACCGGATCGCGTCCGGCGTTGATTCAGAGATGTCGACGGCGCTGCACAAGGTGCTCGAGGCCCAGGGCTTCCAATTCTGCCTGGCGCACAAGGTGGTCGGATCGCGAATGGAGGCGGACGACGTCGTCCTTGAGGTCGAGCCCATGGGAGACGGCGCGCGAGGAACCATCAAGGCCGATGTCGTGCTCGTGTCCATTGGCCGACGCCCCGCCACCGACGGACTCGATCTGGAGACGGTCGGCATCAAGCCGGACCCAAGGGGCTATATTCCGGTCGACGACGGCTTTCGAACCAGCGCCGAAGGGGTCTACGCCATCGGCGATGTCATCGGCGGCGCCATGCTGGCCCACAAGGCGGAGGAAGAAGGGATCGCCCTTGCCGAGCGTCTTGCCGGCGCCGCGGGCCATGTCGACTACGGAACGATCCCGGCCGTCGTCTACACCTGGCCGGAACTGGCCTCAGTCGGGCGCACCGAGGACGACCTCAAGGCGGCCGGCGTGGCCTATCGCGTCGGGCGCTTTCCGTTCTCGGCAAACGCCATGGCCAAGGCGCGGTTGGAGAAGAACGGGCTGGTCAAGGTGTTGGCGGACGCCAGCACGGACAGGATTCTCGGCGTGCACATCCTGGGGCCGGACGCGGGCAGCCTGATCCATGAAGCGGTCGCCGTCATGCAATTCGGCGCGGCGGCCGAAGACGTGGCGCGGACGAGCCATGCGCATCCGACGCTTCCGGAAGCCTTGCGCGAGGCATGCTTGGCTGTGGCCGACCGCACGATCCACCTTTAACGGCCGCCCGTCGCGTGGCTGCCCGGGCTGGCCGCGCGGCGCCGAGGCGTCCCGGCGGGCGTAGAGGACCCGTAGCCGCCTACGAGCCCGGCCGCGTCGCGAATAAAGCGCGACAGCGTCGCCGCCTGAATGCTAATGCGAGCCGTTCACATCTGGATTGACCATGCGTCCTCTGCTCCGTCTGCTTGCCCTGCTGTTCGCCCTGGGGCTAGCCGCGCCTGCCTTGGCCCAGGCGCCGTCCGCCTCCGAGGCCCAGGTCGCCTGGCGGCTGCTGGACTATGTCGCAGTCGATTACGCGGGCGCCGTGGCCGATGGCCAGGTCACCAACCCGGCCGAATACGGCGAGATGATCGAGTTCGGCGGCCAGATCCGGACCCGCCTGGACGCCCTGCCGCCGAACCCGGCCAAGGCCGGTCTGGTCCGCGACGCCGAGGCGCTGCAGGCGGCCATCCGGGACAAGGCGGATCCGCGCGTCGTTGGCGACCGGGCCAAGGCGCTCGCCGGCGCGGTGCTGACGGCCTATCCGAGCCCGCTGGCGCCTTCGTTCCCGCCTGATCTGGCCCGCGGCGCGACGCTCTATGCCGAGCAATGCTCGGTCTGCCATGGCGTGACCGGACGCGCCGACGGCCCGGGCGCCGAGGGGCTTGATCCGCCCGCGATCGCCTTCGCGGATGTGGAGCGCGCCCGTCAGCGCAGCGTGTTCGGCCTCTACCAGGTCATCGATCAGGGGCTGGAGGGCACGGCGATGGCCAGCTTCGCCCATCTGCCGGCCGAGGACCGCTGGGCCCTGGCCTTCTACGTGGGCCGGTTCGCCTTCACCGACGCCGAAGCCGCCGAAGGTCGACGCCTCTGGGAGAGCGACCCGGCGATCCGCGCCGCCTTCCCCGACCTGGCCGCCCTCACCCAGGCGACGCCGGCCGAGCTGGCGACAAGGATCGGCGAGACGAAGGCACGGGCGGTCACGGCCTACCTGCGCCGCCACCCGAAGGCGACGGTCCGCGCCGAGGGATCGACCCTGTCCCTGGCCCGGACGCGACTGGCCGAAAGCGAGGCCGCCTATCGCCGGGGCGACCGCAGGGCCGCGACCGACCTGGCCCTGTCGGCCTATCTCGATGGCGTCGAACCGATGGAGCCGGCGCTGGGCGCCCGCGACGGCGCATTGCTGCGGCGGGTCGAGACGGCCATGACCGACCTGCGCGTCTCGATCAGCAGGGGCGCGCCGGCCCAGGAGGTCGCGGACCGGGTCGCCCGCGCGAACGCCCTGCTGGACACGGCCGAACGCGCACTCGCGCCCCAGGAGGCGGACAATCTCGCCAGCTTCCTCGGCGCCTTCACCATCCTGCTGCGCGAAGGCCTGGAAGCCATCCTCATCGTGGTGGCGATGATCGCCTTCCTCAGGAAGGCCGAACGTCCCGAGGTGCTGCGCTACGTCCACGGCGGCTGGGTGGCCGCGCTGGTCGCCGGCGGCGCCACCTGGGCGGCCGCGACCTTCTTCATCTCCATCAGCGGCGCCAGCCGGGAGCTGACCGAAGGGTTCGGCTCGCTTTTGGCGGCCGTCGTGCTCGTCTCGGTCGGCATCTGGATGCACGGCAAGTCGCATGCGGACGCCTGGCAGACCTATATCCGCGACAAGCTCTCCCACGCGCTGTCGAAGCGGTCGGCCTGGTTCCTGTTCCTGCTGGCCTTCGTCGTCGTCTACCGGGAGGTGTTCGAGACCATCCTGTTCTATGCGGCGATCTGGAGCCAGGGCGGCCATCTCGGCATGCTGGCCGGCGCCGTGACCGCGGTGGCCATCCTGGCCGTGGTGGCCTGGGCCTTGCTGGCCTATAGCAAGCGCCTGCCGATCGGTCGGTTCTTCTCTCTGAGCTCGATCCTGATGGCCATTCTGTCGGTCGTCCTCGTCGGCAAGGGGGTGGCGGCGCTGCAGGAGGCGGGCTGGCTCGATGTCCATCCGCTGGCGTGGATCCCCCGCATCGAGATCCTCGGTCTTTATCCGACGGTCGAAGGCGTCGCCGTTCAGCTTCTGACGATCGCTATCCTCGTGGTCGGCTTCTCCCGGCATGCGGCGCCGAA
>CAZGPS010000071.1:0-12100 GCA_964527675.1 uncultured Brevundimonas sp. | reverse complement strand
CGGCGCCCGCGGCCGCCGCCCGGTTGACCGCCCCGGAGCGCGAGGCCGCCAAGCCGGCCATGGCCGCCGCGGGCCGTTAGGCGGTCAGGGCCAGCCGGCCTTCCAGCCGGCCGTCCTCGCGCGCCGACAGCGCCTCGCTGGCGATCAGGGCGCGGCTGTCGCCGGCCTGCAATCGACCCTTCACGGCGGTGAAACGACCGTCAGCGGCGCTCCAGTTGGCGAACACCCCCGCGCTGTCGGCCCCGCGCAGCCGGCTGGCCTGTTCGATGGTGGCCTCGAACTCGAGACTCAAAGCGCCCTGCCGGGTGGCGCCTTCGACGGGCCCGTTCGGTCGGCCGCGGGCATCGACCAGGCGGAACAGCATGTCCACCTCATCGGTGGTCGCCGCCCCGTCGGTCAGATGCGGCCGCATCTCGAACTGCACATGTTCGGCCGAGGCGATGGGGAAGGGCTCGGCCCCCGCCATCGGGGTGAAGGTCGGCCGGATCAGCTCGGCCCGCAGGTCGGGGAAGCGGTCGCGCAGATGGCTGACGCTCATCCGCGCCCCGTCGCCGCCGATGTCGATCTCGCCCTTGCCGGGGCGGCTGAGCCTCAGGCCGTCGGGAGCGATAATCACCCAGTGCCCGGGGTTCCAGGCATTGGCCTCGGCCACCAGTTCGGGGGCCGAAACGCCGTGTCCGGACGGCGCCGTGACCCGGGCCTCAGGAAAGGCCACGCGCGTCCGGAACGGCCAGCCGGTCACGGCCGCCGGCTGATGCGCAATCGTCCAGCCATCGTCCCGCAGCGCCTGCTCCTGCACCGCCAGCCGGGTCTCGATCTGATCCGCCAGATAGAACCACCAGCCCGTCCAGACGGCCAGCAGCCCGCCGACGATGACGAAGGGGAGGATCAGGCCGCGGCGGGAATGACGGGCAGGGGTCATCAAGGCTCCGGAGAAACGTTGGGGCTGTGAAGCTCCGAAGCCGGCCCGCGTCAAGCAGAGGGCCCGCATCTTGCTCACGGTCCGGTGCGGAACGCGTTTGACGCCGGTCCGTTCGACTCTCCCGCAAACGGGAGACGATCCATGGAAGCCCAACGCCTGCACCGCGGCCGCCTGATCGACCACCTTCAGCTGGTGGTGAAGGATCTCGCCGCCAGCCGCCGCTTCTATGACGCGGTGTTCGAGGCCCTGGACGTGCCGCTGGGCGGCGAAGGCGACAGCTGGTTCTGGGCCGACGAGCTGTTCGTATCCTCCGTGGACAGCGAGGCCGCCGCCGGCCGCCCCACCGGTCGCTGCCACCTGGCCTTCCAGGCCAGGGACCGCGCCATGGTCGAGGCCTTCCACGCCGCGGGCCTCGCCGCCGGCGGCACGGACAACGGCGCCCCGGGCGAACGCCCCTACCACCCGGGCTACTACGCCGCCTTCCTCACCGACCCCGACGGCAACAATATCGAGGCCGTCTTTCACGGCCCGGCGAACCGGTCGGCGGACAGCGTCGAGATCACCTTCGAGGCCTGATCTCAGCCCAGGAACGCGCCGACCTGTTCGACGGCGTCGGCCAGCCCCATGCGCTGCACCTCGGTGCCCGGCGGCAGGCTGGCGAACAACCGTGTCGGCGTGGCGGCGTCCAGCATGACGAACACGCCCTTGTCGTCCGCCCGACGGATCAGCCGGCCGAAGGCCTGGGCCATCTTGGCCCGCGCCAGGGCGTCGTCGAAATTGCGCCCGCCGGCCCCCTCGCCGCCGAACCGCGCCCGCCGCGCCTTGTGCAGCAGGTCCGGCCGGGGCCACGGGGCGCGGTCGAAGGCGAGGATGCGCAGGCTCCGCCCCGGCACATCGACCCCGTCGCGCACCGCATCCGTGCCGAGCAGACAGCTGTCCTGCTCGGCCCGGAACACATCGACCAGCGCCCCCACTTCCAGCGGATCGACATGCTGGGCGTACAGCGGGATGCCGGCCTTCGCCAGATCGGGCCCCAGCCGCTCATAGACCGCCTTCAGCCGCCGGATGGCGGTGAACAGACCCAGCCCTCCGCCGCCCGCGGCGAGGAACAGCTCGCGCATCGCCGCCGCCGTCTGGCGCGGGTCGTCCTTGACCAGATCGTTGACGACGATGACCCGGGCGTTGGCCGCATAGTCGAACGGGCTCTCGACCTTCAGCGTCCGCGCCGGCTCGATCAGCCGCGCCGAACCAGTCCGCAGCCGGGCCATGTCGAACGGATCGTCCGAGTTCGGATCGGACAGGGTCGCCGAGGTCACGAGCACCCCGTGCGCCGGCATGATCACCGCCGCCTCCAGCGGCACCGTCGGATCGATCCAGTGCCGTCGCAGGGCCACATCCATGATCCGCCCGAACGCCGCCTCGGCCGACAGCCAGTCGACGAAGTCCGGATCCGGCTCGTCCGAGGCTGCGTCCAGCGCCGCCAGCATCGACCGCCAGCCGGGCAGGGTCATCCGCGCCCGCCGGTCCAGCCCGCGCAGGGCGCCCTCGATCCGCGACCGCTGCGACCCGTCCAGCTCCGCCGCCTCGTCGTCGAGGATGTCCTCCAGATGCCGCGACAGGGCCAGCAGCGGCGCCTCGACCGCCGCCAGCGCCTGGGCGGCTTCGCGCGCCGTCTCCAGCACCGGATCGGTCACCGGCTTCAGCGCGCATTCCATGCCGAATTCGGTCCCGCTGCCGGAGGCGTTCTCGCTCGTCCGGGCCCGGAGTTGTTCCAGCCCCGCCAGCAGGAAGCGCTCGATCGGCCCGACCGGATTGACCTCGCCCGAGGCCGGGGCGATCCGCCCCGACACCCCCTCGCCGGGCAGCTGCGCCGCCGCCCGCACCGCGTCCTGCAGCGCCTTCGTCGCCGCCTCGTTGTCGGCGCACAGGTCGCCCAGCCGCTGCTCCAGCCCGCGCCCGCGCCGCCCGCGCCCCTCCGGTCCGCGGATCCAGCGCCGCAGCTCGGCCGCCTCCTGCCCCGACAGACAGGCGGAAAAGGCGCTGTCGGCCGCATCGAACAGATGGTGGCCCTCGTCGAACACGATCCGCTTCAGCGCCGCCGTCTCGCCGTCCTGCTTCAGCCCCCGCGCCGACCGCGCCCCGTCGAACGCCGCCTGGGTCATCACCAGCGCATGATTGGCCACCACCAGATCGGCCCGGCGGCTGGCGCGGATCGTCTTCTCGACGAAACAGGTGCGGTAGTGGGGGCAGGCGGCGTGGACGCATTCGCCGCGCCGGTCGACCAGATTGGCCGCGCCGGCCTGATGGCTCGGCCCGACCGCGAACAGCCCCGGCAGCCAGCCCGGATAGTCGCCGCCGGTCATGTCGCCGTCGCGCGTGTGCATGGCCCAGCGGCTGGCCAGGGCCATGCCGATCAGGTCGCCGTTGCCCAGTTGCGCCGCCTGCACCATGTCCTGCAGGTTCAGCAGGCACAGGTAATTTTCCCGTCCCTTGCGAACCACGGTCTTCTTCCGCCGCTCGACCGGATCGGGCCACAGCGCCGCGCTTTCGCGGTCGATCTGCCTTTGCAGGGCGCGGGTGTAGGTCGACACCCAGGCCGCCCCCTGATTGCGCTCGGCCCACAGGCTGGCCGGCGCCAGATAGCCCAGCGTCTTGCCGGTCCCGGTCCCCGCCTCGGCCAGCAGCACCCGCGGCCGGCCCTCCTCATTGCGTGGTGAAAAGGCGAAGGCCGCCTCGGCGGCGTAGTCGGACTGGGTCGGCCGCGTCTCGTCCAGCCCTGAGGCCTGCAACAGCTTCTCCAGCCGGATCCGTGCGCTCTCGGAATCAACCGGCGCGGACCCCGCCTCGCCGCGCGGCGCCTCGTCCTCCCATTCCGGCAGCCGCGACCAGGCGTCCAGCCCGCTGCCGCGCAGATTGCGCTCCCGCACCGGCTGATGCTGCAGGGCGCCCAGCACCCGCCACCCCCAGCCCCAGCCCGCGCGGCCCAGCGTCTCGGCCAGGGTGAAGGCGGCCTCGCGATCCGGATAAGCCGGATCGGCCAGCTCCTTCAGCAGTCCGTCGGCGGCCTTGCGCAGCGCCTCCGCCTGCGCCTCCGCCCCCTTCGGCTCGGCCTGACCCATGGCCAGCGCCAGCCCGCTCGGTGACGGCGCACAGAACCGCGCCGGCCGCACGAAGGCGAACAGCTCCAGCACATCCAGCAGATCGCCTGACCGCGCCGGCGCGGGGATGCCCAGCCGCCGCGCCGTCAGACTGGCGTGCGCCACCAGCACCGGCCCGGTGGTGAACGCCGCCTCGGCCGCCCCGCGCCCGATCTTGCGCGCGCCGCCGTCATCGCAGATCGCCCCCGCCCCCGGCGGCACGGCCAGGGCCGGCGGCAGCACGAGCCATGGCTCGGCGCCGGTCAGCTGGGCGGCGGAGGTGAGGGAGTCGGTGGACACCCCCTCCAGATAGCGCGGAAGGGCGTGAAACGGAACGGGAACATGCTATAGGCCAGGGGTGACGCCGCCGCCCGCTCCCGCAACGCTTCCGCGCTCCGAACTCCCGGCCCTGTTCGCCGACTGGTTCGCCTCGCGCGGCTGGGCGCCCCGCCGCCATCAGCTCGAGATGATCGCGGCGGCGGAAGCCGGCTCCCACGCCCTGCTGGTCGCCCCGACCGGCGGCGGAAAGACCCTGGCTGGCTTCCTGCCCTCGCTGATCGAGCTGGCCGAGCGGGGCCCCAAACCCGAGACCGGCCCCGGCTCCGGCGTTCACACCCTCTACCTCTCGCCGCTCAAGGCCCTGACCACCGACGTCGAGCGCAATCTGATGACGCCGATCCGCGAGATCGGGCTGAACATCCATGTCGAGAGCCGCACCGGCGACACCAAACAGTCCAAACGCCAGCGCCAGCGCGACTTCCCGCCCGACATCCTGCTGACCACGCCCGAGCAGCTGGCCCTGTTCTGCGCCTGGGACGGCGCGCCGTCCTATTTCGCTGACCTGAAATGCGTCGTTCTCGACGAGGTCCACGCCATCTGGAGCGGCAAGCGCGGCGACCTGCTCAATCTGGGCCTCGGCCGGCTACAGAAATACGCGCCGTCGATGCGCCGCGTGGCGCTGTCGGCGACGGTGGACGACCCGGAGATGATCGCCGACTGGCTGAGGCCTGCAGCGAAAGCCCTCCCCCTTGATGGGGGAGGGTTGGGTGGGGGTGACAGTCTCACAGGATCAGGCGCCGCCCGTCGAGGCACCCCCGCCGGAGTCTCTTTCGAGCCTCCAGCGGCCACCGCTGTCACCCCCATCCCCAACCCTTCCCCCATCAAGGGGGAAGGGGGCGAACGGTTCAGTCCTGAAGTCACCATCGTCCGCGGCGACCCCGGCGCCCCGCCCGTCGTCGACGTCCTGATCTCCGAAGGTCACGTCCCGTGGGCCGGCCACACCGGCCAGCACGCCATTCCGGAAGTCTACGACGCCATCCGCCGCTCGGACATGACGCTGATCTTCGTCAACACCCGCTGGCAGGCCGAGTTCGTCTTCCAGTCGCTCTGGGCCATCAATGATGACAGCCTGCCGATCGCCCTGCACCACGGCTCCCTCGCCGCCGAGCAGCGACGCAAGGTCGAGGCGGCCATGGCGCGCGGCGACCTGCGCGCCGTGGTCTGCACCTCGACCCTCGACCTCGGCATCGACTGGGGCGACGTCGACCTCGTCATCCAGCTCGCCGCGCCCAAGGGGGCTAGCCGTCTGGTCCAGCGCATCGGCCGCGCCAACCACCGCCTCGACGAGCCGTCGCGCGCCCTCATGGTCCCGGCCAGCCGCTTCGAGATGCTGGAATGCCAGGCCGCGCGCGAGGCGGTGGCCGAGAACGCCTTCGACTGGGAGCCGGTCCACACCGGCACCCTCGACACCCTCGCCCAGCACGTCATGGGCTGCGCCTGCTCCGAGCCCTTCGCCATGGATGATCTGTATACGGAGGTCACCGGCTGCGGCCCCTACCGCGGCCTGACCTACGAACAGTTCGAGGAGGTCGTCGTCCTCGTCGCCACCGGCGGCTACGCCCTGCGCACCTACGAACGGTTCGCCCGCATCGTCCGCACCCGCGACGGCCAATGGAAGGCGCGCGACGCCCGGACCGCCCAGCGCCACCGCATGAACGTCGGCACCATCGTGGCGGCAGCCACCCTCAACGTCCGCATCGCCTCGCGGCGGGGAGCGTCTTTGGGCGGGGCCTCGAAACAGCTGATCGGCGGCCGCAAGGTCGGCGAGGCCGAGGAGAACTATTTCGAGCAGATGTCGCCCGGCGACACCTTCGTCTTCGCCGGCCAGGTCTGGGCCTTTGAGGGCATTGTCGGCATGGACGCCCTCGTCACCCACGCACAGGACAAGGATCCCAAGATCCCCTCCTGGGGCGGCTCCAAATTCCCCATGTCGACCTCCCTGGCCGACCGCGTCCGCGCCATGATCCAGGACCGCGACCACTGGCGCGTCCTGCCGCCCGACGTGCAGGAGTGGCTGGAGCTTCAGGAGGCGAAGTCCGCCATCCCCGACGCCGACACCCTGCTGGTCGAGACCTTCCCGCGCGGCAGCCGCCACTTCCTCGTCGCCTATCCGTTCGCCGGCGGTCTCGCCCACGGCACCCTGTGCATGCTGCTGACCCGCCGCCTCGACCGGCTCGGCGTCGGCCCGCTGGGCTTCGTCGTCACCGACTATTCGCTCGCCATCTGGTCGATCAAGCCGATGGACCAGCTCGACCTCGACGCCCTGTTCGAGCCCGACATGCTCGGCGACGACCTCGAGTCCTGGCTGGAGGAGAGCTTCATGATGAAGCGCAGCTTCCGCAATTGCGCCCTGATCTCCGGGCTGATCGAGAAGCGCCAGCCGGGCAACGAGAAGACCGGCCGGCAGGTGACCTTCTCGACCGACCTGATCTACGACGTGCTGCGCCGCCATCAACCCGATCACCTGCTGCTCAAGACCGCCCGCGCCGACGCCGCCGCCGGCCTGCTCGACGTCGCCCGCCTCGGCCAGCTGCTGGAGCGCATCCGGGGCCAGACCAAACTCATGCGCCTCGAACGCCCCTCGCCCTTCTGCGTCCCCGTCCTCGTCCAGATCGGCCGCGAGCGGGTCGGCGGCGGCCAGGCGGCCGAGATGATCCTCGACGCCAGCGCCTGGGGCTTCGACGAGGAGGAACTGATCGCCGAGGTCATGGCGGACGCCCCTCCCGAACTGGCCGGCGCCTCGTGAACGCCGCCCTGCGCACCCTCCTGTCCCCCGCCCGCTGCCCCAGCGGCGGCCTGCGCGTCTCGATCGAGGGCGAACCCTGCGTGCTGCGCTGCTCGGGCGCCCTGTGGGTGCTGAACCACCGCACCCTGATCGCCGCCGACCTGCATCTGGAGAAGGGCTCGGCCTTCGCCGCCCGCGGCCAGATGCTGCCGCCCTACGACAGCCGCGCCACCCTCGACCGGCTCGAGGCCGAGATCGACGCCCTCCAGCCCGCCGCGGTGGTCCTCCTCGGCGACAGTTTCCACGACTCGAAGTCCGTCGCCCGCATGGCCCCCGACGACAGGGCCCGCCTCGACCGGCTGGCCGTGGGCCGCGACTGGCTCTGGCTGGAAGGCAACCACGACATCGCCGCCCTCGCGGACAGCGTGGAAACTCTCCCCGGCGAGGTGGTCGAGACCCTCTCCCTTGGTTCTCTGCGTCTGATCCACGAGCCGCAGCCCGGCGTCCGCCCCGGCGAGATCGCCGGCCACCTCCATCCCGCCGCCCGCGTCGCCGCCCACGGCCGCGGCGTCCGCCGTCCCGCCTTCGTCACCGACGGCCGGAGAGCCGTCCTCCCCGCCTTCGGCGCCTTCACCGGCGGTCTGGATGTGAGGGACCCCGCCATCGCCGGCCTGTTCGCCGACCCGCCGATGGCGGCCGCGCTGGGCAAGGACAAAGTGTATGCGCTGGCGTGGGAGAGGCTGCGCTAGGCCGCCCTATTGGCGCGAGACCTGCTGGTCCACGAACTCAACGATCTCTGCAACGCTGATCGTAAATACGCCGCCCTTGTCGCTCCGCCATATGGCGATGCCTTCCCGGGGATCGGGAAAGTCCGGCGTCTCGCTGCTCAGACGGGTAGCACTGGCGTCCAGGGTTCGGCGGCTGACCGGCGTATGCGGGACGACCGGATCGATCCCGGTGTCCCGGAAGCGAAGGCCGATAATCGAGATGTGATAGACGGGACCTTCGAAATCGGGATGGTTCTCGGCCTGTTGGATCTTCAGCAATGACCCGGTGTCGGTGGGGCGTGTCCGGTATTCCCAGACCTGCCCCGCTGCGTACCGGTCGGGTTCGCCGAATCCCGAGAGAAGGACCACGGCAATCAGGGCGAAAACCGTGCGGATCACGCTAGGCACTCCACGGCATCAACTCCCAGCATCGCCCCGCTAGCCCCCTCGATCCGCTCTTCCAGCAACGCCATAAACTCCGCCCGCTTCAGCCCCGCCGGGATGGCCGGCAGGAACTCATAGACCACCGTCCCCGGATAGCGCCGGAACCCGTGCGCCGGCCAGTGCACCCCCGAGTTGGTGGCCATCGGCGTGCACGGGCAGTCGAGGTCCCGGTACAGCGCCGCGATGCCCGGCTTGTAGTCCGGCGCCGCCCCCACCGGCGTCCGCGTCCCCTCGGGGAAGATCAGGATCTGCCGCCCCTGCGCGAACCGCGTCCGCGCCTGCCGCACCATCTCCTTCAGCGCCTTCGAATGCGCCGACCGATCGACCGCGATCATCCCCGTCTTCCACGCGAACCAGCCGAAGAAGGGCAGGGGCCGCAGCTCCTTCTTCATGATGAAACAGTTGTCCGGCAGCACCGCGAACGGCGCGATGACGTCGAGCATGCCCTGGTGCTTGCCGGCGATCAGGCCGGCACCGACCGGCATATGCTCCAGCCCGCGGAACTCGACCCTGACACCGGCGATCCAGCGCAGGCCGAACAGCACGAAGCGCGACCAGTTGCGGATCACCCACATGGCCTGCCGGTAGGGCATCAGCAGCGCCGGAGACAGGCCGACGGCGAACAGCGCCATCGACAGATACAGCCACAGCACGAAGACGAGCGAGCGCAGGGTGGTCACGTCAGGCGGCCTTTTCGGTCGGGGGGGCGGCCCCCTCGGCGGCCGGCCGCTCGCCCACATGGCCGACCAGCGCCCGGCCGAGGGCGGCGAGATATTTCATATATTCCAGCGTCATGCGCCGCGCCGTCACGGCGGCCCGCCACCAGTCCGTATCGTCCAGAGACGGCGTCTCGACGGCATAGGGCGTCAGCGCCAGCGCCGGCCCGGCGGCCCGGATCTCGGTCAGGGCCCGCGGCATGTGATAGTCCGAGGTCACCACGATCAGGCTGTCATACCCCTTGGCCTCGGCCCAGGCGGCGATCTCCTGGGCGTTGCCGATGGTGTCCTCGGCCTCGAAGCCGAGATCGACGCAGCAGTTGAACAGTTGGCTCGATCCGGGAGTCAGGGCGCGCAGCTCCTGGCGGCGCACCTCGCGGTTGACGCCCGAAATCAGCACCCGCTTGCCCTTGTCCTGCTCCAGCAGGCGGATGGCGGCGTTGACGCGCTCGGCGGAAGGACCGGTCAGGGCCACGATGGCGTCGGCCCGCGCCGGCTCGGCGGCCGGCGCATAGCCGCGCACCCGTTCGGCGAAGGCGAACAGCCCGGCCAGCCAGATCACGACAATGATGGCGATGAAGGTGAGAAACTTCATGGCGTTAACCTAGTGACCGCCGCGCAGTCGCGCCAGCGCGGTCATCCGCGCCGCGACAAGCGCCACCGTAGCGGCCAGCAGCGGACATGGCGAGAGCATCAACAGATCGCTCCACGCCACCGGCAGGGCCGGCGTCACCCCTTCCGCGCCGCCGAGGACCCTCAGCCCCGCCACCAGCGCCATCGCTGTGCCCGTTCCAACCGCCCCGGCCCCCGCCGCCAGCCGGCCGTAGCGGCTCTGGTACAGGCCGGCGATCCGCCCGTCCGGGGCGCCGTTCAGGCTCAGCGTCTCGATGATGGTCCGCTGCGCCGCCATCCCGGCCCGGGTGGCGTAGACGACAGCCGCCCCCGCCCCGCCGGCGGTCAGCAGGAAGGCGGCCGCGGCCAGGGCGGTGATCAGCGCCGCCGATCGCTCGACCTCGCCGCGCCACAGGCTGTGGTCGTCGACCGTGGCGTCGACCCCGGCCTCGGCCAGGGCCCGGCTCAGGCTCACCGCGCTGGCCGGGGCCTCGCGATCCAGCCGCACGGTGACCAGATAGGGCAGGGGCAGGTCGGGCAGGACCGCGTCCCCGACCCACGGCCGTAACAGGGCCTCGGCCGTCTTGCGGTCCATGGCCTCGGCCTCCGCGACGCCGGTCACCCCCGCCAAGGTTTCGGCGGCGCGGGCGGCGGCCTCGGCCCCGGTCTCATTGACCCGGGGCCGCACCTGCACCGTCGCCTCGCTGCGCAGCTCCCGCGCCCAGCCGTGCGCCGCCCGGTCGGCGGCCATGGCGCCGACCGCCGACAGGCAGGCGAGGAAGCACAGCACGGCGATCACCGCCGCCAGCCACGGCTCGCCGCCGCCGTCCCTCGGCAGGATCCCGCCCCGGCCTGACAACCACCGTCGGATCATGTCGCGCCTCCGGACAGCCGCCCGCCCTCAAGACGCAAGAGCGCCGCCCCCGACGCCCGCGCCAGCGCCTCGTCATGGCTGGCGATCAGCACGGTGGTCCCCAACCGGTTCAGCGACTGGAACAGCTTCAGCAGCCGCTCGCCCATGACGGCGTCGACGCTGCCGGTCGGCTCGTCAGCCAGGATCAGCGCGGGCCGGGTCACGACCGCCCGGGCGATGGCCAGTCGCTGCTTTTCGCCGCCCGACAGGGTTGGCGGCCGGTCGTCCATCCGCTCGCCCAGACCGACCCAGTCCAGCATTTCCTCAACGTCGCCGGCATAGGTCTCGCGCTTCGCCCCGGCCAGCCGCAACGGCAGGGCGACATTGTCGAAGGCCGACAGGTGGTCCAGCAGGCGGAAGTCCTGGAACACCACCCCCATGCGCCGCCGGAAACCGGGCAGGGCCGCCCGCGGCGCCGCGCCGGCCTCTTCCCCGAACAGGTCCAGCCGTCCCGCCGTCGGCCGCCGCGCGAGGGTCAGCAATTTCAGCAGTGTCGACTTTCCCGCCCCGGAAGGCCCGGTAAGGAAGTGGAAAGAGCCCGCGGGCAATATGAGGTTAATGTCCCGCAGCACGTTCGGGCCGTTCGCATAGCTGAAACCGACGCCCGCAAGGCGGACGGTGTCGGTCGCGGAGGCGGTCATGGCGGCGCGGCGGGGCTGAACGGGCATCGATTTCGGGTCAGGACGCGGCCAGGCCGCGACGGGAGGGGGCGAAGAGCCTCGCAGTCAGCGCACATGATACTGACCTGCCCGTCCTGCGCCACCAGCTATTTCACCCCCGATGAAGCGATCGGCCCGGGCGGCCGCATGGTGCGCTGCAAGGACTGCAAACATACCTGGCGCGCGACCCTGGAAGAGCCGCTGGAGCTGTCGGCCTCCCCCCCGGGCGTCGCGCCGCAAACCGCCCGCACCGCCGATCCCGCGCCCGAGTCCCTCGCCGCGACGCCGGCCCCCGAACTTCCCCGCGCCTTCCGCGCCCGGGCCGAGCAACAGCGCCGCCTGCGCCGCGCCGCCGCCCATGGCGCCGTCTGGGCCGGAATAGCCTCCGCCTTCGCCGTGCTGCTCGCCTCCGCCTGGCTGTTCCGCATCGAGGTGGTCGAGCTCGCTCCGCGCGCCGCCGCCGCCTACGCCGCCGTCGGCCTGACCGTGAATCCGACCGGGCTCGAGTTCGAGGCGATCACCGCCCGCGCCGCCCCCAACGATCCCGGCAAGGTGCTGGTCTCCGGCGCGCTCAGGAATGTGCGCGACCAGGAGCGGATCGCCCCGCCGGTGCGGGTCGCCCTGCTCGACCGCCAGGGCGCCGAGATCGGCCACGCCGTGATCCGTATCGACGCCGCCCCGGTCCTGCCCGGCAAGGTCCAGGGATTCGCCGCCACCATTTCGGATCCGGGCGGCAAGGGCGAAGGCGTCGGCGTCGCGGATCACGGCGGTGCTGCCTTACTTCGGGTATGCGAGGCAGGACCGCAAGGATCAGCCGCGGGTGCCGATCACGGCGAAGCTGGTCGCGAACCTGCTGGTGGCGGCCG
>CAZGPS010000070.1:0-12217 GCA_964527675.1 uncultured Brevundimonas sp. | reverse complement strand
TGGAGCAGCACGGCGGCCAGGTCCCGCTGACCCGCGCGGCGCTGCAGGCCCTGCCTGGCGTCGGCCGCAAGACCGCCAGCGTGGTGCTGAACGAGCTGGGGATCGAGCCGGCCATCGCCGTCGACACCCATGTCTTCCGCGTCTCGCACCGCCTCGGTCTCGCCAACGCCGCCACCCCCGACAAGGTCGAGGCCCAGCTGCACCGGATCGTGCCGGAAGACTGGCTGCCCAAGGCCCATCACTGGCTGATCCTGCACGGCCGCTACACCTGCACGGCGCGGCGGCCGAAATGCAGCGCCTGCGTGATCAGCGACCTGTGCCCCTCCCGGGCGGGGCTGATGGCGTTGGGCGAGGCCAGCTAATTCCTTCTCCCAATGGGAGAAGGTGGCGGGGCGAAGCCCCGTCGGATGAGGGTCGACTGATTTCCATCGGCGCAAGCCGCCGCTCCGGACAGGGGTACGGCATATGCCGACTGCCAACCGTAGCCCCTCACCCTTTCGCGCGGCCGATCGCTTCGCTCCCGGGCGCTCAAGCCCTCTTCCGTTGGGAGCGGGTCCTCGCACTGCTGACAATCCGCCGCCAGCCCGCACAATCTCGCGCCCTATCCCCTTGAATTCTCTCAGTCGGACAGGCCCCCCAGCGTCCTGTACCCGCCGCAGGAGCGAGCGGGTTTACACTGCGTCCCGTGTGAGACGGGAAAGGCGAAATGTCCGAAGTGTCCGAAAGTGTCCGAAAGTGTCCCACGAATTTTCGCCGACAACCGGACACTTTCCCGGCGGTCAGAGCCGCGCCTTGACCGCCTCCGCGAAGCGCCGGCCGCCTTCGGGCGCCGAGCCGAGATAGAAGTCCGGCTCGATCAGTTCGGCCTCCATCAGCAGCCATTCGCCGTCCGGCCCCTGCGCCATGTCGATGCGGGCGTACAGCAGATCCTCGTCGATGGCGGCGAGGGTCTTTTCCGCCAGGGCCAGCGCCGCCGGCGGCGGCTCGGGCAGCAGGACATACTGGCCGCCGAACTGGACCTGGATGCGGAATTCGCCGGCGACCGGCCGCTTGTTGACGACGTGGCTGAGCCGCCCGCCGAAGAACAGCAGGGAGGTTTCGCCCTCGGTCTCGATCGACGGCAGATAGGGCTGGATCATCGCCGGGCCCTCCGGAGCGCCAGACAGACGATCTCCGCGCGACAGGCGCAGCGTCTTCCACGCCCCGCCCGAGACGCGCGGCTTGACGATGATCACATCGGACCCGAGCCGGTCGAACGCCGCCTCGACATCGTCTTGCGTGACGCCCTCGACCCAGACGGTTTCAGGGATGGCCACGCCCTTTTCCACCAGCCGGCCGAGGTAGGACTTGTCGGAATTCCAGCCGATCACCGTCGCCGGGTTCAGCATTCGCACCCCGGCCTCCGCCCAGGTCGCGCAGGCCTGCATCCAGCGCTCATGGTCGCGGTGGTAGCCCCAGACGATCAGCGGCAGGACCAGCGGATAGCCGGTCAGGCCCGAGGCGTCCTCGACATGGTCGGTCCATGGCGTCGGCTCGACGGCGACCCCGACGGTCGCCAGGGCCCCGGCCAGCCGCTCCAGCACGCCGGGCCATTGACCGGCGTAGGAGGAGTCGCCGGGGTCGGGGGTCAGGACAGCGATACGGCTCGTCACGGGGTGGCGATTCCCGAGCAATCGCCGCCGAGCGTTTGCGACCCCTGGGCGGCGCTGTAGGCCAGTTCGCGGTGGTCCGTCTTGCTGATCAGATAGCGGAGGGGCGGGCCCTCGCCCGGCGCCGCCTCCACGACCCAGGCCTCGACCGCGCCCGACGGGGTTTCGACCGTTTCCGAGCCCGTCACCCGGACGGTGAACCGGCCGAAACCCTTGTCGTACTGCCACCACGGCAGGCTGAACCTGGCCCCCTCGGCCAGCGGCAGGGCGGCGAAGGTCAGGCCGAAGAGATTGCCTTCCCACACAGGCCCCTCCAGCGGCACGTCGATCGGCGTGACGGATCCGTCGTCGCCCGTCCGCTCCCCGGTGATGCGGTCGTCGCCATAGGCGGCGCGCACATGCACCTCGCCCTTGCGGCGGTTGGTCAGGGAAATCGGGCGCAGGGTCGCCGCGTCGAGCACGAACTCGTCGCGCATGTCGAAGGCGCCGCCGTTGACCGACTGGTGAACCACAATTTCCAGCACCTCGCGCCCCTCACGGGTGGTCCGCGCGACGCTCTGCCAGGTCACGCCGATCGGGCGCGTGACCTCGCCGCGGGTCATGTTCAGCGTGTAGCAGGTCCGCCCCTCCGCCAGCCGGCCTCCGTCGGGAAGCGCGGACGGGTCCTGAAGCAGCGTCGGGGCGAGGGCGATCAGCAGGCTCAGCATGGGAGTCTCCGGATGGGGGAGGAACCATTGCCCCGGGCCCGGGCGCCGCTCAAGTTACGCTTGTGCAAGACTGGGTCTGGCGTGCGCGGCCTGCGCCCGCTATGGCCGCGGCCATGACCCAGCCCTTCTCCTACGACGTCTGCGCCGTCGGCAACGCCATCGTCGATGTTCTCGCTCCCTGCGATCCGGCCTTTCTCGACGCCCAGGGCCTGACGGCCGGCTCGATGCAGCTGGTCGACGCCGAGCGCAGCGCCGCCCTCTACGCCGCCATGGCCGCCGGGGTTGAAGCCTCCGGCGGTTCGGCAGGCAACACCGTCGCCGGCGTCGGCTCCTTCGGCGGCCGTGCGGCCTATATCGGCAAGGTCGCCGCCGACCAGCTGGGCGGCGTCTTCACCCACGACATCCATGCCGTCGGGGTGCATTTCGAGACCCCGCCGCTGGCGGACGCCGCCACCGGCGTCTGCATGATCAACGTCACCCCCGACGGCCAGCGCACCATGTGCACCTTCCTCGGCGCCGCCAACCAGCTGTCGGTCGCCGACATCGACGCCGACCTGATCGGGGCCTCGGCCATCGTCTATCTGGAAGGCTATCTGTTCGACCCGGCCCCGGCCCGGGCCGCTTTCGAGGCCGCCGCCGCCGCCGCCCACGCCGCCGGACGCAAGGTCGCCATCACCCTGTCGGACAGTTTCGTGGTGCATCGCTGGCGGGCCGAACTGCTGGCCTTCATCGCGGCTTCGGCCGACATCGTCCTGGCCAATGAGGCCGAGCTGGCCGCCCTGTTCGAGACCGAGGATTTCGACGCCGCCGCCGCCCATCTGGGCCGTATCGTCGACATCGCCGCCGTCACCCGCGGCGCAGCCGGCTCGGTGGTGTTCGGCAACGGCGGTGCGGACCGGGTCGAGGTCGCCGCCTACGCTGTCGACAAGGTGGTGGACACCACCGGCGCCGGCGACCAGTACGCCGCCGGCTTCCTGCTGGGCCTCGCCCGCGGCCTGCCGCTGGAGGACGCCGGCAAGCTGGGGTCCCTCGCCGCGGCCGAAGTCATCGCCCACTGGGGCCCGCGACCGATGACCTCGCTGGAAGGCCTGGCCAGGGCGGCCGGCCTGCGCCTCTAGCCCCGCCGGATCGTCACATACAGGGCCCCGTCGCCGCCGTGATGCCGCGCGGCCGCAGCGAAACCCGACACCACCCCACGCAGGGCCGGGCCCTGAAGCCATTCGTGCACCGAGGCGCGGATGACGCCGCTGCCGCCGCGCCGGCCCTGACCGGTGATCACCAGCACCGAGCGATAGCCGCGCGCCTGGGCCCCGATCAGGAAGGCGGTCAGGGCGTCCTGGGCCTGGAAACGGCCGTAGCCGTGCAGGTCGATCCTCGCCTCGATCGGATCGCGCTCGCGCGACAGCCGGCGCTGGCGGCGCGGCTCCAGCGCCTCGGGATGCCCCCGCGGGCGGGCCGGGGCCGGGGCGGGCGGCGTATAGGGGATCGAGACGCCGCGGCTCTTCACCGGCCCCTTCGGCAGCGGCGCGGCGGGCGGATCGGTCACGGCGGCGCCTGGGATGATGCGGACGGCCTTCTTCGGCCTGGCCGGCGTCACCGAGCCCGCGACCCTCGCCCAGATGCGACGGTCGTCGGGACTCAGATCGTCGCGCCGGCTCATGTCGCGCCGGGGGCGGTCCCGTCGGCGTCCTCTTCCGCGCCGGCGTCCTGCGGGCCCGGCGTCTGCACCAGAAGGTCGCCCGGCTGGCAGTTCAGCTCGCGGCACAGGGCGTCCAGGGTGGTGAAGCGGATGGCCCGCGCCTTGCCGGTCTTGAGGATCGACAGATTGGCCAGGGTGACCCCGACGCGGTCGGCCAGCTCGGTCAGCGACATGCGCCGTTCGAGGAGGATGCGGTCAAGCTGGACGCGGATGGCCATGCGTGTTCCTACCCGCCGAGCGGGATGTCGAAAAGGGCCAGGCCGGTCGAGCGCGCGGCCATGTCAGACGGTCAGCTCGGATTCGCGGCGCAGCCGCGCGCCCTCGCGGAACACCTCGGCGATGACGACGATGATGACGACCGCGAAGGAGGGGGTGATCAGGTCGAACAGGCTGGGCGCCGGCATGGCGCCGCGCACGAAACGGGCGACCACGAACTGGCCGACCCAGACGCCGAGCGTGACCGAGGCGAAGGCGGCCCCGATCTGGTGCAGCCGGCGGACGTTCAAGGGGTGGAACGGGTCGCCCACCCGCAGCGTGGCGACGATGCGGATCAACAGGCGAAAGATCAGCGCCGAAATGGCCAGATAGGCGAAGGCCGCTGTGGCCACCAGCAGGACATAGGCCCACGGCAGGGAAAACTGGATCGCGTCCGCGCCTTCTCCGGCGGTCAGCATGGCGTCGGGCGACAGCAGCTTCAGACCAATCACGGCGGCGGGGATGAGTACGGCGCCGACGGTCAGGACCCAGAAGGCGACGGCGCAGGCCGTTCCGGCCACGCTGGAGATCGAGACGAGGTTCAGGTGCGGCAGGGAGGGGGCGCGAATCCCGAGCGATGTCGTCTTCGGGAATCGCATGGGGCCTCGTTCAGGCCGGAAGTCCAGGCGCGAATGCCGCGCGGGGTCCGGCGAACCCACGCGCGGTCTTATACATCGCGCTTGTCATGCAGATCGTCAAAGCTCCGGTGAGACATTCGGCTGGCCGTGTCGCCTCGGCGACCTGGGGCCAGGGCTGAATCACAGGGCCTGGACGAGGGTGGTGACCAGAGCGGTCGGCAGGGCGGCGAGCAGGAAGGCGTTGAGGATGCCGTGGCCGACCTTTTCGAGGAAGTAGGAAGCGTTCATGGTGTTCATCGTCGTTCTCTCTTGATCCTGAGTGAAGGGCGTTTTTGCCCCTCGTTCGTTGTGCCGCTGCATCGATATTGCCGACTTGGCTCGTATCGGGGAACGTTGCGACCTCCGTTCTTGAGATAATAGATAGGCCGTGCATTGAGGGAAGTCATGTTACATATCGTTTAACGATATTAAACTTTGGCAATGGATCGTTACAGGGCGCGTGATCGGGATGAAACTCAGGCTTATCAAAGGGATGCGGCTGGTGGCGGCGACCCACAATCCGGGCAAGGTTCCCGAGATCGAGGCGCTGCTGGGCGGACATTACGCGGTGGTCACAGCCGCGGCGCTGGGCCTGCCGGAGCCGGACGAGACGGAGACCACCTTCGTCGGCAACGCCCTGCTCAAGGCGCGGCACGCCGCGGACCGGTCGGGCGAGGTCGCACTGGCCGACGACTCGGGCCTGTCGGTGGCGGCGTTGGACGGCGCGCCGGGCATATTTTCCGCCCGCTGGGCCGGTCCGGACAAGGATTTCTCCCTGGCCATGCGCAAGGTCGAGGAGCGGCTGGAGGAAATCGGTTCGGACGACCGCCGGGCCTGGTTCACCTCCGCCCTGGCGGTGGCCTGGCCGGATGGACCGGCGGTGGTCGTCGAGGGCCGGGTCGAGGGCCGGCTGACCTTCCCCCCGCGCGGCGACCGCGGCTTCGGCTACGACCCGATCTTCATCCCCGAAGGCCACGACCAGACCTTCGGTGAACTGGATCCGAAGCTGAAGGACTCGATCAGCCACCGCGCCCGGGCCTTCGAAAAGCTCAAGGCGGCGCTGATTGACTGACCCGGTCCCCGATCCCGGGACGGACGTCGCCCTCTACGTCCACTGGCCCTACTGCGCCCGCATCTGCCCCTATTGCGATTTCAACGTCGTGCGCGACCGCGGACGGGGCGAGGAACAGGCGGCGCTGGTCGAGGCGATCCTGACAGACCTTGAGGCCCAGGCCGCGCTGACCGGACCGCGCCGGCTGACGTCGATCTTCTTCGGCGGCGGTACGCCGTCGCTGATGGCGCCGGGGGCGGTGGCGGCGGTGATCGCTCGGGCGCAAGCGCTGTTTCCGGTCGCCGGCCCCGTCGAGATCACCCTGGAGGCCAACCCCACCGACGCCGAGGCCGACCGGTTCGCGGCGCTGGCGGCCGCCGGGGTCAACCGGTTGTCGATGGGGGTGCAGGCGCTCGACGACGCAGCGCTGGCCTTCCTCGGACGCAACCATTCGGCGGACGAGGCGCGACGGGCCGTGGCGGCGGCGGCGCAGGCCTTCGACCGGCTGTCGATCGACCTGATCTACGCCCGCCCCGGCCAGACGGTGGCGGGCTGGTCCGCTGAACTGACCGAGGCGCTCGATCTCGGTTTCGAGCACGTCTCGCCCTATCAGCTGACCATCGAGCCGACGACTGCCTTCGGCCGGGCCGTGGCGCGAGGCGCCTGGTCGCCGCCTGAAGAGGACGCCGCCGCCGCCCTGTACGAGACCACCCAGGCGGTGCTCGAACGGGCCGGGTTCGAGGCCTATGAAGTGTCCAACCATGCCCGGGGCGATGCGGCCCGGTCGAGCCATAATATCCATGTCTGGCGCGGCGGAGACTATGTCGGCGTCGGCCCCGGGGCGCATGGCCGGCTGACGCTGGGGGGGGCGCGCACCGCGACGGTCGCTCATCGGGGGATCGCAGCGTACCTGGCCGCTGTCGATGCGGGAGCGCCCTGGGCCGACCGCGAGGCGCTGGATGCGCGCGGAGCCGCCGAGGAGCGGGTGCTGCTGGGCCTTCGCACCGTGGAGGGCGCGGCTCTGGCCGACCTGACGGCGCTGGGGCGGACCGCCGCGGCCGGCCCGCTCGTCGACGACGGTTTTCTGAAGCTTCGGGGCGGCCGCGTCATCGCCACCGGCAAGGGCCGTCCCGTTCTGGATAGCGTCCTGAAGGCTCTACTGGCCTGAGACTGGCCGCCCGGAGCCCGGCTTGACCGCGCGGGCATGCGCCGGCTTGCGAGCCAGATCCGCCGCGTCAAGCATGCGGATGCCCGAGATGTCGGCCTCATCCGGCGTCATATGCATCTCGGCGTTGGGCGGGTCCTTGACGACCACGACGCCATCGCCCGCCGCGGGATGCAGGGGGCCTTGGCGGGGATCGTCGGCAGAGGTCTTGTCGTCCGGCATGGAGCCAAAACCCCGGCCCTGTCGCGAGGTTCCGTCCTCGAACAGTTGTTGAGAGGCCGCCGCTGTCTCTATGAAGACGGGCATGGTGACCTTCGCTTTCCGCCGCGCCCGCGGCTCCGATCTTCCCGCCATCGTCGGGCTGCTGGCCGATGATCCGATCGGGCGTCTGCGCGAGGATGCGACCGGGCCGCTACGCGCGGCCTATCTTGATGCATTCGCGGCGATCGAGGCCGATCCGAACCAGTTGCTCGCGGTGGTGACGGAGGGCGACGACATCGTCGGAACCCTGCAGATCACCTTCATCCCGGGCCTCTCGCGAAAGGGAATGTGGCGGGGCCAGATCGAGGCGGTCCGCATCGCCGCCGGTCATCGCGGGGAAGGGCTGGGGCGACGCGCCTTCGAATGGGCGATCGGCGAATGTCGGGCGCGCGGCTGCGGTTTGGTCCAGCTGACCACCGATCGGGATCGGCCGGAGGCGCATCGATTCTACGAACAGCTGGGCTTCACCGCGAGCCACCTCGGCTACAAGAAGACGCTGTAGCGCCATCGGCGCTTGAGGCCAGGGCGGCGCGCTGGCACGGTCCCGTCGATGCCCGATCCCTCCGTCTTTCCCCCGACCGCCCCGCCGCCGCGCCCCGTCGCGCCGGGCCTCTATCTGGTGGCGACCCCGATCGGCAACCTGCGCGACATGACGCTGCGGGCTCTCGACGTGCTGGCCGCCGCCGATCTGGTGCTGGCCGAGGACACGCGGGTCACCGGCAAGCTGCTGTCGGCCTATGGGTTGAAGGCCAGGCTGGAGCGCTGCGACGACCACGCCTCGGCCCGGGCGGCGGAACTGGCCATCGAGCGGCTGCGCGAGGGGGCGGTGGTGGCGCTGGTGTCCGACGCCGGCACCCCGCTGGTCAGCGACCCGGGCTTCGTCGTGGCGCGGGCGGTGATCGCCGAGGGCCTGCCGGTCCATCCGATCCCCGGCGCCTCCAGCCTGCTGGCGGCCCTGTGCATCGCCGGCCTGCCGGCGGACCGGGTGCTGTTCGCCGGCTTCCTGCCGCCGAAATCGGGGGCGCGGCGAACGGCGCTGGAGGAGCTGCGCACCGGTCGCCAGACCCTGGTCTTCTTCGAAAGCGGCCCGCGCCTCGCCGACAGCCTGGCCGATATGGCGGCCGTGCTGGGGCCTCGCCCCGCCGCCGTCGCCCGCGAACTGACCAAGATGTACGAGGAGTGCGTGCGCGGAACCCTGCCCGAACTGGCCGTCGATCCCCGCTGCCAGGGCCCGAAGGGCGAGATCGTCGTCGTGATCGGGCCGGGAGACGTCGAAACAGCGTCAGAGGCGGACGCGGACGCGGCCCTGGCCGAGGCCATGACCCGCCTGCCGCCGGGCGAGGCGGCGGCGGAAGTGTCCAAGGCGCTGAACCTGCCGCGCAAGCCGCTGTACAGGCGGGCGCTGGAACTGCAGGGCCGGTGACCCGCGCCGCGCCCCCGGATCGCCTCAAGGCGCCGAGGGTGGTCGCGGCCAAGCGCGGCTGGCGCGTCGCGCTGGGGGCCCTGTCGCACCGGCTGGGGCATCGATCCGAATGGATCGCGGCCGCCCTGCTGATGAGCCGGGGCTATCAGGTGCTGGGGTTCCGGTTGAAGACCCGGGCCGGAGAGATCGATATCCTCGCCCGGCGCGGCCGCATCCTGGCGGTGGTCGAGGTCAAGCGCCGCGCCACCGTGGATCTGGCGCTCGCCGCCCTGTCAGCGAAACAGTATGACCGGCTGCTGGCCGCGGGGCACGCGGTGTTGCGCCAAAGACCCAGCCTGGCCGGGCATCTGCTCCGAATCGATATGGTGGCGCTGGCTCCGGGCCGGCTTCCGCGCCATCGTCGGGGCGTTGGCCGTTCGGGAGGGGGCGGGCGTGACGCGTGACGAGGCCGAAAGGGTGCTGATAGAGGCGGGTCAGGCCGACGACGGGGAGTTCCCCCTGCTCGCGGCGGCGATCGCCTGCGCCATCCATGACTATCCGTTCCGCGACCCCGCGCCGGCGCGGACCCTCGCTGACAATGCGGCGGAACGGCTGGCGGAGCGCATCAGCGACGAAGGCCCCGATGAGGCCCTGGCCGAGACCATGGCCTCCGATCTGCGGCTGAACGGTGACCTGCTGAACTACGATCAGCCCGGCAATACCGACGTTATCGACGTGGCCGAGCGCCGGCGCGGCCTGTCGGCGACGCTGGCGATCTACTACCTCGACGCAGCGCGGCGGGCCGGGGTGAAGTGCCGGGGCGTCGACTTTCCGGGCCATTTTCTGCTGCGGGTCGAAACGCCGGACGGGCCCGTGGCGCTGGACCCCTTCAGCCAGGGTCGGCTGGTGCTGCCGTCCGAACTGACCCGCCGGGCGCTGCGGGCCGGACTCACGCCCCACGTCGCCGACCGCCTCGACGTGCTGATGGCCCCCGTCAGCGACCGGCAGGCCTTGCTGCGCCTCCAGAACGTGCTGTTCAGCCGCGCCATCCGGGCCCAGGATTTCGAGGGCGCCGAGCGTTCGGCCCTGCGCCGCGCCCTGCTCGATCCCGAGGATCACCGCCCGTGGCTGGACGTCGCCGCCGCGCGCGAGAAGCAGGGAGCGCTGGCCGGGGCGCTGGAGGCCCTGTCGCGCGCTCGCTCACTGGACGACCCGACCGAGGCGTATCGTCGAATGTCGGTGGACCGGGTGCGGTTGCAGCTGAACTAGGCGGATCGCGGAACCGCATTCTTGGCGAGGGATCTCCGGGAGCCCGATGACCCCGAGGAACCGGAAGAGGTCCAGGCGCGGCGTGACGAGGTCGGGATCGGCTCACTGGCCTAATACCTGGCCCGGATGCACCGCGTCTGCGCCGACTTCGACGGCTGACGGCGGAACGCAATCCCGCACCCGCTCCTTTCCTCTGCAAAGGAGCCTCCCATGACCGACAGGAACCAGACCGGCGGCCGCAACGCCAACGGCGCCATCCCGCCCGGCAAGCCGGACGCCTCGACGTCCGACGCCGCGGTGAAACGCAACGGCGAGCGCGAACGCCGCAGCGCCGGCCCCGACGGCCCGGACGCCGCCGAGGTCGGAGACACCTTCAAGAAACAACCCGGCTGAACCCCCGCGACAGGGGGGCCCGGGCCGTGTTAGTTCACTCCTGAGCATAAGCCCCGCGAGCCCCCCGCCTTGTCCTTCTTCCACGCCGGTCCCGCGCCAAGGGCGTTCGGCCCCCGCCCGGGCGGACTGCGCGACGGCCTCGGGCTCCAGCCCGGCATGAAGGTCGGCGTCTTCGGCGGCTCGTTCAATCCGGCCCATGACGGCCACGCCCACGTCGCCGAGACGGCCCTGCGCCGGCTCGGTCTGGACCGGGTGATCTGGCTGGTGTCGCCGCAGAACCCGCTCAAGGACGCCCGCGACAGCGCCCCCCTGGCCGAGCGCATGGCCTCGGCCCGCGCCGCCGCCGCCCGCGCGGCCTCGGGTCCGTCCATGGTCGTTTCCGACTTCGAGACCCGCATCGGCACCCAATGGACCGTCGACAGCCTGCGCGCCCTGACCGCCCGCTATCCGGGCGTGCGCTTCATCTGGCTGATGGGATCGGACAATCTCGCGACCTTTCACCGCTGGCGCGGCTGGACCGACATCATGCGGCTGATGCCCGTGGCGGTGATCGCGCGGCCCGGATCCGAGCTGGAAAGCCGCACCGCCCAGGCCGCCGCCCGCTTCGCCGACGCCCGCGTACCGGCCTCGCGCGCCCGCCTGCTGGCGCATCTCGAGGCCCCGGCCTGGACCTATCTGACGGCGCCGCTGAACCACCGCTCCTCGACCGCCATCCGGGCCGGTTCGGCGACCCCCGCGACCGCCGCCGGCCACGGTGCGTGACGCCCGGGCCCGTCTGTGCTAGACTGCCGCTTTAGTAATTCTCCCTGGAGCCCTCCGCTGACCCCCTCGCCCGCGCACGACGCGCAAGACAGCGCCGTCTCGAACACGGCGCATGAGATGGACCCGATCGCGCCCATCCATTCCGAAGATGGTCCGCAGGCCCCCCTTCCCGTCGGCTCCAACGCCCTTGAACAGGCCGTTCTGACGCGCCTCGACGAGGACAAGGCCCAGGACATCGTCCTGATCGACCTTAAGGGCAAAAGCCCCATGGCCGACACCATGATCATCGCCTCGGGCCGCTCGCACCGCCACGTCGGCGCCCTCGCCGACCACCTGCAGCGCACGCTGAAGGAAAAGGGGCTGGGCAAGGTCAAGGTCTCCGGCCTGCCTCACTGCGACTGGGTGCTGCTCGACGCCGGCGACGTCATCGTCCACCTGTTCCGCCCGGAAGTCCGCGCCTTCTACAACATCGAGAAGATCTGGTCGGTCGACAGCGGCCACCGCGTCGACGCCCGCGCCTGATCCGACCCTGTGAAGCTGGCCGTCATCGCCATCGGCAAGCCGGGGCGCGGGCCTGAGGCGATCCTCGCCGCCGACTACGCCGGGCGCGCCAGTCTCGCCGGTCGCGCCCTCGGCCTCGGCCCGCTGGAGCTGGTCGACCTCGAAGCCCGCAAGCCGGGCAAGGCGGCCGAGGCCGAGCTGATCCTCAAGGCCGCCGAGGGCGCCCATCTGATCGCTTGCGACGAGCGCGGCCGCACCTTCTCCAGCCGCGCCTTCGCCGACCACATCGCCGCCCTGCGCGACGGCGGCGAGCGGCGGCTGGCCTTCGCCATCGGCGGGGCCGACGGCCTGGACGACAGCGTCCGCGCCGCCGCCGCCTCGAGCCTCGCCTTCGGGCCCCAGACCTGGCCCCACGCCCTCGCCCGGGCCATGCTGGCGGAACAGCTGTATCGCGCCGTGACCATCCTGGCCGGATCGCCCTATCAT